>JANQQA010000027.1 GCA_028285205.1 Bythopirellula sp. | reverse complement strand
TTCCAAGTAGATCGCGTCCTCACGAACCCGCAACGTTCCGTCGGGCATTCCGGTGGCGATGATGCCGCACTCGACGCTGCCGTATTCGATCGCTGCGCTGGCCGTGAGCCCCGCTTCGCAAGTCTTGAGCATCTCAGGGTCGGCCGGCTCGGCGGTCAGGATCGCCAACTTCAGTTCCGGGAGTTCTCGACGCTGCCGCTGTGCCTCGGCTGCGAGCAGCGTCACGGCGGAACTATAGCCGTAAATCACCTTCACCTTGCGTCGCGCGATTTCATCCAGATAACGTGCCAGGTCGCTGGGGCCGAGTTGGTAGGCGTTCAATCGAATCCGATTGCGAAGCCAGTCCAGGCACGGTTGCGTCAGTCGTTGCTTGACGCCCGCCAAGCCTGGCGCGAACGAGGCCGCATGGCCCCATAAGAATGCCTTGCGATCAAAGAAATCGACTCCCCACGCTTGTTCCATTCGGTACTTTTGCCAGAGCATGCGGCAGTGAGAATCGTGCGAACGAAAGACTTTGAGTGGTTGCCCCGTTGAGCCGCCTGTCCGATGCCAGCTGCCTTCAGCGCGCTGGTCGGACAGAAAGTTCTCGCTGTTGGCGTTGACCTCCGCTTTCTTCAGGATTGGTACCTGTTGAGAAAAGTCGGCCAGGCTGTCAAAACTCTGCGGTAGCGCTTCGCGTGAGGCCAGGCTGCGGTAGTGGGGCACGTGTGCGATCGCAAGTTGCCACTGCTTGTTGATCTGCTCAAGTTGGAACTGCTCGAGATCGGTGCGACTCCACTGCTCGCGGGCTGCTAGCTCGTCCAGTGCACGGTAAGCGCGGCGAAAACGTGGCAGATGACGAGCGAGCTTCATCGCGGCGTAACCACCGTTTCGGGCTGGGTGGCAGTCGCGGCCGCGACGACTCCCGCTTTTTGGTAGATATCCAGGAGCTGAGCGTAGCTGCGCTCGCGCGTGTGCCTCTGCAAGAAACGTTCGCGAGCACGCTCACGCATGCGCGTGATGTCGGTCGCGTCGCTAACGAGTCGGTCCATCTGCTCGACGAGTCCGCGCGCGTCGCCGGCGGGAAACAGGAACCCTGTACCTCCGTCCTCCACATGCTCAGACATCACTCCCAATTCACTGGAGATCACTGGGGTACCCCGCGAGAATGCTTCGGCAATCGTCCGACCGAAGGTTTCGTACCATCGCGAGGGGAAGATCAAGCAGGTCGCCTGCCCCAACAGCTCCAACACCGTCTCCATTGGCTGCTTGCCGAGGATCTCCACGTTGGGGAACTTGCCATTGGTATCGCTGAGCCCACGGATTTCACCTTCGCCCACGATCTTCAGCGGCAGTGGCGGATCGAGTTCGGTCCACGCCTCGCGAATCGTCTGGGTACCTTTTTCCTTCGTGAGTCGGCCGATGTAAAGTGCGAAGCCGCCATCGCCCACGCCGGGGCCATAGTCCGGATAGACAAAGTTGGTTTTGACTGCGATCTTATCAGCCGGGAAACCCGCCTCGACGCAGATCCCTTTGGCGGACTCGCTCGGGGTGAAGAACATCGCGACGCGTCGCGACCAGGTTTTTGCCGAGCGATGATAGGCGTGCATCGCCGCCACGACGGCACTCCCAAAGCGGCTATCGCGGTAGCACCCGTGCAGCACCGCTGGCACTCCCACCGTTTTGCCAAGGCAATCGGTGCACACCCTGCCGTCACGATAGAAGGTGCCATTGGAACAGAAATAGCGGTAGTTGCGGATCGCCTGCACCACCGGCACATCGGCGTCGTTGGCTGCTCGGTAGACTGAGGGCGAAATCTGCGGAAACAGGTTGTTGCAGTGCATCACATCGGGGCGATGCTCTCGAATGAGGTCGGCGACTTCCTGTTCGGTCTCGCGATTCCAAAAGGTCTGCCGGGCCGTCCGCAGACGACTTACGCCGGCGAGCGCGGAATTGTCGCGTGTGAAGGTGATCACCTCGTGGCCATAGTCGCGCAGCATCTGCACATCGGCTTCAAACGAAACATCTTCGCCGCCGCGGACGCGATAGTAGTTATGGCAGAACAGGACTTTCATCAAGTGGCCAGCGCCTCGACGCTACGAGTCTCTGAGAGCAGCGATTGAGCACCTTGCCCGATGCCGAGTCCGATCAGCAAGAAGAAGACGACCGATTCGGGCAGAACCGGCCCGATAAACGAAATACAACTTTGACACCACCCGAGATACCACAGCGAGATCAGCACGATCAGGACCAGCACACCGCGGGCGGTCGCATTCTCCCAACGCAGTCGTCCGATCACGGAGCCCACCCTCCAAAACGCCGCCAGGAAAATCATCGCGCCCACCAGCCCGGTCGACACCAAGACTTGCAGCACCAAGTTATGTGCAGTGTGGTTGGTACGGCGCTCCCAGACGTCGAGTTTACCATTCTCAGAAGTCACAAAATAGCCGTGCCCGATCAGGGGCGACTTTTCAAACTGCTCCCACACCGCCTTCCACATTTCCAGACGACCCGACAGATGCGTGAGTTGCTTAGTGGACTGCCCTCGCGTGAGGTACTCCGTGCTGCCACGTAGCGATTGATTCTGCAAGGTGAATCCAGGGTCCACAAGCAAATACAAGCACGCCAGCCCGGCAGCGCCAAGCAAAAAGAGCGCGTGCAATCGCTTCGGATAAAACCGAAAAAAGATGATCGTCGAGACCAGCATGGTCATGGTTAGCCCAGTGCGGCTATTGGAGAGGAACAGCAAAGTGCCGTGCACAGCGAGACCAATCAGCAAACTGAACTTCGATTCGAACGTTTGCTGCAACTTTGGGCGCAACAGTGTGAGTAGAAAGCCTAAGCTCGAAGTTGCCGCGGCGTAGGTTGGATGAACCATCCCATTGGCGCCGCGAATCTGCAGTGATCGGTCAAGACCTGAGACGTCGGGTCGCACCACGTGGATCGCCAGCAAGATGAGGCTATAAGCGAGCAGCGCCAGCCAGAGCTGATTCACGACCAGCAGCACATGCGCGCGTGTGCGACAACTCATGGCAATCCAAGCGGACAGGGCAATCAGCGATGCCAAGCCAATCGCTTGCCCAATACTGACAGATTTTAGCGGCGACCAGGTGACCGACAGAAACGCCCACACGAGGAAACATAGAAACGGGAAGTAGCTCCAAAGGATATAACGTTTTCGACGGAACTCGGTGTGTTGTCGCCAGGCCAGCAAGAAAAACAGGAGGACGCCACCACGGACGGCGAGCTTTGCCAGTGCCACTATATCCAGCCCGCCACTTTCCCCCGGCCCAACGCGACCGGGCATAGAAAACGTGACCAGGCACATCGCCCAAATCGCGGCCGAGAGCAAGAATAGCTCTAACCGAGACGTCTGGTCGGCGATCGCGGGCTGCGCGGACATTCAAACGCCCTCGCTAGCGCGGGGATAGCGAACCAGGAAAGCGCGAAACAGCACCCACTTGCACAGACAGCAAATCGCGGCACCTGCCAGAATGCTCGTAGCAACCCCGTACACACCGTAGGCAGGGAAGCTCAACCAGGCGGCCACGATCACGACCGCGAAGCCAGTCGCGTTGGCAATCAGATTTAGCTGCGGCTTCTCCATCGCGGAGATGCCTTTGGCCGGGGCCATGCCCAGCGCCGTGAAAGCTGCCGCGAGCGATAGGATGACAAGCAGCCAGTGCTTATCCGCGTAAGCGGAGCCGTACAGCATTTCCATCATCAATCCGCCGGCTACGAAAACAACGACCAGGTAAGCGGCCATTGAGGCAGCAACAAACCACGCTACGCGGTTGACGCCGGTGGCGAGCTTGCGTGGCCCCTCTTGATGTAGCGTTTGCGCGGTGCGTGGACCGACGAGGTTGCCGATTGCGTACACCAGCGGATTGGTGAGTTTGACGATCGACATGCACGCCGCGTAGACACCCGTGGTAGCGAAACTGCTCGAGGCAGCAAGCAACGCCTGGATCGCCAGTTCCTGCCCCGCGAAGATGCCCTCCGTCAACGTCGACCAGCGTCCGTATCGCCAGCTCGCGCGAAAATCACTGCTGAGTCGGGTTGCGCTGATGCGAAACTGACGGCGACGAAACAGGAAAAACGCGAGTGAACTGATTGCGGACGGCCAGATGACCGCTTGCAGCGCAGTCGTCGCGGATAGTAGTTGGTTGGAGGTGTAGTAAGCCAACAGGGAGAGCTGCGCTCCCACCACCAGGCCATCTAGCGCAAGCGCTTCGCCGAAACGCAGGTCAGCAAACAGTATGCGTCTCCAAAAGTCTCGCAGTCCCCAACTTGCGGTCAGAGCCACGAGTAGCAACGCACTGACACGGAAGTCACCAAGTTGAACGAGTCCAACGGCTCGCAACGTTGCCACCAGCAGACAGAGGATCGTAGTGACGATCAGCACCTGCACAAGTGCCGACCCGCGCCGCTCAGAGCGTCGCTCGCCGGTCAGGCGCTGCACCTGAACGGTGTAAGGTGCGGCAACCAGGGCGCGCTGAAAAGCTGTCGCCAAATAGACGGTGGCCATCGCCAGGGCGTAGATTCCTAACTCCGTATCGCCCGCGAACTTGCCCACGATGACGGTCGATGCGAAGTTGCCCAAGCTGAACACCGACTGATCGACAAGCGCCGCCAGCCCGAGATTGACCGTCGAACGACTCGGCCGATACGAGATGCGAGCAGTCGTATCCCCTTCTGAAGAAGTGAGTACTGCGGTGGTGTCACTCATGCATTCCACGCATCTTCTACTGGCATGCTTGCCGAAATAGAGCCTCAAGTGCGGCGTCAATGCTGCGAAGTTCCTCACGGACCAAATGCCATTGCCGTGTAGAACTATTACTCAGCCAGCTTTGTTGCCAATCTTGGCTTGGCTTCCCTCGGCAGCAAGGTCGCCTGATTGTTCTGTCGTTGAGCATCGAAACGGTAAGACTCGACCCACATCGGTAAGCCGAACGAAGTCACCAGCGCGGCGAAAAGACCAAGCAGCGCACAAATCTTCTTTCGCGGTGTGACCGGTCGCTGCTCCAAGGACGGCTGCTGGACAACGTTAACGCTTGATACTTGTTGCTCTTCCATCTCTTGATCTTGCCGAGCCTGATAGAAACGCATCGAATGGGCTCGATAGCGGTCCTCAAGGATCTCGATTTTTCGATCGAGCATCGAAACGACTTGTTCGTGGCGATTGAGATCCGCCAGTTCTTGCAGCAGGGTATCCCGCTGTGTCTCTAGCGCCTCGGCTTTCTTACTGAGCGCGTGAACCTCGGCCTGTTCCAGCGCCAGTCGCTCGTCGACAACTTGTCGCGTTGGATTCAGGCCACGCGTGGTTTCCTTGCGATCATCTTCTTCGTCGTCCACTGCCTCGGACGCTCGTTGCAGTTGTTCACGGACGGCAACCAAAAACGGATGATCGGGAGTGTACATCGCGCTGAGACGCTTCTCTTCGACTTCCAAGTCGTACAACCGCGAGCGCATGCTATCGCGTGCCTGGTTGGGAAGGCCCGTTACGTCCTGAGTCACGCGCGTAGGCTCGATCGATTCAGACAACGAGGTTAGCGACCGCACACGCGTCTCGGACTCATGCAATTTCGCATCGACAGCCAACAGCTCTAACTCAATCGTCTGGATCTGCTGTTCGACAATGCCCTGCTGGCCCGCGACGGTTACAATCCCGAATTCGTTCTTCTTGTTCTTGAGCTCTTCGCGCACCGATGCGAGTTCACTGGTGAGCGACTCCTCTTGCTCAGCGAAGAAGTCGAACGCGCCTTGCGTCCGCGTCGACTTTAGATAGTGCTGCTTAAACAACTCGATCCACTCCTGAGTCACTTTTTGGGCAACTTCGGGCGTATCGGCGCGATACTCAACCGTCACGACGCCGGCCTCGCTCGGGGCCGATATCTCTAGATTGCCTTCCAGTTTGATCAGTGCCAGCTCGGCCTCGCCGATCGGATCGATATTCTTGAGTGTCTGTTTCAGGGAACCGATGGTGCGGGCAAACCAATTCGACTCGGTTTTCTCGCCACCAGGCAGCTTTCCACTTAAGACCGTTTCGATGCTCAGCTGATCAACGATGCCCTGCAAAATCTCGCGGCTGGTCATCATTTCGATCGCCGTCAAGATTTCGCTTTCGCGCGTGCGATGGACGGTCTGAGTGTCGCCCGCCGTTGAGGCCGTGGGGTCGAGCGTGACGTTCTCACGACCGTCGCGCAGTAACAGCTTAGTCACCGAATGGTACTTGCGTGGGTAGAAGAGAATCACGCACACCGTCAGCGTGCAAATGACCAGAAAGCAGCTCGCGGCCATCAGCTTATGCCGCATCACCGACTTCCAGGGACCCGCTGGTTGGGAATAGATCTTTGCCGCCGCGAGCGGTAGCTCGGACCGCTGAGAAACTAACTCTTGGACTTGCTCTGACATCACAGTCACTAACAAAGAGGTCGGTTGAGTGGAAGTCGATTCAAGCGCAAATCATTTGAGAACACCGACTTTCGCCGCGGCGGGGAACCGCAACAGATCAGCACTGCAGTATGAGTCCTCGCTCTCTTGACGTCAACTATTCCCGATACGCTGACGCTTTGCGATATGCCGAGCGCTGAAACTGTGCAGCTAGCGATGATTGTGACGATTATGCGGCGTGCATGAAAACTCAGTTGAGAGTTTTCAGGATGGCCGCCGCCGTCAGCACACTCAGTGTGGCATAGGTACCGCGCAGCACCGTGCGCGATGGGTCAGACGCCATGAGTCCCATTGCCGAGACAACACTGATGAACGTGAACTCCTGGCGCAGCACTCCCAACGACACAATGAATGCGATGAGTGATAAATGTGTCACTAGCGCGCCTGGCGCGATCCACATCATGACGGCCAGCCACAACTCGATGGCCAGAATCGCAATTGCGAATCCGTAAGCGACTTGGACGAATCGGCTTGTCGGAAGTTCCAGTTCCACCGATGGAACTTCCCGCGGGTCTTGCGAACGGAATTCTTCGAGTTTCTCATCGTTGCTAAACATCTTCTTCGACGGCTCACCGAGCAATGGGATGATCGGCCGCGCGAACCCTCCACGTGCCAGCTCGTAGCCCAGATAAGATCCATCACGGAACGTCGGCGACAGTGCTTTCTGCACCGTTGCGAACGCCATCAGAACGATCAACATCCAGCGAGCGTTTTCACAAAGTGTCTCCGAGCGCATGGCGGCTGGAACAAGCGAGGTCAGTATGATTGCCGCTGCGACATACGTCATCACGAAGTGGTGGTTAGGTACGTCGATGGGCCGTTGCGCAAGAGTGATTAGCATCGTGGCCAGGACGATCAGCCACGGCCATGCCGACACCGACCACCAACGCGGGCCGACGAGAATCGATAGCAGCGCAATCACTCCGATGGTCTGCTCATTCTCATCGATCCGATAAGACGTAAAGAAATAGCAGAGGAACGCGGCCGCCGCAATCAGAATTGTAAAGCGGTAGCTGCCGATTCCTTGATCACTCGAGTCGTTCGTTTCAGTCATCGGTCACCTCTCCGGCTGGCTGCGCCGTTTGCGGGGCCGAGACCAGCAGCTTGCGTGACAGCACACCCGATTTCGGATCGAAGGCGAGGCGGTAAACCTCGAGATCTTCGATAGCAACTTTGTCTTCGTTCGACGCGACGAAAGCCGCGTCAACTCGCGCTTGGTTTGGCCACGTCAGTAGCGAACGGACGGTGCGAAACAGGTCGGTATCGTCATCGTCGTACTTGGTGAACTTCTGCCGGCGTCCGTCGGTATGGGTGACCCAAATTTCGTGTTGCCGAGGATGGAAGCTTCCGTACATGCCGAAGCCTCCCCCTCGCCACGAGACCAAATCCTCTACCTGAACGCGGTAGAGCTGATGCGCGGCAACGATGGCCATCACAATCGGAACAAGATAGCGAGTGTATTTCATGCCTGCGGAAAACCCGTAATTGCATTGGAGTCGGTCCCACCGAGCCTCTATTCTAGTCACGACAGAGCCGACCTAGCGAGCGGTTTCGCTGCGATGCAGAAAAGTCCCTCTGTTCCATTTCATTCTTGTTACAATGGGACCACACTACGCTCACGACACCATCCCGCCATACACCTTTGAGCCCGCCACATGTCATCCCCCTCGTCGGGCACCGCGCCTGCTAACGGTCGCGCAGAATCTTCGCATGGTGCGGACCATAAGGAATCATCTCCGCAGTTCGTCGAACACAAGGGCCAAATCTATCCAGGCCTTCACGGCGTGCAAGATGTGCAGCTAGATACGTTGCGGGTTCGAAGTACGAAGGGGCTACTTCCGGCCGGCGCGAAGTCGTTCATGCCTCTGTTGCACGGCATGGGTCCAATGACTAGCCATTCTGGAAGCATGTTCGCCACCTTGAATGTGCTCACCGCTTCGAAGAAGAAGACCCATCGGAGCAAATCACTCAAAGCATTGAAAGAACTGCCCCATTATCAGCTGGTCGGCGCGGAGGCAATTGATTTGCCCGGCTGTCATGCACGGCCAGTGCCAGACGAATTGCAATCGCTTGATGCACTGGTCGAATGGCTGGCAGGTTGGCTCGTGCCGCTCAAGGAGTCGCTCGACGTGCCGTTGGTGCCAATTGCTCGGAGTGCCGCGGTGGCACCTATCCTGGAACTGAACCAAGCCTATCCAGATCTACTCAGCGGGGTAATACTGCTTAGCCCGATGGTCCCTTTCGACACCGAGCACAGCAATGCCGATCTACTCCGCCGTGTGGAAGCTTGCGACTGTGAACTCAATCGGGTCGCTTTTGGTTACATGAATCGGTTGGTTGAACAAACCAACTGGGACGAGCGCGACGACCCGTTCGCGGGTTTGCCGACGCTAATTCTCACCGGTGGGCAGGACACGCAAGTTTCGGATCGTGTCCGGCAGCGTTGTCGCGAGTGGAGCGATCGCCTGGCCCATGTCGAGTTCTTCAACTTGGAAGAGAACGGCCACGATGTGTTCAATTTGCGCGATCGAGCGGCAGGCCTCCAGGCGTTTGAACTCGTGTATCGTTTCCTGGCCGACGATCATCAACCGTGGAGTTCCTGAGTACCGACCAACTTGCGTCTAAGGATTTTCCTGGTAACGCTTGATAGCATGTTGCATGGCCCAAGGGAAAAGGTAGTCGCAGCGTGGCTCAAAGTAAGTCCACTCCCGCACCCGTCCGGAACTGGCAATCCGCTGAGTCATCGACGTCGACAACATCTTTTCGCTGATCTGACAAGAACTCTGCACGACACCGATTGCGCGGGCAAGGACCATTTGCGATAAATCACGTTGATACTGAAGAATGCCGACCAGCGGCTGTTGCCGTCGAGCTTGTGAAAGGTGGTTGAGATATTCCGGCTTCGATTTCGCCGACAGCAAGCTGCGACGATCAAAGGTCAAGACCGAAGCCGCCTTGTTTTCTTGTCCGAAGCAGTTTGAAGGTATGCCCGCTTCGGTGAGAACACGACGACTAAATGGCTTGTCGTAGCTGTTGCCTGAGGCCCAAGGCATCAGTTCTTGTGAGCGCTGGTCAAGTTCGCTCTGAGTTGTCGATTTCACGCCCATCGTAGGCACGGGCAGATTGATGAAGTTTGCCCAGAGGCGGAACTCGGTCAATGACAGACCCGATTGATCAGCGCGTCGCAACATTGGGTTGGCGTGTCCCTTCGCCGCCCATACACCAGCCGCGTAGCCGGTGAGCAAGACACGCCGCTGCAGCAAATCTCGTGCGCCGGCAAAATAGACATCCTCACCCTTGGCATCACTTGCCAAGAAAGGGACTTCCGATAGCGCGTCGCGCTGCCAAGCGTCGCGATCGATAACCTCGACAGACAGGCCGAGTCCTGCGGCGATCTTGGAACCATCATCATCCAATTCGTCTCGCGCGCGGGCATACGTAATTGTTTCACGTAATCCAGCCTTTCTTGCCAGCGCTACAACGGTCGGTGAATCGAAGCCCGTAGAGATTGTACCGAGCCAACCGTAAGACTGCTTTCTCTGCGCAGAGCGCATGTTATCGGCGCAGCGCTGGAGCGCGCTTTCCAAGAACTCTCGGTAGCCGGCATAAGTCGAAAGATCCCGATTCGGACTTGGTTTGGGAACCTCGGTCAGTTCGCCGTTCTTGAGTGACAAGTTATTGTAGTAGACCAGCTGCACGTTACCCCGCGTCGTGCGAAGCTGACTATGATATCGATCAAGCCCCTGAATGATTGAGGAAAATTCGCGCCTGTAGGAAGTATGCAGGGGCGCCACGTCCGCATCGATGGCGGCCAGCAGACAGGCAAGCGAGTTCGATATCAGCCAGCCTTCGCCCTCGCGAACGTACTGCAACCGATCCATCGTTGTCGACGACGACGCGAAGATCCAGCGACCGCCACGTCGTCGGCCGCCGGAACCATACACGAGATCTGTTTGATCGAAACATGACTCTTCGAACGGACCGTCCCAAACAGCCTCGGCAAACCAATCGTCACCTATTTCGACGCCCTTGCCGTGCAGGAGTCGAATCCCGTCAGTTCCAGTTTCCGATCTCGCCAGCCATGCGAGTGGAGGCCAGTACGGAACGGATTCAGCAGTGAGATTCAAGAGTAATCAGCTCAATAGACTTCGTTGTCAAAGTGCAGAAACTGCGAAAACCATGAATATGAAGGTCTTGCAGGCTGACAACTCGAAACAACGAATATGCGAAAGTCTCAAGTTGTACGCTCTATTATTGTCTCATCGGCAAGCTAACGCTAGCTGGAGTTCGTCGAACTAGCGATTGACACTCAGGTGCGGCGAAGCACCAAGCAACAATCGCGAAGCGGCCGTCACGGAACCTCCCGCGATCAGGATGCTGTCCACTTGAGCTCAAGACACTCGCGACGAAGGACGGTATAACGGTGCTCTACCAACCGTGTCGTGAATCCGCTGTCGATGGAATCACGCAAGCGAAACAAATGGGACCGTCGTGACTTTTCGACCGGAAAATCGGGTGCGAGTTCATGAGCAAGTGAATCGGAGTACTGATGTCTGAGCACAGCAAATCGAAGACCGTGTATGAAGGTCGCTATTTGTCGATGGTTCAACGCGGCAGTTGGGAGTTTGCCAGCCGCAACACGCAATGGCCGGTCGTCGGAATTGTTGCTATCACCGACGAGCAAAAAGTGGTTCTGGTAGAACAGTTTCGTCCGCCAGTTGGTGATGCAGTCGTGGAGCTGCCGGCCGGACTTGTCGGCGACGTTGCTGGTGCGGAGAACGAATCATTGCTTGAAGCCGCGAAGCGTGAGCTATTGGAAGAGACCGGCTACAGCGCCAAACTCTGGTCAGAACTTGGCAGCGGTCTGTCTTCTCCAGGTCTCACCGACGAGTCGATTGTACTGTATCTGGCCCGTGGGCTTGAAAAGACTGGCCCGGGTGGTGGTGATGAAAGCGAAGAGATTACCATTCACGAAGTCGACGTAAGCGGAGTCGCCGACTGGCTGATCGCCAATAACCGCGCCGCAGATTTGAAGTTGCTTGCCGGACTGTATTTGGCCGAACGAAGTGTGGGTTGATCTGCTCAAGAATGACTCCGCTGGCTTCGAGAAGAGTAATGATTGATCGCACGGTCTCGCCAATGTTGCTCGTAGCCCTACCAAGTATCGATCTGGCGCAACTTAACGCTCCAGCATTCGCACCTGCGAACCCTAGAAACGGAGAGAGACGTGCACTAGTATTGGGCCATTCGACGCCCACAGACGTGTACTGCATTTGGTGAATTCATGGTTGTTGCGCTATTGAGCAACGGAGTGCCTACTCTGATCGCGATCTCCGTCTTCGTGATTGGCATGATTGTGATTGGCGTGTTGGCCGCGCGTCATGTATCTGGGAATGAAGAGTTCCTCGTGGCGGGGCGCTCACTGCCGCTGTGGCTGTGCACCGCGACACTGACAGCCACTTGGATGGGTGCTGGCACAGTCATTGGCGCCGCCGGCGCTGCCTACGAAGAAGGGCTGATGGGGGTGATAGCAGACCCTTTTGGGGCGGCGCTGTGCCTGGCAATCGCAGGCATGTTCTACGTGCGGACGCTGCGCCGGATGGAGCTACTGACCATCGCCGATTTCTTTCAGCTGCGTTACAGCGCGTGGACAGGGATCCTCTCCAGCGTTGCGCTGTTAGCGCTCTACATCGGCTGGACGGCGGTGCAATTCAAAGCCTTTGGTCTCGTGGCTGGAGCACTAGTCGATGCAGACCCGCAGATTGCCATCGTCGTAGGGACTGCGATCATTTTGATCTACACCGCGGCGGGCGGTATGTGGGCAGTCGCACTGACTGATGCCGTGCAAGTTGTCATCCTGCTGATCGGTCTGGCAATCATACTTCCTCTGCTTATCACCGATATCGGTGGTGTCGACGCAGCCCTGGGACACCTCGATGGCAAGCAGCTAGAATTCTTCCCCACGGACGGGACTACTAACGCCTGGATCGAATACTTACGCGCTTGGCTGATCATTGGGATCGGCAGCATCGCCACGCAAGACTTGATGCAGCGGAGTTTTTCGGCGCGTAGTGAACGAGTCGCTCAGAATTCAGCCTACCTGGCTGCAATACTGTATCTAACCTTCGGGATGATCCCGGTCATCTTGGGATTGATTGGATCGCAGGTGCTACCGGACTTGTCAGATCCGGAGATGGTCGTTCCTGAACTGGCGGCGCAGCATCTCCATCCGGTTGCCACGGTATTCTTCATCGGCGCTTTGCTCGCAGCGGTCATGAGCAGCGCTGACAGCGCCCTGTTAGCACCGGCGAGTCTGCTCAGCGCGAATATCATTCCGTTCTTCCGACCCGAGGTTTCCAACAAAACCTCGTTAACCTGGGCACGTTGGTCGGTGCCAGTGATTGGCATACTGTCGCTTGCGGTCGCATTGAAAGCGGATCGAATATTCGACCTCATGCTGAGTTCATTCGAGATGCCATTGGTAAGCCTGTTCGTGCCCTTCACGGCTGGAATCTGGTGGCCGCGGGCCAATGCACGCGGGGCTTTGGCGGCGATGATTATTGGACCAGCAGTATGGGTGCTGTGCCTCGTGCTATCGCCGACATTGCCCGCCGAGTTGGTGGGATTGGGAGCTAGCGCCTTCGCGCTGGTCGCGG
This sequence comes from Bythopirellula sp., assembly GCA_028285205.1. Classification (GTDB taxonomy): domain Bacteria; phylum Planctomycetota; class Planctomycetia; order Pirellulales; family Lacipirellulaceae; genus Bythopirellula. Next base: position 90,448 of record JANQQA010000027.1, on the reverse strand, counting down.
TTTCACTGTCCACTCAGGCTAGCGATCCGCCGCTACCCTTGGTCGATCGCGGCGGCAAGGCGATTTCCAACAGCGGCCGCTTAGGACTGTTCGGCGCAGGATCGCGCGGCGACTAGCTGAGTAACCCTTCCTCGCGCAGATCGCTGCCAACCTGGATCATCGCCCGACGTAGCACATCGACGCAGAAGTCGATCTCGTCACGTGTGAGCGTGAGTGGTGGCGATAACACGTTCAGATGGACCACAGGACGGACGATCAGCCCCATTTCCTCACAGCGATTGGAGATCTTCTTGCCAATGTTCAGCGAATCGGGGAACGGTTCCTTCGTCTCCTTGTCGGCGACACTCTCGATGCAGACCATGTAGTGCGATCCCCGGACGTCGCCGACGGTTGGTAGGTCTCTTAGCGTTTCCAACTGTTCTCGCAGGTAGGGACCGTCGTTTTGGACTTTTTGGAGTAGGTGTTCACGCTGGATGATTTCGATGTTCTTCAGTGCGGCAGCGCAGGCTACCGGATGACCTGAATAGGTGAACCCGTTTGCGAAAACACGATCCGGGTTCGGCGCGGCAATTGTCTCGTAGATTTCGTCGGAGAACAGCACGGCACCAAGCGGCAGATACCCCGACGTAATTCCCTTGGCGCAGGTGATGATGTCTGGCCGGATGCCGAACACCTCCTCCGAAGCAAACCACGCTCCAAGGCGGCCGAAGCCCGTGACAACTTCGTCGGACACATACAGAATGTCATTTTCTTTGCAGACTTCGAAGGTCCGCTGATGATACCCCGCCGGCGGGACGACGACTCCACCGGCGCCCATTACCGGCTCGGCGAAGAATGCGGCTACGTTCTCAGCGCCCAATTCCTCGATCTTCGCTTTCAGCTCGTCGATCAGATGATCGCAGTACTCCGCCTCGGTCATTCCCTCAGGCGCGCGATAATAGTTGGGACAGGAAAGGTGGTGGATGGTGTCTGTCTCGTAGGCAAACTCTGGGACGCGATCAGACTTCTTTCCACCGATGGACATGGCCAGGTAGGTCGAACCGTGATACGCAGCTTTGCGTGATAACACATGACGTTTGCTCGTTTTCCCGCGACAACTTTGGTAGAACTGCACCAGCCGATAGGCACTGTCGATCGCCGTGGAACCACCCGTGGTAAACATGACGTGATTGAGGTTGCTCGGCGCCAGCTCACTGAGCAGCGCAGCTAGCTGAGCAGCTGGCGCGGTCGTCATATCGCAGAACGGGTTGGCGTATGCGAGATCTCGGACTTGCGCCGCAATCGCATCGGCCATCTCCTCGCGACCGAGACCGATGTTGTTGCACCACAGTCCACCCACCGCGTCGACGTACTCCTTTCCGTCTGAGTCGTAAATCTTGCAACCCTCGCCGCGAACGATGGCCAGTGAACCCTCTTCGCGAAACGAATCGAAGTGCGTCCAGGGATGAAGAACGTGGTCGCGGTCTTTCTCCCAGATGTCCCGAGTACTGAAAGTGCTGAGGTTGGAATGCATGGTATCGTTGCCTCTTGTTTCAACTGAACTTGATGATCGATTACTAGCGTGAGTCATCCAGCAGATTCGCGGCGCAGCGCCTGACACATGCAGTGTACTCCGCCACCGCCGGAGGTGAACATACTGACGTCTGGGTCGAATACGGTCAGCCCGTGCGCACGACACCGCTCCTTTAGTACCTGGCTCGCCTTGGGCAACAAGACTCGGTCGTCCCCCAACGCGACCACGTTGACTTCGAGATCGACCATCGCCTTGTACGGAATATCAATGATCTCAATTCCAAGTGAATCGAGACATTGAACGAACTCGTCCTCAACTGCTTCGGTGCAGACGGCGGCCAGACCTTTCGAGAGCATGGCGAACATTACGTCGAGATGCAGGAAATAAGGATCGAACTGGTAGCTGACGAATTCCCAGCCTTCAGCCTCAATCCATCCACGCACCTGACTGATCCCTTCTTGACTGGTGCGATCACCGCTAAAACCGCAAACCACAACGCCAGGTTGCAGAACCATGTAATCGCCACCTTCGAAGCTGCCGGCAGTTACAACGTCATAAACCGGCACGTCCGCCTGGCGATAGAAATCGACAGCAGCCCGCCACTCGCCGCGTCGCCACGGGCTTTGAAGTTGGGTAATGATCGGCCCCCACGGAGTCATCACCGAAGAGTCTCGTGCATACACTTGATAAGGCAACGCGTCATCGGGCTCGAGAAAGTGGCACGTGACTCCGGCGGCCTCGTAAGCTGAAATCATCTCCTGATACTGCCGCCGCATCACCTGCGCATCGAACGTCACGCCGAGCCGCAACGATCGTCGCGCCATCGCGTTGCCCGTCTGCCAGGTGTAATGATCGGCCGGGCCGATCAGCACATCACGCAAGGTACCGTACTCGCTATCCAACCCCCAATGAGTGAGCGGGCTTGTGCCACCATTAGCTTGTCTTCGACGGAGTGACGGCGAGTTCATCAAGGCCCTTCCTCACTCCTCGTTTGCGCGCTGGAGCATGGCGTGAAGCAAGACATTGCAACCAGCTTCCAAGTCATGCGGCGTCGCGGCTTCGGCTTCGTTATGAGATATTCCGCCGGCGCATGGGACGAAGATCATACTCGTTGGTGCCACTCTCGATACGTAGACCGCATCGTGTCCGGCGCCGGAAACCATGTCGCGATGTGGGTAGCCCAGCATCTCAACCGCACTGCGTACCGCAACGACGCAAGCCGGGTCAAATGCCACAGCAGGAGAGTGCCATTCGTCGACGACTTCCGACTCCAAGCCACGCCGCTTGGCCGCATCATCGACAATGGTTCGCATGCCACTATCCAACGATTCAAGGACATTCTGCTCAGGGTGCCGCAAATCGACGGCAAGCGTCAACAGTTCCGGCACGGTGTTACGACTGCCAGGCGTAGCGCGAACATCGCCGAACGTCACTCGTGCTTCCGGCCCGAGATCGGCGGCCAGTTGGTAAAGTCGTTCAAGAATCTCGTGTAAGGCCATAAATGGATCTCGGCGTACCTTCATCGGCGTGGTCCCAGCGTGAACCGGCTGTCCGTACAGATTCGCATCGTACCACCGCATCCCCTGAACGCCGGTCACCACGCCGACCGTCAGGCCTTCGTTCTCCAGTACCGGTCCTTGCTCAATGTGCATCTCAAACGCGGCTCTGATCGGAAACGGTCGACATGGCTCGGAGCCCACTAGCCCCAGCCGCTCAAGTTCCTGCCCGATCTTTAGCCCGTGTTGATCTTCGCGACTGTAACCGTAGTCCAGGTCGAAATGGCCACACCAGACGCCCGAACCGATCATCGCGGGAGAGAACCGCGCCCCCTCTTCGTTCGTCCAATTGACGATCTCGAGTGGCGCTTCTGTCTGAATGTTCGCGTCGTTCAAGGTACGGACGACTTCCAGCGCACCCAGTACTCCGAATACACCATCGAATTTTCCACCGGTTGGCTGTGTGTCGAGGTGGGAGCCCGCGATGACTGGCGGCGAGTCGTCGTTCACTCCCGAGCGGCGGGCGAACATGTTGCCCATCTCGTCAACACGCACCACGAGCCCAGCCTGCTCACACCACTCACGAAACAGCCGTCGCACATGACCGTCACCATCGGTGAGCGCCTGCCGATTGCAACCGCCGCGCGGAGTGGCTCCAATCTGAGCCACTTCCATGATTGCGTTCCAAAGTCGTTTGCCGTTGATCCGTAATGAATTGGTCACCGCGTTCCTCAGCCAGAATCGAACCATGCCTAGCAACTGCGATCGAAAAAGGAGCTCGCGTTGCATTCTCATCATAGTCCTCTCGCGATACCCTCGGAAGGATCAGTGCGGAAAGGCGTGAAGTCGATTCGCATCTGAAATATTCCGGACTATTTCGCCGTTCGCCGCGTGCCCAACGCCATGCGACATAGATCATCCATCTCTGTCCATACAGAGTGTCACGCTGACGAAACCACCGGCGAACTCCAGCGACAGACGGGCGATGAGAGAGGAGCAAAACACCCGCAGCACGTCTTTTACCAATCAGCACCTAGTCGCTGCGGTTCCAGATTTAATCCCTTTTACGCCTTCCGGGCTGGGTCCACCTGCACAACCAGCACAATCGTACTAGGCACTCATTCGCCCGTCCTGACAGCCAGATTTAAAGTAGGCTTTTCTAGAGGTTTGCCTACGCACACAGGTTCTCTAATGAGCACGCACAAGCGTTGGCACGCAGGATTCAACTTCAACCAGGACACTACGAAAGCAACGAGAGAATTGCGCACTCCGCACGCCATCGAAAGACGTGGTCGTGCGATTCAGTGGCGTCATCGTTGCTAACCAAACAGTCATGACCAACTGCATGTTGCAACGACACCAACGCAACGGCGCGACCGTGGTCGAATTCGCGATCGTGGCCCCTGTGCTGTTTACGGTTATCTTTGGCAGTATTGAATTCGGCCGTGCGCTGATGACGACACAGAGCCTCGAGGAGGCAGCCAGATCGGGCTGTCGCGTTGCCGTCTTGCAAGGCGCTACGACCACGGAGATCGAGACCGAGATCGATCGAATCCTTGGACCCGCGGGAATAACCAACCGCTCGGTTCAAGTACTGCCCACAAACTATACCAGTTCCGCGCGGTGGACGCCGGTCACGGTAACGGTTTCCGCCAACTACAACGATATGAGCTGGTTGCCGCTACCAAACTTCTTCAGTGGCAAGTCTTACGCGTCCACTTGCACCTTGCCCAAAGAATATACGACCGGCAACTAGTACGCTCTGATTATCACGTTCCGCATCTGGAATCCAAGGTTTAGCAATCATGATTAGGCGCAGACTCAATTCGCGACGTGGGACGACCATGCTGTTGATGGCACTGATCATCCCGGTGCTCATTGGCATGGTAGCGTTTGGCATCGAAATCGGTCGCATCTATTTGGTGCGTGCCCAATTGCAAACAGCTGTTGACGCAGGTGCGTTGGCGGCTGGGCTCCAATTGCGAGATAACCCAAACGACGTCAATGCGGCACTGGCTGTGGGCCTGGATTATGTGCAGCGAAACCGCGCCGGTGCGTTTGCGACCGTACCCGAGGACGCAGTTCAAGTCGATGCCGGGAAATGGAACAGTTCTTCTCGTAGCTTTACGGCAACCACCACCAGCCCTGATGCAATTCAAGTCAGCGGGACGTTGGACAAGGAGCCAATGTTCTTCGGAAGAATATTTGGCTGGGATACTTTTGCCACGCCCCGTTCAGCAATCGCAATCGGTGGCAGCAGCCCTCTCGACATCATGCTCGCATTGGACCTCTCGGGGTCGATGGGGTCGCAGGGTCGCATCAGCGCCCTGCGGGACGCGGCGCCGGTGTTTCTCGACGTCCTCGAATCATTTGGAGATAACGACCGTGTAGGTGTGATGGGCTACGGCGCCGTAATCGGCAAGTACGATCCCGTCGCGAGTGGCCATGCCGGTACGACTTACACCAGCGCTCCGTCCTCGCTCTATCCCTCAAGCGACGATTGGTGTGCAGTGCTCGAAGCGCCGCTGACGTTTGACTTAGACAATCTCCGTACGAACGTTTTGGATCATGGAACGTTACTAGCCAACAAGTACAACGGCTGGACGCCTATTGGCGCCGCGCTGCGGGACTCCAGTCATTATCTAAACCTCAACGCACGCTCGGGCGTGGAAAAGGTTGTCGTATTGATGAGCGATGGCAGAGCCAACAAGCCCAATGGTAATGGCCCCGGTTACGCTGTCGACATGGCCTACTATGCCGTATCCGTGGGCGTCAAGGTTTACACGATAAGCCTCGGCAACGGCGCCGATGAAGATTTGATGCAACAAATTGCTGACATTACCGGAGGAGAGCATTTCATTGCATCGGGTTCGGCTGGCGACCTGTCTGGTGCGTTGACTGATGCATTTGCCAAGATCGCCGATGCGATGAAGCAGACACAACTGGTCCAATGATCCGCAAGTCATCGAGTGGACGAAAATCACATGAGTACAACACAAAACACGTGCGAATCTAGACCAAGCCGCGGCGGCGTGGCTGCCGTGGAATTCGCCATCGTGTTACCGTTAATTCTATTACTGCTAGTCGGTGCGCTCGAGGGTGCGCGGGGAGTGATGGTGAGCCATGCGCTCCAGGAAGCAGCCCACGCCGGCTGCCGAGTCTATAGCGTGGAAAACACCACGCAGGCCCAAGCCACCGCGATCATCGATCAATCATTGGCGAACGCCGGCGTGAGCGGGTACACCGTTAGCTTCACACCCTCCGCTAAGGCATCGGTGGACGTTCCCTTGGAGCCGGTCACCGTGAGCGTGACAGTCCCCTACGCCAACGTGGCTTGGCTACCTCCGAATTTTCTGGCTGGTGCGACACTGCGCGGAGAATGCGTGCTGCCCGCCGACGTGGAGGTCAGCGATGGGGGTGACACGAACGGATACGCGGGCGTCGACGACGACCAGGAGAACGATGGTTTCGTACGCCATGAGAAAAGAAACAGCAGCGGGCACGATGACGACGATGATTGAGTCAACAACCGCATCTCATGCCTAGCTGCGAATCTGGCTGCGACCCAGCTGACGCGTGGCGTTGCCCTTTGGACCTCTGCAATGGCGTCGCCGATTGCCGGTTGATCCCAGCAATCGGCTGAATAGGTGCCTGCGCGCAGCGGAAAGCTCTCCGCGACGCAGTTGGCTGCTCCGGTTGGCGTATCTGACAAGATAGAGCTTAGCCGATTCCGCGGCCCAAATTCAAAGAAGAAATTGCCGTTCCGATTCCGTGATCGCGACGCTGGAATGGCGGGGGCAACGACACGAACATCTCGCGTATCGAAGTGTCTGCAAGATCGGAGGCCAGGCGGAGAAGGGCGTAATCGAGGTGCTCAACAGCTCACGACGGAGATTCGTGTTCCGTCCATCGTCGCGTTGTCGCATCCGTCGAGATCGACGTCACTGGTAGTCCCACTTCATGATCCACGGATCGCTGGTCTCTTTCTGAAACCGCTTTAGCCGTGCTTTGAGTCGGGCTAGGGTCTGCTGATGTTCGGTCTGGTCGGCCAGGTTGTTCGACTCGTGGGGGTCAGCCTCCAAATCGTATAGTTCAAACTTTGGTCGCTGGATGTATTGCCCAACGGTCCGCTGTCCGTAGAGCGTATCCATCCCCTGCTCGTACTGTCGCCGCCAGGTTGGTGCAGCCCAGAGGTCGCTGGCAAATGGATAGGGCAGCTGATGGGCAATGTTCCAGATCAACTTGTATCGCTGCTCACGCACCACACGCATGGGATAGTACATCTGAATCTCATGAAAGGTGTGAGAAGCAAACACAGCGTCGACGTCATCGCTCTTCCCTTGCACGGCAGTAAGGAACGATCGTCCGTGAAACGTTCGGAGCTTGATGTTTCGATGAGTTTGACCCGTGCGCGACGCGACAACCTCAGCAACCGCAGCCTGCATCTGGGCATCGAATTCGTCTTCACTCGACGGTCGATAGACACCCGCGTAGTCAAGAATCGTCGGAGTCAGGTCCACCCAGCTCACCATCGCATCGCTTCGTCGTCCAGAGATCGAACTGCCAGGCAAACGCACGATGCATGGCGATCGCATGCCGGGCTCGTAAAGTGTGGTTTTCGCACCAGGCATGGCGATACCGTGATCAGACGCGTAGATGAAAAGCGTATCGTCCCAGTGTCCCGCCTCCTTGACCAGCTGCATGAGTCGCCCGAGTCCCTGGTCGACTCGTGATACCGACTCGTAATACTGCGCAAGTTCCTCGCGACATGTCGGAGTGTCGGGTAGGAAACCGGGAACGATCACCTCGTTGGGCGAGTAAGTCGTTGGCTCCACGCCACGGATGTCGGAACGGTTGCCAAAGGCATTGGGCTTCAACGGACTCGACGCGATGACCTGTCCGCTTCGGTGGGGATCGCTGGTGCAAAAATACAGAAAGAACGGGCGCTCATCCTGGCTAGCAAGAAACTCGCGACACTCCTCCGCCTGCACGACCGTATTCCTGCCCTTCCCAGCGAGGACCTCGCCGAACTGATACACCGACTCGGGTGCCACATGAAACTTGCCGCAGCGTGCAGTCCGATAGCCGGCCGCATTCAGATAGACCGGCAGGCTGACGACATTCACGAAAGTGCTGAACTTGTGAAAGTCGTGGACGTGGCCAAACTGGCCATTCAAGTGATTATGCAGCCCCGTCAGAATGACGGATCGGCTGGCACTACAGCTGGCGGTCGTGGCGAACGCGCGATCAAATACCACGCCTTCACTCGCCAGCGCGTCCATGTTTGGCGTTTGAATTACCGGGTTGCCATAGCAACCCGCGTCGGCACCATGGTCGTCGGCGACGAAGAGGACGATATTCTGTCCCGACGTCTGCAACGGCAGGCAAGATACCACGAGCGCCGCTGATATTGCAACGAAAAGCGTCCGACAGGTGCTCACGCGATACGCCCTCAATTCTCCAGATTGTCCTCTGGCCAGAGCAAAATACTTCGATTTACAGTCGAACATACCGTCACGGTATCCTTTCGAGCAGTGGAGGCCGATTAGCAGTAAAACTCTGCTGAAAAAAGCCTATAGCAACGCCGAGTCCATGATAATAGGTGAAGTGTCTAACATTCGAAGAGCGCCGGGCTTTGCCGATCGCGACTTGCGAGCGGGATTCGGCATCGCTCGACACACCAGGAGGTCCTGCCGCTGGTGATTCAGGGTGATAATTCCCAAAATACAGGTTTCCGCGACAGGCGTTGAATGACTAAAATGCCATTCGCTATGTGGACCCTTTGCTGTGGCCATTCTTACCAATTTTGAAGGAGAAAGAAATGCAAACCCTCTCTCGCGTGTCAGCGATCCTCGTGTTACTTGGGTGCATCGCATCGCCTGCGATGGCGGATTCGCCGTCGTGCCGCTGCCAGCTTCAAGCGGCCATGCAGAAGCTCCCCTCGATGGTGTTTGCCGTCGATGGCGAGACCACCGAGTGCGATAAACACGCGGCATCGCTGGCTGAAAAGAGTGATGCTCCTCTTAAGTTCGTCGTGCAGCAACTTTTCGACAGCAAGGCGGAAGCGCAGCAAGCGCTGATTTCTTCGACCGAACACATGCTCGCTGATTTCACGACAGCCAGCACCTGCCAAGCCTCGGGCACGACCACGATCGCCGGACAGAAGATGAGCTGCGCGACGTCGGCAGCCGCACTGGCTGATGCTGTCAAGTCAGCCACCGATTTGGTGGAAGTCAGTTACAAGGTCGGCGACGAGCAATGCAACTGCCCGACCAAAGCCAAGCAACTCGCAGAAGAGTCGGGCAAAGAGATCACGTTCGTCGTAAACAATGAAGAGACTTGCTGCCCGACCGCCAGCAAGCTCAACGTCGTGCGAGCCAAGTATCAAGCCGCGCTGCAAACCGTCAGCAAGTCGGCTGATTGCGAGAAATGCACCAAAGGCGATTCCGATTGCCAGGGTTGCCCGGTCACAGCAGGCATGAAGAATCTTCCTCGACTGGCTTTCGTAGTGAGTGGCGAAGCAACCACTTGCGACAAGCACGCCGCCACCCTGGCTGAGAAGAGCGATTCAGACATCCAGTTCGCCGTGCAGCAATCGTTCGACAACAAGCAGCAGGCGATGCTCATGTTGGTCACGATGACCGAAGCCATGGTCGATGACTTCGCGACTCCCGCCACGTGCAAGATGAGCGGCACCACGACCATCGCTGGCAAGAAAATGCACTGCAGCGCAACGGCTTCGAAGATCGCCGTCGATCTCAAGCAAGCGATGGATTCGGTGAAGGTCTCCTACAAGGTCGGTGACAAGACCTGCCACTGCCCCAACGAGGCCAAAGCGGTCGCCAAGGCATCAGGCGAAGAGACGCTATTCGTGGTTAATGGCGAAAAGACCTCCTGCGAATTGACCAACCGTCTCAACGTGGCGCGGGCCAAGTACCGAGCAGCCCTTCAGACGCTCGCCAACCAGGCCGCAGCCGACGAAGCTAGCTCCGCCGAGTCGCAGTCGTAGGACGTCTGTGATTTGCTGTGGTCCAGCCTAACTTGGCTTATGACACGCCGCCGTGCCACCCTTGGCGCGGCGGCTTTTTTTGTTGGAGGCCTACGGATCTGGAGTCGAAACTTATGCGTGGCGTGCGCTGCCGGAAGATTCCTCTCTGCAAATTATTCGCTTGGTGTCATTCGCTGGTGATGGTTTGAATCTGATTACATTTTCGACCACGATGCTCACCGAGCTCCTGCAAGTCATTTAGAAACGAACAACCACTCGATCTGTGAAAGTACATTTGTGCCTACTCCATTGAATAAGAAATCGACCACCGCAGAAATCAGGCAGCGTTTCGACGATGATGTTGAACGATTCTCCAACGTTGAGACTGGTCAATCAGCAACCATCGACGCGCCGCTCGCGATGGACCTGATTACTTCTGCCGCAGTCGATGTAACGTCCCCGATAGAGAGAGTGCTAGATATCGGTTGTGGGGCTGGCAACAACTCAATCCAACTTCGCAGGGCGCTAGGAAGCGACTTTTCAGCAGATTTGATTGACCTTAGTGAGCCCATGCTGAATCGAGCCGTCGAACGCTTGAGCGCGGAGAACGGAGGGAACATCACACCCATCGCATCCGACTTCCGGGAAGCTGACTTGCCCGACAGTAGTTACGATGTGATTCTAGCCGCTGCTGTACTGCATCACTTACGTGACGACGAAGACTGGCAAAGCGCGTTCTCCAAGATTTTTCGATTGCTTCGTCCCGGCGGGAGTGTCTGGATTACGGACTTAGTGATGCACGAAACCGATGCTGTGCAAGAGCTAATGTGGAATCGCTACGGAGAGTACCTCGTCTCGTTGAATGACGTGGCCTATCGAGACAAGGTGTTCGAATACATTGATCGCGAGGATTCGCCGAGGCCGGTCACCTACCAGCTTGAATTGCTCCGACGAGTCGGCTTTGCTCACGTGGAACTACTGCATAAGAACTCTTGCTTTGCGGCATTTGGGGCAGTCAAATCTGCCTGACCCCGGGCCGCGGTGGAGTGTACTTCGATGTTGGAAGCTGAAGTCTCAGTCTCCAACATTTCCGCAAGCTCGCGCATTGGGGAGTTGTCCAAGCTTCGGCGTTATGTGTAATGGAAGAAAAAGACGTTTCACGGACAACACAATGCAAGTACCAAGCTTACCTCGTTCTCTGCCGCTAGTAGCTTTGCTGATTGATCTGGCCACGCTAGACTTGAGAGGCAAACCATCCGAATCACTGCCCTAAATGCTGGGTATCTGATAGGCAGACGAGAGAAAGGAGAACCAAATGATGGCAATCTTCACCAAGGCGTGTGTGGTGCCATTGCTGCTGTTGACGGCGGTCGCCGCCAATGCAGCCGAGAAGCCCAACATCGTGTTCATTCTGGCGGACGACTTGGGATGGAGCGACGTGGCCTTCAATGGCGGTAAGGTCCACAAACACTTTTACGAAGCGCCCAACCTGGACGAGTTGGCCGCTGCTGGCATGGTATTTTCACGGGCATACGCAGGGGGCCCGAACTGCCTGCCGATGCGCGCTTGTCTGCTCTCGGGTATGTATACGCCGCGGACTCAGATTTGGACGCCTGGCGGACGCTCGAAGGGTCCCATCAAGAATATGAAACTCCTGGTCCCACGTCAGGCGGACAAACAGGGCGACGTCTTCCCGTCGAAGCTTGAGCTTGATCCAGCAGTGGTTTCGATTGCGGAAGTTCTAAACGACTCTGGTTACGCCACCGGACGCTTCGGCAAATGGCACGTCGGCGCCGATCATCAAGGATTCGACGTAAGCGATTACAACGGGAAGGGCGCGACGTCAGGAAAGTACTACGGCAACATCGACGTCCACGAATGGCTCACCGACGCGAGTTGTCGATTTATCGAAACCCATCAGGACGAACCTTTCTTCCTGTACCTCTCACACTGGGACGTTCACACTCCGATTCGCGCCCGCCAGAACGTCACAGCCAAATACAAGGCAAAACTCGAAGCCGACCAGTGGGATCGCAAGTGGAATCCAACGTACGCCGCAATGATCGAGGCCATCGACATCAGCGTCGGTCGTGTCCGTCGCAAACTCGAGGAGTTGGGCCTCGCTGAGAATACGTTGGTCATCTTTAGCTCAGACAACGGCGGCACGCCGATCACCACGATGAAGCCGTTGCGGGGTGCCAAGGGAGCGTTGTACGAGGGGGGCATTCGCGTTCCGACGTGCATGGCTTGGCCGAAAGTGATTAAGCCAGGATCGTCTTGCAACACACCGATCACCAGCGTTGACTTCATGCCGACGTTTGCAGACCTGGCTTCGGCGCAGCTTCCGACTCAACAGCCGGTCGACGGTGTCTCCATAGCACCGCTGCTGCGTAGCGAGGCAATCGCCGAACGAGCCATCTTTTGGCACTTTCCGCTCTATCTGACCGGATCAGGGGAGGGCAGGGTGGTACCGATCTTCGGGTCGACCGACGGTTACTGGCGCGGTGTGCCCGCCAGCGCGATGTGTCGCGGGGACTGGAAGCTGATCCACTTTTTCGAGGACGACTCGATCCGCCTCTACAATCTCGCCGACGACGTCGGTGAGCTACACAACCTGGCCGAAACGAAACCGGATGTCGCTCAGCGTTTATTGAGCGAACTCAAAACGTGGCAGGTCGCCACCAAGGCCGTGATTCCACAGCAACAAAACCCGCTCTTCGGAACGGCAGCCGGCGGCAAGCCAACTGCTCTGGGAAAACTGAAGTGAACGATATGCAATTGTGATCGAAGAATGGTCAGCTGCGGTAGACTGATTGAACTACTCGGGAAGCTCTTCCGCAAATGCAGTTGATTAGAGTTGGCGATAAGTTCCGGCATGCTCCAAGAGCGTCTCGACAACCTCCGGATGCTCTTTGCTGAGATCGTATTGCTCGGCAGGGTCTCGCTCTAAGTCAAACAGCAACGGCGTTTCGAGCATGGCACCAGGTTTGCCTCCCTTCTCTGGCTGCACTTTGAGATGGATCTTCCACTTCCCTCGCCGGTAGGCCTGTAGATCATCGCGTCGATAGTATGCGAAGTCCTCGCGGGGTGAATTACCTCCGGCCATTAGATGGTCACTCAAGTCGACGCCATCGATCACTCGGTCATTTGGTACGGGCGTGCTAGCCAGGTGCAACGACGTAGTAAATAGATCCATCGTCGTAGCCAGTTCCGAGGATATCGCCGGCTTGATCGTTCCCGGACACCAAGCAATTCCAGGGACTCTCATGCCGCCTTCCCACGTAGTGAATTTGCCTCCACGAAGCAGTCCTTGAGAGCCGCCATCCAATCGGTATGTTAGCCATGGACCATTGTCACTTGTGAAGAACACGAAGGTGTTATCATCGAGACCCTGACTCCGAAGTGTGTCGAGTATTTCTCCCACGCTCCAGTCAATTTCTTCCACCGTATCGCCGTAAAGTCCGCTGCGGCTGTTTCCCTCAAACTTTTTTGAGGCAAATAGCGGAACGTGAGGCATCGTATAAGCGACGTACAGGAAGAACGGCTTCTGTTCGCTTGATGTGATAAAATCCGTCGCCTGCTCGGTGTAGCGGCGGGTTAGCTCGCGCTGATCCGCTGGGTACTCAATCACCCGTTCGTCGGCCATCAAAGGGACGAGTTCGCGTTTGGGCTTGATCGGTCCATCGAAACTCAACTCCCGGACCTTTTCAAGAGACCACCCGTCACGGAAAACGGCGTCATCGGCAAACGCCATTTCAGGGTCAATTTGCATGTCATTGCTGTAAGGCACACCGAAATAAGAATCAAATCCACGATTCTGAGGCAAAAACTCCACGTCGTGTCCCAGGTGCCACTTTCCGATGCATTTTGACGAATAGCCCTGTTTGGTCAGCAATTCGGCAAGCGTTTTTTCATCGACGCTCATGCCCGTGTCCAAACCATGCCAATAAATTCCGAGCGTCCCATGACGCGGCGGATAGCGCCCTGTCAGGAGGCTTGCCCTGGCCGGAGAGCAAACGGCGGCGGCGGTGTAGAATTGCGTGAACCTGACTCCCTCCGCTGCCATCCGGTCAAGATGAGGAGTGCGGATGGTCGGGTGTCCGTAGCAGGTGAGGTCACCGTAGCCGAGATCGTCGCAGAACAAGATGATGACGTTCGGGCGTGACGGACGCTCAGCGGCGGCTGTTGAGCGTGCTCCCAGGCAACTTGCCGTGACCGCGAGTACAAGTATGAAAGATCGAATCTGTTGCGTCATCAGGATGCGCCCTATTGAGGCAGTTGCGAGTTACGTAGGAGGCAATTCCTGCCAGCGTAGAAGATCAAGACGATCATCAACGCCTGCAGATTCCTATCCGTGCTGATTTCGACTAGATTAGCTTACTCGACTGACCGCCTGGATACCAGCAATTGAGCTGCTGACTGAAACGCCTCCTGTTCCCTCAGAGGGTGAAGCGTATGTTGCTAATACTTCGAAAGGTTGTTATGACCACTGCTCTGCTGACATATTTACCTCAACGTGTTTTGCCGATTGCCTACTTACTAAGCTTGGCAATATTCTCCCAAACTCTCTCTGCACAAGAGCCGCCGAACATCGTGATAGTTCTTGTCGATGATATGGGGTTTGGTGACCCAAGTTGTTTTAATCCAGATTCGAAGATTCCAACTCCGCATATAGACTCGCTCGCACGCGATGGCATGCGTTTCACCGATGCGCATGCTCCTGGTCCGCTCTGCCACGTTTCGCGATACGGCTTAATGACGGGAAGATATCCGTTTCGCGCTGAAGTCGGAAAATGGCCGCGTGCCGCTGTCATCGATTCGGGCCGCACAACGATTGCCTCCATGCTTAAGGACAGTGGCTACCGCACCGCGATGGTGGGGAAGTGGCACCTTGGGTTCGACGAAGGAGCCTATGACGACGCATGGCCTGGGGGGCCGGTCGATGTTGGCTTTGATTCCTATTTTGGCATTCGTGCTTCGACAGACATTCCCCCCTACTTCTACATCCGTAACGATCGGCCCGTGGCTGCGCCAACGGTTCCGATCGAAAAGAACAGCACAGCAGGCTGGTCACCGATTCAGGGTGAGTTTTGGCGCGCCGGTAAGATCGCACCTGACATGCAGCTTGCCGACGTCCTGCCTCAGTTCATCAGCGAAGCGAACAACATTATTCAAGATCACGGAACGGCGATTCACGAAGGCAAGACAGCGCAGCCGCTCATGCTCTACGTCGCGTTACCCGCGCCTCATACGCCTTGGCTCCCGTCTGAAGAGTTTGTTGGATCGAGTAATGTTGCGATGTACGGCGATTTCGTGATGATGGTCGACGCGATGGTCGGTCGCGTGCTGGAAGCCTTAGACGCGGCCAATCTTACGGATGATACGCTCGTCATCTTCACCTCCGACAATGGGCCCGTCTGGTACGAGCAGGACGTCGAGCGTTTCGGTCACGATAGTTCCGGCGGACTCCGAGGAATGAAGGCAGACGCCTGGGAGGCTGGCCACCGGATGCCATTCATCGCCCGCTGGCCCGATCATGTGCCTGCTGGATCGGTGAGTGAACAGTTGATCTGCTTCACCGACATCCTGGCAACATTGGCCAAGATCGTCGGTTACTCTCTCAGCGAGGAGGAAGGCCCGGACAGCTTTGATTTTTCTCCGCAATTACTCGGACAGAGTTCTACCGACGGATCAAGTCGCACATCACTAGTGATGAAGTCTGGCTCAGGATTAATGACAGTGCGAGCAGGGAATTGGAAGCTCATCAACGGCCTCGGATCGGGCGGCTTCTCCAAACCTTCCAAAAGAAAGCCCCAACCTGGTGAACCAGAGGGCCAGCTGTACAACTTGTCTGCGGATCCAGGTGAGACGAACAATCTCTACCAGGATAATCCTGACATCGTCCAACGTTTGCAGAAGATTCTCAACGAGACGGTGGGCAGCGAATCACGCTCCGTCACGGCCAGGTAGCGACGCAATTGCTAAGGTTCAGACTGGCGGAGTGCCCCACAGGATGTGCTTCACGACGCGTCCTTCGCATCATTGAATTTCGCCACATCGGGCTGCGGCGTCACGGCCGAGGTCACGTCATCGGTCCAGGCACGCAGATCGTTCAGCATGGCTTCGACGCGGTCTGAGTTGCTTCGGGCCAGATCGGTGATTTCGCCGATATCGGCCTCCAGATCATAGAGCCCGACCTCCTTGTTGGCTCCCTTTCCGTTGATGATCAGTTTCCACTTTCCATCGCGCATGGCTTGGTGATTCCAGTAGAGTTTGCGAGGACCGATCGGCTCGCCCCTAAGGAGCAAGGGCACAAGGCTGACCCCATCGAGCTTTCGCTCCGGATGCGGCTGGACTCCCGCCATCTCAAGCATGGTCGGCATCAGGTCGAGGCTTATCGCAAGTTGACTAGATACGCCCCCTGCAGTGATCTTGCCCGGCCAAGATGCAATCGCTGGCACCCGGTGGCCTCCTTCCCAGTTGCTACCCTTCCGGCCACGCAAAGGCCCGGCGGATCCTGCTGCGGGTCCATTGTCGGAGAAGAAGAAGACCAGCGTGTCCTCGGTCAGCTGCAACTCTGCTAACTTATCAACGATCTGGCCGACGCCGGAGTCCATCTCAGCTAGCATTGCCAGAAAGGCCTCATCTTTCGGTGAGAGATCGGAGTTTTGCTTTGCATTAGGTCCGCGCACCGCAGGATCGCTGGGACCTTGGAATGGTGCATGGACAGCTTCGTGCGCCACGTAGAGACAGAACGGCTGCTCTCGATTCTCCTCGATAAAGTCCAACGCATGCTGCGTAATCAGGTGAGTCGAATAACCCGCTTCCTGAACAAGCTCGAGACCGTGCCACCAGTCGTGCACACCCATGCGATCGTAATGCGAGATGTAGTCGATGTTGCCGCTAACGAATCCACGAAAGCGATCAAACCCGTGATGGGACGGATTGTACTTCTTCGCGTAACCAAGATGCCATTTGCCAATCAACGCTGTTGCGTAACCCTTCGACTTCAATGCCTCAGCGAACGTGAATTCCTGTGGCTGCAGACCGCCATGATGAGCCTCTATATTGGGATCGGCGTTGACCACGCTCGCAAGACCGGCGCGATACTGATAACGACCCGTCACCAATCCGGCTCGCGTAGGGCTGCAGACGTTTCCGCTGGAATGGAAATCGGTGAAACGCACACCGCTCTGGGCTAATCGATCGAGCTGCGGGGTTTCCACTTTCGTACTGCCGTAACAACTAGCATCGCCGTAGCCCATGTCGTCGGCGAGGATGATGACGAAGTTGGGTAGCCGTTCCTCGGCCGCACTAGTTGCAACCGTGGAACAGACGACGGCGAGCATGGCTAAGAAACCACTCATCCGCAGCCGTCGAGCTCGTAATTTTGAACGGGACAATCGCTGTGACCACAGCTTGGGTTCATTTAGTGCAATTGATGCTGGTCTTTCAAGCGAGTTCATGGCTGAACCAAGAATGTGTTTTGCGTGGCAGATATGTTTGAGCAGTAGGTCGCGTGCAACACCGATTTGGCGACACCGGCAATGGCGCAGTATTGGCCTGGTGATCCCAGCCATGCGATACGATCGTCCACTTAGGTCCACCGTCATTCGGTCATGAACTTCCAGGTCACAGCGCCATAACGTGATTGCCAATCGCCGATCGTGGGGCCTTGTTCACCACTAAGTCCGTTGGCGAGTTTCTGTACACGAAGCTCAGTAACTGAAAACTCCCCATTTTCATAGTCGAACGTTTCACCATCGTCATCGTACAGTGAAAACGTGCCAGCCTGCTTTCCGTAATGCCTGACTTCCAGGGGTATCTTCGTTCCCAACGTGGCCAGGTTATTTACTGCAGGCATCATCGGTATGATGCCGCCATCCTTCACAAACAATGGTATTCTGTCTAATTGCGTTTCTACCGAGATGGTTCCGCCGTTCCCGACGAATTTGCCAGTATAGAAGTCATACCAGTCTCCATTGGGCAGAACGACTTCCTTGTTCCTCTCCCCCGTGAATGCTGGAGCAACCAGTATTGATGGGCCCATCATATACTGGTCGGTTTTCTCCAGGCGTTGGATTTCGGCGTACGGATTCTCGACGTCGTCGAGTTCTCCGCCAGTCGTCGTTCCGCTACCATCGAATCCCGCTTCCAGCACCATTGCGCGGAAGGGCGGAATGCCTTGCTGCTGGTAGTCGGCAAATGCAGAGTACAAGTACGGAAGCAAACGCATCCGAAGCTGAACGACCTCGCGAACTTGATCAGTAACTTCCGGAAAACTCCAGGGTTTGGTGCCAGAAGCCCATGCATTGAGTTGGAGCATCGGCGAGAAGGCTACGGATTGGAAACGTCGCAGCCATTCTTCCGAAGAGCGTGCGCTCCGGATTTCTGGCGTCCATAAGACCCCGGCCATCGAGCAGTTCGTCAAGGCTGTGACGTATCCCTTGTGGTCGTAGTAGTCACTGTAGATGACAAATCCATGAGAGCTAGCGCCGGCATTGGAACCGCGCACCAGTCCGTAGGTCCGCTTATTCACCGAACGAAACTGATCCATCAAGAGCTTCTGTAGCATCAGGCCATAGAGTTGGCGAATCTGCGCGCCGTCATGCCCGGAAGGAAAAGTCGCATGATCGGGCCAAAGCCAGACATCGAACCCGTCCACTTCGTCGAATTTGTAACCGCTCACGCCAAGATCCAAGTGGTTCTTGTTATGGTGATTCATCATCACCTGACGTGCTTCTGGCAGACTATAGTCAGGCACTTCGCCCAGCCAAACCGTGTGGCTTCCGGTGTAAGGCCTGATGGCCTCGTACATGGTAGAGTCCGGATGAACGAATGGATTCTCCCACAGATTGACCCGCACCCCATTCTTGGCGAGCTTGTCGAGGAAGCCCTGCGGATCTGGGAAGCGACCAGGATCCCAGTCGAAGGTGCATGGGTAGGCGGCGCTTTGCCAACCCGGCTCAAGTCCGAGCACATCTAGCGGGAAGTCGTATTTTTCGAACTCGGCGACTTCTTTGAGCACATCCTGGTCGCTGCTCTTAGTGTGCATGCGATGGACGAAACCAAGCCCCCAATGCGGGGGCAAGACGCCTCCGCCGCAGAAGAGGTTATACCGCTGCACTGCTTCCAGCGGAGACGAACCGCCGAACACGAACAATTCCAGCCCTGTGCCGTAGACGCTACCCTCAACCGCGTCAGACGTTGGACGGGCTTGCCATCCTTTGCCTGTGGTGCGATCCACTCGTGGTGGCAGCTTGCTGTCTTTACGGTTCGAGATACCGGCGTGAATCGTGGGTCGTCTGGCTGTGTTCAAAAGCACGCCGTAGCCGGCACTGGAAACATAAAAGGGAACCGGAGCGTGCGTGTAACCCTTGACCCCTCCGTAGTGGTCTACTTTGAGGTGGTAAACTTGGCCGCGCCGATTGGCGCCGCGGAATTCAAGTCCCATGCCGTAGAGGCGCTCTGTGTCTTCGATTGGCAGGCGAAAGTGGGTCCGCGAGGGTCCCACGTCTCCGCGACAACGAGCCTTGTCGAATGGAAACTCGGCTGGCCCTAACTCCGTCAGAGCTGACTCTCTCGGTGGCGATGCAAAGTCGAGCGCACCCCATTGCTCATCACCAATCTGCGTGCGCCAGACGCCGGGCGCCACCATTTCCCATTGGAGTGTTTCCATTGAAGAAATGAGCGTGGAATCCGCCAAGGCATGACCAGCGGGCACCATTCCAAAGACTAATATTAGACTGCGAATGAAATTATTCATGTGACGTTACCATGCTGCGAACGTTCCAAGAAGAAAGGCCTTCGGCACCCAATGTATCGCTCTTCAGATCAGAATGACAGGAAGAACTGATGCTTTCGCCGATCGATCTGCCGCGTCCCTGAGCATGTCGATCCGCTGATTCTCATGCCTTAGACATCGATGCCGGGCGGAGAAGTGCACGCTGGTGATCTCAAACGGTGTATTCAGTTGCTTTCCACACCTACAGCACTGAGCCAACGCGAGGGGGCGGGTACTGGCCCCCCAAGAGATCGGACGATAACACGCAGGGCGCCTGCCAAGACTAGCAGGTCGCCCCAACCTGAATCCCACACTACGGTTTCAGTGACACGGTTTCGGCGCCCTCGCCGTCCTGTGGGTCCTTGGAATTTTCTGACCACGCGAATGAGCCGTTCTCTACGCTCCAATCGTTGCCAAAGTACCCGGCGACCGTCACTCCGTCGTGGCCATCGGTGTACATCGAAGGAGTAATTATCATCACGTCGGGAAAGCCCGTGCCCGCGACAAAATACCGGTTTGGATTGACGGAGCGACAACCAGTGATCCCTGTCCCCGCGACCACGCCCACTGAGGCAATATCGCTGTCAGGTCGCGGTCGTACCATGTAGATGCCCAGATCATCGCCTGCGAGTACGCGATCCGCAAACTGAATCTCTCCACGTTGCACCTGTACGGGGCTGTCTTCGAGCAACAGCTGCCAGGCGCTATTGGTGGAAGCGTTGCCATAGATGATGACCGATCGATCCTGATACGCTTCGAGAGAAAACTCGCTATCAGGCACGACGTCGATGGATCCGTTCCCGCGGTAGTAGAACGTCTCGGCGTCGAACCTCGCTTTGTTGTAAGCCCAGGCGTTCTCTGATTCGTCGCCTTGGGTTGCATAAACGAACACCATGCGGTGTCTGAACGCATCCTTGAATCCGCCATAACGGACCGGATTCTTCTCGTCGGGACGTTGTGGACGGGCCACGGATCTCCAAGTGCCTTCGGACTTCTCTAGCCACACCTCTTCCGCCTCAGGCCAAGGGAGTGACTCGATAGGCTGATCGTCAACTTTAATTGAGACTTTCTGAAAGCCCTTACAATGGCTTAAGTCGACTGCGAAACAACGCAGGTTTTCTGTCGTGATGTCGAATTCTCTTTCGCTAATGTCTTCGTCGTGCCGGCGTTGTCGTCGTGACCGGATGGTTTGGTTCGAGACAACTCCACAAAACTCGTAAGGCTCTTCCTGCTGGTAGAGCGTGATGTAATAGCACTTGTGCGAGATGCCTGGACTTGGAATTCGGAACTCCAAGGATTCCAGATCGCGAATGTCCTGCCGCGCATGCCACTTGAAATAATCGAAGATGTACGGATGATCCACACCGTACCAGTGGCCTCCGCCCGGCTCTTCGAAGTAGGCGAAATCGGGGTGGAACTTGGCCAAATGCTCTCGCATCTCGCGTGCTTCTTCCACCGGCACCGTGCGGTCGTTGTCGCCGTGAGCGATGTACACACCCATCGGCTTGTAGTTGCGGACCATCTCCAGAGTACGGCTAGTATTGGCCGCACGGTCCATCATTTGCTTCATGGGACTTGGCTGCTCCGCTTGACTCCCGCGAAACCTCCGTCCGTACGAGAAGAACGATTGCCACCCCGCATTGGGAGAGATTGCCGCCCAGCGACCGGGATACGTTGCCCCCAGGTACCAAGTGCCGTGGCCGCCCATGGAATGGCCGGTCAGAAACGTGCGTTCTGGGTCGGTCTGGAAAAGATCCTCCGCATCGGCCAACACTTCCATCGCATCCAGACGCCCCCAATCTTCCCAGTCAAAACCGAACTCGCGGCGGTTCGTCGGTGCCACGACATGGCCCCAACCTTTCGCCTTATAGGATCCCGCCTGTCTCAACGCGTTCACACCTGCGCCGTGAACTGAGAGGAACATAGCCGGTTTCGTCCCTGATGGGCTTGTACCTTCTCGCACTCCGTAGAACTGCACGCTGCCATCAATCTCCGACACAAAAGTTTTACGATAGTTCTTCGGCAGCTCTTTCACGGCAAACTCGAGCTCTGCTGTATCGATGACCTTCCCATCCTGTAGCAGGTCGACTTGAACTAATTGTTCACCTGGGGAATCTGCCGCATCGTGCACCTGGAACGCCAGCTTGCGAGACGATAGCGGAGTGATAGACCCTTCTATCGCTGTGGTCCTGCTGTGTTCACCTTCGCCAGCACGTATGCTAAGACCGTCGAGTGTTGCTTCCGTCGCGTTCAAAACACGCACAGCCGCCCACCTATCACCGGATTCGTGAGTCAGCAAATCAGGGAGCGTTGCATCCACGTCCGTCAGATAGACCGGCTTGGTCGACGACTGCATTTGAAGACCTTTGTTCCTGCCGCGTCCGAGTCGACACCAGAACTCGTTCAAGCCTTTCTTAAGCTTGACTGGATGCATGACCCAGCTCTTTCCATACATGTCTGCGATTCTCGGCACGCCATTGATCATGACCTCGGAAAACCCGTTAGGCTTTAGGACGACGATCTCCTCTGCGTCTGCCTCATAAGTCAAATACAGATAACCACCGCGGAGCCCTTCACCCTCAAACGTGCCATCGTCGGCCAGCGAGAGCGTTTTCCACGTGTGCTCGGTTCCTCGAAAACCCGTCCCTGAAGGCTCTCCTTCCTGAGGCGGTTGGAGTTCACCGGTCACCAGACCGCCCACGATAGGATCAGACATTACTGCCGATCGCCCCAGCATCGGACCTCGAACTGGACCCGAGTGCAGGATCGTCGTAAAGGAATAATCCTTCTCGGCGTCTTCGGCAAAAGAGAAATCACTTAGCGATGTCGCTAGTGAGAATAAAACCAAGAGAACAGTGAATGCCCTCTGCGAAACGCACCGACGAACGTTCATTAAGATCTCTGTATGCAACATAGTACTTTCTGTCCAACTGCCTGGGCCAAGTGTTTACCATGATATCATGAAATTCTAACGCATCACGCGAGTACTTGTTTGGAGAAAAGCGTAAACTATCTGAGACCCACTTGGCTAGTAGTGCGATGGCTTACCGCCAAGGACGACAGAAGGTTAGTCTCTCGCCGATATCGTCCGCCTCCAGGAATTTGGCGTAAGGCGGATCGAACCACCTTGCCGCGACCTCTGTAACTTCAGTCAGAGTTAACGCTGTATCAGTCACGGCCGGCTGTACTTCCTTCGAACCCCAACCCCACTATGACGGTGTCTGTAAGCTCACTGCGCTCGCATCATCGGTTGGATGCGACATCACCGAAGAGGAAAAAAGATGGATTGTGAGCCGTTTTCTTTGACACAATAACGGCTTGTCGACAACTTAACTTTGACGGCAAAAGGTCGGGAGCGCTGGCGGTACGTGCTGAGCCTGCTTCGATTCGGATCGGCTGTTGACTTCACGCCGCAAGCGCCAGGGGTGCTGCCGAAGCAGACCGAAAAAAGCCATATGCCGGACTTCTAGTTCGACTTGGGCGATCACGTATCAGCTGCCATACGCGAACTGAATCAATCGTGGTAGTCGGACTGTCATCAATACAGCGATGCCTTGCAGAACTTCCGTTATCGGCTAGCGAACGTTACGATAGGTCAAGTTCATCAACAAAAAACAGGGGAGCGTGCAGTGCATTCCAGAAGGAAGTTTGTCACAACCGGCCTGGCCGGAGTTGCTGCTGGATGGGCTTGGCCGTTGCCGCAAAACGCGCGTGCGAAATCTCAAACGAATCTCCCCAGAGTTCTGCTGCTCGGCGACTCCATCTCGATCGGCTACACGAATTTTGTGACAGGCATTCTGCTGGACAAAGTTCAAATCTTCCGTCCGCTGAACGACGGGGGCTCGTATCTGAATTGCGAGGGTACCACCAAGGCAAGAAAACAGCTGCCCAGGTGGCTCGGCGATGGCAATTGGGATGCAATTCACTTCAACTTTGGCTTGCACGACCTCAAGCATGTTGACGCAGCTACGGGAAGAAACAGCAGAAAGTCTGAAGACCCATTGCAGGCTAGCCCGGAACAGTACGAGGAGAATATGGAATGGATCGTCCAGCAACTCAGAGCAACGAATGCAAAGCTCATATTCGCCACCACGACCCCCTATCCTGAGGATCCCGGTGGCCCACTACGCGATGCAGGCTTGTCAGCGAAGTATAACGAGATCGCGGTGCCGATCATGCATCGCAACAACATTGCGGTCAACGATCTTTACAGTTTCCTCCTGCCGCGCATGACAGAGTTGATGCCACCCCGGAACGTTCACCTGACGCCCGCAGGCTCGCTTGAGCTGGCAAAGCAAGTCGTTAAGCATATCCAAAAAGCGTTAGCTTCATCTGAGAGTTGACACGCCCTACATTTGAATCGTTCATACTGCGCTGAACATTTCTCACCCACTGCCCAGCCGTCCAGAATGGCTGGCCGTTCGGAAGGATTTGAGAACGTCCGTTGTCGAACCATCAAACCAGATACCATAGTGCTCGACGGTCACTGAGCGTCCATCGCATCGACTTGCTAACTTCGACGGGAATTCGGAGAGCTTGTTTCCTTGCGGTATTAGTGCCGACTTCTCTGACGTACGCTGTCCGTGACTTAGGAGCACAGGATGATGATGCTTCCAGGAAGAATCTTGCGCGACTGACATGGTTAGATCCAACTCAAGCTGCCGCGGAAGATCCCGATTTTCTTGTTCAAGGTGAGTACGGCTCAGTGAAACAGCCTATCAAATGGGGTATGCAGATCGTTGCTTTGGGGGGCGGCAAGTTCGATGGATATCTGCTGGAAGGCGGACTCCCAGGCGCGGGGTGGACGCCTGACAAGCGCAGGTTGAAACTGAGCGGGGAGCGAGCGAAGTCGGAACTCAAACTCAATGGAGATAAGTTTTCAGCGATCGTTTCGGACAACCGCGCGCAGGTATACGAGAAAGAAGAGCGGATTGCCGAGTTACCGCGACTCGAGCGTTCAAGTCCGACGCTTGGCGCTGAGCCGCCAGAGAACGCCGTGGTGCTGTTTGACGGCACGACGGCCGATGCCTGGATTAATGGTAAGGTCGAAAACGGGCTGCTGCCAAACAGCAATATCACGACCAAACAGAAATTCGGCAGCTACTCACTTCATTTGGAATTCCGCACACCCTACAAACCCTACGCTCGCAATCAACAGCGTGGGAATAGCGGTGTCTATCACCAGGGTCGTTATGAGACGCAGGTGCTCGACTCCTTCGGACTGGAAGGTCGGCAGAATGAGTGCGGTGGCATCTACTCAATTGCAGAGCCGCTGACCAATGCTTGTTTGCCACCCCTAGCATGGCAAACCTACGACGTGGACTTTCGGACGGCGAGCTTTGATGGAGGTGGCGAACTCGTCAAACCAGCTCGTATCACGGTCCGCCTCAACGGTGTGCTCGTTCACGAGAACCAAGACCTGCCACACACGACAACCGCGGGCCCCGTCAAAACTATCGCGGACGAACCTGGGCCCATTTTCATTCAACATCACAACAATCCGGTCTACTATCGCAATGTTTGGATTGTCCCGAAGTGATTCCTCTTTCACCAATCGCAGGATAGGTCGCAGGAAATAGCGCATGCGTTCATATTTTAATTCTCTGTTAACGACGCTGCTTTGGATTGGTCCAGTGCTGGCGGTCAACGTTTGGGCCGCAGTTTCAGACCGCCCCAACGTCGTGCTAATCATGACGGACAACCAGGGCTACTTCGAACTGGGCTGCAAAGGCAATCCGCACGTCAAGACACCGAGCATTGATGCGTTCGCCCAACAGAGCGTCGACTTCTGCAATTTTCACGCGGAGAACTTCTGCTCACCGAGTCGAGCGGCACTCCTGACCGGTCGTCAGCCGATGCGGTTTGGCGTTTACAACACGATCGGTGGCGTCTCTTTGCTGGCAGCTGGCGAAGTGACTTTAGCTGATCGGCTCAAAGCGGTGGGATACAGGACGGCGATCTTCGGTAAGTGGCACCTTGGAATGTCGTATCCGTTCCATCCCAGGTACCGAGGCTTTGAGGAAGTGTTTATTCACGGCGGCGGTGGGATTGGACAGCTGGAAGACTACTTGGCAAACCGGCACTTGGATGCACACTTCGAGGATAACGGCGAATGGGTCGAGAGCATCGGATTCTCAACCGACGTGTTATTTGATCGCGCGTCGCAGTTCATTCGCTCCTGCGGTGACAAGCCTTTCTTCTGCTATATCCCCACTCCCGCCACACATTTTCCGGTACAAAGTGAACCGGCATCGCTAGCGAGAATCAAGCAGCGCGGCCTTACTCAGGCAGACGGCAGCCTGAGCCTGTACTCGATGATTGAGAATATCGACGACAATGTCGGTCGGTTGTTGTCCAGACTCGACCGCTGGAATCTAAGCGACAACACCTTAGTGATCTTCATGACCGACCAAGGCGTGGGAGATCGCGGCTCGCCGACCCCCGTCTGGCCCGGCAAGGACAGGAACGCGGATCTCGGCAATGCATCCGAAGGTAAGCACCGCGTATTCTGCATGATGCAAAAACCGGGGCTGACCGCGGCCGGCGAGAATTACGCGTTAACATGCATCCGGGATATCTGTCCCACGGTCTTAGATCTGTGTGGGGTGCAGATTCCCACGGATCTTGATGGGCAGAGTCTCCTACCTTTGCTACGCGGCGATGCGGATTGGCAGGACGAGCGTACGTTGGTGATGCAGTGTCCCAGAAATCGAAAGCGATCAAAGTGGCGACACGCCTCGGTAAAACGTGGTGATTGGCGATTGGTCAGCGACGGCCGCCTCTACGATATTGCTAAAGATTCATTGCAGCAAAACAATGTTGCACAGCAGCATCCCGAGATCGTTGCGGAGCTTAACACTGCCTACGAAGAGTTTTGGAACAGTCTTCCGCCGGAAGCCTCTCTGTTGCCACGGAATGTTCTCGGGGCTCCAGAAGCCCCGCACACGGAGCTGTGCGCTATGGATTGGTACAAGGGAGATGCTCCGTGGGCGCAAGGCAAGAAACCACTTCCTACGATCAACAAGCAAGGGGTTTGGGCTGTCGAGGTCGATCGAGCGGGTCGGTATCAGTTTTCCTTAAGGAGCACTCGAAAGGAAACACCTTTGCCGATTGAGGCCACATCAGCGGAGATCGAAATTGGGGAAGTGAAAGAACAAGTCGCAATCAATCGTCAGGATACGGTTGCCGTGCTGACAGCTGAGCTGACACCAGGCTCTTATGATTTTCAAACAAGATTTCAAGCTGCCGGTGAGGATTCCGAAGGGTGGGGAGCTTTGTTCGTTGATGTCGCATACCTGAACGACTAACTCTCAAGCTCTGTAAGCTACGCCAATCACATCAGCCAAGAGCATTATCTCGTGGACGCCATCACCATTCAGTTATTTGGCAGGTCAATCAACATGCTACGCACTCGCTCCAATTACTGGTCAATGAACTCTCGCCAGCAGATCCTGTTTGGCTTTGTGGCTTGGATGCTTGTATTCTCATTTCACGTCAGTGCAGTACTCGGTAACGATGTTGTCGCCCCTGCTGAGGCTTACCAACCCGATTGGGAATCACTCAGCCGTCACCAAGAGGTCCCGGAGTGGTTTAAAGATGCGAAGCTGGGAATTTACTTCCATTGGGGAGTTTACTCGGTCCCCGCTTTTGGCAACGAGTGGTATCCGCGCTGGATGTACTTCGAAGGACACAAGGTTTTTGAATACCATCAGTCGAAATACGGACATCCCAACGACTTTGGCTATCACGACTTCGTCCCGATGTTCAAAGCTGAGAAATTTGATGCGGAGGACTGGGCAACCTTGTTCAAACAGACCGGTGCACGATTCGCAGGTCCCGTTGCTGAACACCACGATGGATTCGCAATGTGGCATAGCAATGTCACACCGTGGAATGCCATGGATCGCGGTCCCAAACGTGACATCACCGGCGAATTGGAACAGGCAATTCGCAAGCATGGAATGAAATTCATCACGACTTTTCATCATGCGCGCAACTTGCAACGTCCCGATCAGCCCGGCAAGCCGTTTCCACATCATCAGCACTTTCGCAACAGCCATTATCCACCCTTTGATGGATTGCCAACGACCTCGGATGATCCAGAACTAGTACAGATGTACGGCAGGATGCCCGAAGAGCAGTGGCTCGAGCAAATGTGGCTGGGTAAGTTGAAAGAGGTGATTGATCAGTACCATCCCGATCTGATTTGGTTCGACGGCTGGCTTGATCTTATTCCTGAGCAGAAACGTCAGGAGTTCGCCGCGCACTACTTCAATGATGCCGCGAAACGCCACCAGGACGTCGTCATTGCTCGCAAAGAGCAAGACATGCCAAATGAGATTTCCGTCCAAGACTTCGAAAAGGGGCGCGCCAACAAGTTGACGGAAAGTTGGTGGCTGACCGATGACACGATTAGCAAAGGCAGCTGGTGCTACACCCAGGACCTTCAGATTAAACCAGCCTCTGAAGTGTTGCACGTCTTGATTGATATCGTCAGCAAGCGTGGTGTGCTGCTGCTGAATGTGTCACCGATGGCGGACGGCACGATCCCGCAGAATCAGAGAGACACGCTGCAGGGCATCGGAACATGGCTCGGCAAGTACGGCGAAGCGATTTACGATACACGCCCCTGGCTTGTTTTTGGCGAAGGGCCATCGCGATTGAAAAAAGGCGGGCACTTCGTCAAAGCGCTCCAATACTCGGCGGCTGACGTTCGATACACGCGATCTAAGGATGGCTCCACGATCTATGCCACGGTGCTGGGGACGCCTGAATCAGGCCAGGAGATGACGCTCAAGTCATTTGGCAGCGATGTGATCAAAGGCGATCTGTCCGTGCAGTCGGTTTCTTTGCTAGGCAGTGACGAAACGATCGATTTCTCACAAACCGCCGCGGGACTGACGATCACCGCGCCCCAGTCCGTACCCGATTCGATAGCAAATGTATTCAAGATCACCGTTTCTGGCGCGGCGCAGCTTCGGTGAGAAGTTGAACTCAAGCACTGAGGCGGAATTCTATCGGTGAACGCGGACTTAGAAGTTGCAGCTGATTCGTTCGACGGAGATGATGTCTGAGTGCAGCGGAATTCTCAGAATGACGGCATCGTCTGCTCAGACTGCCTACGCCGAGCCACCGAACGAGTTTGATGGAGATAACAAGCCATGAGTCAGATCCATTGGACAACCATAGCGAAAGGATTTTGTCTGTCTTGGATGGTCCATGCGATCATTTCCGGTCCTGGGGATCTCTCCAGAGTACAAGCGGCAGACGACGCGCATCTTCTGTGGTTCGATCGCCCCGCTGAGCAGTGGACTGAGGCTTTGCCAGTAGGGAACGGCCGGCTCGGCTGCATGGTTTTCGGTGGAACGAGCGAAGCTCGGTATCAGTTTAACGAAGATACGCTGTGGAATGGCAAACCTCACAGCTACGCGCACAAAGGTGCCGCGAAGCACCTTCCCGAGATCCGTCGATTGTTATTCGAAGGCAAGCAGAGGGAAGCTGATCGACTGGCAGCCAAAGAATTTATGTCGGTTCCGCTGCATCAGTGCGCTTATCAGCCGTTTGGGGACATCATTCTCAGACACCGCGATGCTGCCGAAGCGAAGAACTATCGTCGCTCACTCGATTTGCGTACGGCAACTGCTGTGACCGAATACGACGTTGGAGACGCGAGATTCACACGCCGGACAGTTGCCAGTCATCCTGATCAGGTAATCGCGATCCAGCTGACCACAACCAAGCCGGGCAGCCTGAACATTGAGGTGACGCTGCGGTCGCCACATTCGGATTCCCAGGTTGCAAGCGCCAATTCATCTACGCTTGTGCTAACGGGCAGAGTCAATGATATGCAGCGTCCCAATTGGGATCATAGGATTGAGGGCGTCACTACCTTTGCCGCCCAGTTGCAGGCGAGGTCTGCCGACGGCGAGATACAGAATGACGGCGATCAGATCAAGATCTCCAAGGCGTCGGAAGTGACGCTGCTGCTCACGGCAGCCACCAGCTTCGTCAATTTCCGCGATCTTTCGGGCGATCCGCTAACGCGCAGTAGCACTCAGTTGGAACGCGTCCATAAACCGTGGAGTCAACTACTCGCAGACCACGTAGCCGATCATCAAGCCCTGTATGATCGCGTGACGCTGCGGCTCGGCACTCCGCAGACATCAGATCCAGAGCCGATCGACCGACGTATTCTGGGCAATGCCAAGAAACCTGATCCTAGTTTGTCGACATTGCTGTTCAACTACGGCCGATACTTGATGATTGCGTCAAGCCGTCCGGGAAGTCAGCCGGCGAATCTTCAGGGGATCTGGAATGAGAGCTTAGAGCCACCTTGGGAAAGTAAGTACACCTGCAATATCAACGCGGAGATGAACTACTGGTTGGTCGACCCGTGCAATCTTGGTGAGTGCGCCCAGCCTTTGTTCGATGCGCTCAAAGAAGTGATGCAGTCGGGTCAGGTCACGGCACGCGAGCAATATGGTGCGCCAGGCTGGGTGCTGCATCACAATTTTGACATCTGGCGCGGAACTGCGCCGATCAACGCGGCAAACCATGGAATCTGGCCTACCGGTGGTGCTTGGCTCTGCCACCATCTCTGGGAACGGTATCTCTATTCGCGTGACGAAGACTTTCTGCGCGAGACAGCCTATCCGCTCATGAAAAGTGCCAGCGAGTTCTTCGCCGACTACCTGATCGAAGATCCACGGAGTGAAACGCAATGGTTGATCTCCGGACCAAGCAATTCTCCGGAGATCGGTGGACTGGTCATGGGACCAACGATGGATCATCAGATCATTCGCAGCCTCTTCGCTAATACAATCGAGGCAGCGAAGGTGCTAGGTATCGATACTCAGTGGCAGGAACGGTTGGCAAAGTTGCGGCCGCAAATTGCGCCGAATCAGATCGGCAGGCATGGACAGCTGCAGGAGTGGTTAGAAGATAAAGACGATCCCAATAACAAGCACCGCCATGTCTCGCATCTATGGGGGCTTCACCCGGGCAACGAGATTACTCCGGATACGCCCGAACTTTTTGCCGCTGCACGCGAATCACTTGAGTTCCGAGGTGATGAGGGGACCGGTTGGTCACGTGCGTGGAAGATCAATTTCTGGGCTCGATTTCGAGATGGTGATCGTGCCCACAAAGTGCTTCAAGGTCTGCTCACGCTGACAGGATCAGATCTCACCGAGTATCGCGGTGGGGGAGTTTATGCCAATCTCTTCGATGCTCATCCACCGTTTCAGATCGACGGGAACTTCGGCGCAACCAACGGAATCTGTGAGATGCTTGTGCAGTCGCACCGTGTAACGGACCAGGGGCAACGTCTGATTGAGTTGCTGCCCGCCTTGCCCGCGGCATGGCCCGACGGAGAAGTCAACGGACTGCGGACGCGCTCTGGGTTTGAAATCGACATGGCGTGGAGTGCAGGCCGATTAGAGCGTTGCAGCGTTCGATCGTTGTTTGGAGAGAAGGCTGTGCTTGTGTACGACAAGCTCGAATATCCGCTCGAAGTCGCTGCTGATAAAGAAATCGCATTGAATGGGCAGTTGGTCGTCGACTAGTTCCACAGCTGGTCGGACGCGATTCGGGCACCTTCGGCCAAGTTCGCAAATTTCGCCCACACGATGCTCGGGTGAATCTCTTGTTCAGTCGCGGCAAAGGTGGCAAAGCCGCAATCGCTTCCAGCCATCACGTTTTCGCGGCCGACAACCCGAGCGAATCTAAGGAGTCGCTGCGCGACCAGCTGTGGATGCTCTACCAACGGCGTGGAGTGCGAAATGACGCCCGGAACAAGTATTTTTCCGTCGGGAACTTGAATATCTTCCCACACTTTCCATTCATGTTCGTGTCGCGGGTTTCCCGCCTCGAACAAATACGCGCCTGCGTTGACTCGTAACATGATGTCCACGATGTCGGCCAGGTTCATTTCGTGCACTCTGGGACCAATATTGATTCCGTAGCACGTGTGAAAGCGAATACGATCGGTCGGCAAGTCACGCAGTGCATGATTCAGCACTTCGACACGCAGTTCCGCCCACTTTCGGCATTCCGCCACGTTAAGATCGGGCCTCGAAATGTAATAGGTCAACAGGCGTGGATCATCAATTTGCAAAACGATACCTGCATCAACGATCGCCTTGTACTCCTGATGCATCGCGTCGGCAATTGCATAGAGATAGGCCTCATCGGAATCGTAATACTGGTTCGGCTGCTGACCTTCGATGTCCGACGGCGAGATGGCCGTCATGAAAACCTCTTCCACGGCGTGCTGGTCGGCGGCAGCCATCACGTTTTCGATATCGCGGCGCACCACTTCATGGCCGATGTACTCGACCGGCGCGGTGCAGGCGAGCTTTACCGGTTTTGCGATCAGCCCCTCGCGAGCTTTGCGATGCGCTTCGTAGAATTCGGGAAAGGCGAGGGATTCGCGCGAGTCGACCCACAGATCTTCTCCGACTTCTTCCCTCGGTGTGAAGCCGGCTAGCCGCTCGGCGGCATAAGTGATGAAGCTTGCTTTTCCCTGCTCGCCATCGCAAACAACATCGATCCCACACTCGGCTTGGCGAGCCACGATGCCACCCACCGCTGCTCTCGTCGAAGCCTCGAATTCGGCGAGGTCGTATGGTTCGCCACGTTCCTTGGCGAACAGTAGCTCAAGTTGCCGATCGGGTCGAGCGAGACTGCCCACATGGGTCGTGAGAATGCGGTCGCTGCTGCGTTTCATCATCGCCTCTCTTTACAAAACTTCGTAGCCTGCTCGTTGCTCACGACGGAGCCAGCCACTGGCCTCCGAGTCGTCGACGAACGACTCTTCGTCAGCGTTCCACTGCAATGGACGTCCGGTCCACATCGAGATATTGCCGAGGTGGCAGGTCGATACGCTGCGATGCTGACTTTCCACATCCGAGATCGGCTGATTGCCGGCTTGAATGCAATCGAAGAAATTACCCATGTGGTTGACGATCGCGTCAAGCTTTCCACTGCGGGTGGGCCGCTCCAGATTGTCGAAGTCGTAGACGGTAAAGTCCTCGCGCGGAATTGGATCTTGCTGAAGAGCTTCGACCGGTTTGCCTTCCAGGGTGCCGCGATTGACGAAAATCCGACCATCACTCCCCGTAAACATGATCCCGTTGCGGCCCGTGTCGCTCACGGTCATCACGACGCCACTAGGGTAGTGGTAGGTCACGGCGTAGTCGACGGCCACATCGTAGCCGTTGTCTACGTCGGGAAATCGCGACTTCGACTCGATGCGAACTGGATACTCGTTGATTCCCCACTGAGCGATGTCGAGATGGTGGGCCCCCCAGTCGGTCATCTGGCCGCCGGAGTAGGCATACCACCAACGGAACGTGTAGTGACACCGTTCGTGAACGTAGGGCACGTCGGGTGTTTGCCCTTGCCATAGATCCCAGTTCAGTTCCGGTGGCGGCTGGTCCACGGCAAACGGTCCGCCCGTTTTGTTTTTGCCGAGTACGACGTCCACACGCTTTAGTTTTCCCAGTCGGCCCTGACGAACCAACTCCACCGCTAGGCGAAATCGATGATCGCTGCGCTGCCAAGAGCCGACCTGCACAGTACGCCCCGTCTCTTGCACGACCTGGCGAATTAACTTTCCTTCATCAATTGTGAGCGTCAACGGTTTCTCGCAGTAGACGTCCTTGCCTGCGCGGCAGGCGTCGATCAGCATTTTTGAATGCCAATGATCGGGCGTGCCAATGGTCACGACATCAATGTCGTCGCGTGCCAGCAGGTCACGATAGTCTTCGTAGATTCGCGGGGTACTGCCAAACGCGGCGCGCGCCTGCTCGCGAACATGTTGATCGACATCGCAGATGGCGACGATATCACCATGTGCCCGAGCTTTTTCCGCGATCACCGATCCCTGGTATCGCATCCCGATGGAACCTATGTGTGGGCGTTCGAGTTTTCCGGTCTCCGCACGTCCCGTCGAGGGTGCTGCATAAACACGAGCCGCCAGTCCGCCGCACGTGGTAGCGAGCATTGCTGCAGCTGACGACTTCACAAAGGTCCGACGCGAAGTGGGCAAGTGTTTCATAACGCAAGTCTCTTTAGCTGCGTAGCGAACAGAGAAAAGATACGACGATGTTCATTTTCGCTGATGGAACGTTTACTAGTCAACAAGCCTATCGACGCAGATCACCACGCTCGCATTCGCAGAAGTCACCACAGGCTACCTTAGTGCTGCAAAATAAGTTAGATTAATGGCTTCACCTTCTCGGCAAACTGGCCAGTCAGACACTTGCGCGGTGCCATCATGCGAAACAAGCGGTCGTCACGAGATATGTCACGCCGCGAGTTTGGCCGGCAGGCCATCGTCTCGATCGGAACGCTCGCCCTCGCGGGTTCTAACGCGGCAACTCTTCATGGCACTGACACGAAAAGCGAGTTTTCCCTGAACTATATTCTTGGTTCGCCCATGTATGGTACCGCTCCATTAGACGAGGTGCTGGGCGAGGCAGCCAAGATCGGTGCTCAGGCGATCGATATCTGGCCACGACATCATGCCAACCACCGCGAGCAGATGGATCAACTTGGTTTCGAACACGTCGAACGGCTGTTGGTAAGTCACAGCGTCCAACTCGGGGTGATAACTCGGTACGATTTAGGTCCTCAACGTATACAGAGTGAAATCCCCGTTCTTTCGCGCTACGGCGGAAAGCTCCTTGT
Organism: Bythopirellula sp.; assembly: GCA_028285205.1. Lineage (GTDB taxonomy): Bacteria > Planctomycetota > Planctomycetia > Pirellulales > Lacipirellulaceae > Bythopirellula. Next base: position 55,976 of record JANQQA010000027.1, on the reverse strand, counting down.
GTGTGGTGCAGGCGGGTCAGCTGGTGATACGGACAAGGAGCGTGTGCAGAACTTCCTGAAGAGCATGCGTCCGCAGCTAGCCGAGGCTGAAAAACGCAACGTCAAAATAGGCATCGAAAACCACTCCGGAACTTTACTCAACTCGCCCGACTCACTGCGATACTTCGCCGACTTCATCGAAAGCGATCACATCGGCCTGGCGATGGCACCATATCACCTGCCGCAGGATCCTAAGTTGATTGCCGATCTGATTGAGCACTTCGGCAGCAAGCTCGTGTTCTTTCAAGCGTGGCAACATGGTAACGGCTGTGTAAAGAAACTTCCCAAGGAGGAAGAGTTGCTACAGCTGCCAGGCCGTGGGCCGCTGGACTTTCGTCCGATTCTCGCAGCGCTGAGGCGCATCAATTATCAAGGCTGGACGGAGATCTTCATGCACCCGGTACCGCGCGGTATCCCAATCCTGCCGACGACAGCAGAAGTCACCGAGGAAATTAATCGATCTCGTTCGTATTTGGAGACATGTCTGTGAACAACAAGGTTCTGATAGTCGTTGGCGACGCGTCGGAGACCATGGACACGCTGTACCCGGTCTACCGGCTGCAAGAGGCAGGTTTTGTTCCGGTCATTGCCGCCCCTGAAAAGCGGAAGTACCAGATGGTCCTTCACGAAGTGAAACCGGGGTGGACCATCACCAAAGAATGGGAAGGCTACTCCATCGACGCTGACGTTGCTTTTGCCGAAGTACAGCCGGAGGATTACGTAGGCATCTTTTTTAGCGGAGGCCGAGCGCCCGAGTACATTCGTTATGACGAGGACCTGGTAGCTATCACAAAACACTTCTTCGCCACAGAGAAGCCAATCTGCTCAGTCTGCCACGGAGTCGAGATCCCCGCATACGCAGGCTGCGTCGAAGGTCGACGGATGGCAACGGTCCCCAAGTGCCAATTCGACTTGGAGGTCTGTGGCGGCGTATTCGTCAACGAGGCCTGTGTCGTCGACGGCAACCTGGTCAGCGGGCGTACTTACCATGACCATGGTCACTACATCGGCAAGTGGATCGAATTGCTCGAAGCGGCACGCGGATGACATCTCGCCACTCTGCGCGAGTGTCGTCGGCAGTAGGCTTCGCTGACGCGAGTGACTGGTCGGCATGACAAAGCATTGACTAACTCGAGGTGTACCGGTCGGAGGCAAGTCGACATCGTAACGTTTGGCTAGGGTCTACCATGATTTCCCCAATCCGATCTACATTCTTTTTCCTGCTGCTATCATCGATTGGCAGCGCTCAACATGCATCGCTCGACAGATTGCCAGATTCGCGCCCGCTCGAGTTGACCGGAGACATTGCTTCTGAGTTAGTCGCGGGAGTCGATCGGTTTCTACTGCACGAGCTTGAGGAGTCCATCGCCCGCCGGAGCGGGTACTGGCAACGCGATTTTTCTTCGCCCGAAGCCTATCAGAAATCTATCGAGCCAAATCGACAGCATATGGCACATCGGCTCGGGGTTCGCGACGCTCGTCCGTCCGAGCCAGAACTAAGGTTGGCAGGCACCGTATCCCGGCCAGCATTGGTAGGGCAGGGCGATGGCTACGAGGTCTATGCGATCACTTGGCCGGCCTTTGGCGATGTCACGGGGCGAGGACTGCTATTGTCACCGACGGCCGACCAACCCGTGGCCACTGTGATTGTCGTACCTGATTGCAGCACTTTACCGGAGCAGCTAGTCGGTCTCGTACCTGGAGTGGCCCGCGAGTCACAATTCGCTCGACGACTGGCGGAGAATCGCTGCCAGGTCATTGTTCCGCTCCTGATTAACCGCGAAGAGCGGATGTCGAATCTAACGAATCGCGAGTGGCTCTATCGCAGCGCATTCGAACTAGGGCGAGGACTGCTGGCCTATGAACTTCAAAAGGTGTTAGCGCTTGTCGATTGGGCTTCACAGGAACAACGGAACTTCGCACCTATCGGGATCATGGGGTGGGGTGAAGGGGGCTTGGTGAGTCTCTACGCGGCGGCCCTGGACTCGCGAATCGATGCGGCTTGTGTGAGTGGCTATTTTGCTCCTCGTGAAGACCTCTGGCAGGAGCCTATCGATCGGAACGTGTTTGGGCTGCTTGAGCAATTTGGTGACGCCGAGTTGGCGGCCATGATCGCGCCCCGTCCGCTCATCGTCGAAGCGTGCAAGGGGCCGACAGCCACGATATCTGGTGGTCGTGGCGCGCCGGCTCGCTTGGTGTCGCCACAACTCGCTGATGTTCGTCGCGAAGTTAATCGAGCAACTGCGATTTTCACAGGCAGTGGAATGGCAACGAATGTTAAGCTCATCGCAAGCAGCGCAGATAGCGAGGACGGTCAGGGCCCATATGGCACCGACGACGCCGTAGCCGCATTGCTTCGCGCGCTACGAGTCGAGGCGCCACTATCACCGAGTAGAGAGCAACCGGAAAGCAAATACGCTTCATGGGATCCCGCAGCGCGTCACGCGCAACAGGTGTACGAACTGGACCGCCACAATCAGCAACTGCTCCGAGAGAGTCACTATGTACGGCAACGGGACACTGTGGCACAGTTTGATTTCACTTCGCTGGTAGCATACGAGAAATCGGCGGAGCCAGTGCGTGACTTCTTCTACGAGGAAGTCATCGGTCGATTTGATGATGAACTGTTGCCGCCCAATATTCGATCGCGCAAGTTCAAGGAAACAGCGCATTGGACCTGCTATGAAGTGGTACTGGACGTCTTTCCGGAGGTAATCGCCTACGGCCTGCTGTTGCTACCAAACGATTTGCAGCCAGGAGAGAAGCGGCCGGTGGTTGTCTTTCAGCACGGTTTGGAAGGCCGCCCTCAAGACACGATCGGCGATCCCGGTCGCCAATACTACCAAGCGTTTTCCGCTCAATTGGCCGAGCGCGGCTTCATTACCTTTGCACCACAGAATCTATATCTGTTTGGCGATCGCTTCCGCACTTTGCAGCGTAAAGCAAACCCACTGAAAAAGACACTCTACTCGGTCATCACCCCGCAGCACCAGCAGATCGTCAACTGGCTGCGGGGACTAGATTTCGTCGATCCAGAACGGATCGGCTTCTACGGACTCTCCTACGGCGGCAAGACGGCGATGCGCGTGCCGGCACTGGTTACCGACTACTGCCTATCAATCTGTTCGGCGGACTTCAACGAGTGGGTCGACAAGAACGCCTCGACGCGCAACCCCAGAAGCTACGTCGGGATGGGCGAGTACGAGATCTTCGAGTTCGACCTCGGCAGCACATTCAACTATGCCGAAATGGCGGCGCTGATTGCACCGCGGCCGTTTATGGTCGAGCGAGGACACTTCGACGGTGTGGCGGACGATTGGACCGTGGCCTACGAATACGCGAAAGTTCGCCATCTGTACGCCGCAAAGCTTGGAATTGGCGATCGCACAGAAATCGAGTATTTCGTCGGGCCACACACCATCAACGGACAGCGTACGTTTGATTTTCTCCACAAGCATTTGAATTGGCCCATGCGGCCGGCCCAGTAGTCACAGTCTTCCCGCGGTTCGCGGCAGAAATTCGCTGACCTTCACTAGAATCTGTTGTGTTCTAAGTTAGTACGTCTGCGATTCGAGAGCCCATCGTGCGAGCCAAACTCCTGCCTTCGCAACGGATTCTGTCATACTTGCAACGCTTCGAACCATTGAGTGTGCAGCCGCTTCCCTCGGCTTGGCTGGCGAGTTACAGTATCCGGTTCTGCCCGTCCCGGGTAGACTGCCGCACGCATTCAACTCATTCGGGGTTTTATTGATGTCTATCGCACGGAAGGCCTCTGACCTGTTCCGGCTGGCTCAAGCCATCGTCCGTCAGCCGCGACTCGCGTTATCGTTGCTGGAGGCAGTACCGTACTCGCAACGAGGTTTCAACTTCAGTCGCAACTGGCAGCAGTCAGACGACGAATCGCGATTCTCTTATCCTACGATGCCAAATCGCATGCAGGAGTTTTGCGATGCGTTGGTCGAGGGCCCTGGCGTTTGGAAATGGGACCACTACCTCGACATCTACAACCGCCATCTCCAAAAGTTCATGGATCGCGAGGTCCACGTCATGGAAGTCGGTGTTTACAGTGGCGGTGGCCTCCGCATGCTGCGCAACTACTTTGGCGAGCAAAGCCAACTCTACGGCGTCGACATCGAAGCGGACTGCAAATGCTACGCCAATGATCACACGAAGATCTTCATCGGCGATCAGGAAGATCGCAGCTTCTGGGGTGACGTGCGTAAGCAAGTTCCTTGCCTCGACGTACTCATCGATGACGGTGGACACGAGCACGAGCAACAGATCACGACGCTCGAAGAAATGCTCCCCCACCTGAGTCCTGGTGGTGTCTTCATCTGTGAAGACATTCGCGGCGATTTAGAACGCTTCAACGCTTTCGCCTACGGTTTGACGAGCAGTCTGAGCAAAATGACGCCCTACCAGCCCGACGGCATCCACACCACGGCTTTTCAATCCAACATCGCGTCGATCCACTGCTACCCCTATGTCACGATCATCGAAAAGGCAAACGCACCGATCCCACGGTTCGTAGCCCCCAAACGGGGCACCCAATGGCAACCTTTCCTGGAAGGCAAACTCATGAAAGACCTCCAATGACGAATGACTGCGGACTGACGGCGAATTCGGCGTGCAACACAACTTGAAACCGCATCCCGAAAGAGCGCGGGAGTCACGACGACCGACAGTTAGAACGCGTGATTTCCGATCCGAGAGGCCGATCGACTGCTAAAGTTGAGTTATTAGCCGCTGTTCGTATAATGGGCGTCTGAACGCCGGTCCTTCTCAACCTGACCAGGGATTCAAGATGCATACAAGATCCGCCCCCGCTGCATTCACCCTTGTCGAACTCTTGGTGGTGATCGCGATCATTGGGGTGCTAGTCGCGATGCTGTTGCCGGCGGTACAGTCGGCGCGAGAATCGGCGCGGCGGAATCAGTGCATGAACAACGTCCGGCAGGTCGCCTTGGCGATGGTCATGTACGAGGAAGCCCATGACCATCTCCCGTTCGGTCAGAATGGCGACCTTGCAGTAATTCCGAATTCGCACAAAGCGAAGCAGAATTGGTTTCATCAAATTCTCGCGCATTGCGAACAGTCTGCCCTCCGGCAGATACTTGATGAACATCTGGCTGCGGGCGGGGAATCTTGGTGGACGCCGCAGCGGTGGCAACCCATCGCTACTTTCATGTGCCCGTCCGATCCCGCCAATCCGAAGCAGGTGACCGGCGGATGGTCTCAATCGCCGGGTGGCTCGCCTGAAAACTCCCAGGGTTGGCACGGCAACTACGTCGCCTGTGCAGGGTCTGACGTGTTCAACCCACGAGAAGATCGCCAGGGTCGCGACCGCAACGGGATCTTCTACGCTGACTCAGACACGCGGCTCGCCGAAATCACTGACGGCACCAGCAACACCCTGCTGCTGGGTGAAATCGTGCTGGTCCATGATCGAGCCGTGGGTACCCAACGCTCGGGCGGTAACACCTCCTCCCAGAAGCACGACCTCCGCGGTCGATACTGGAACACGCATCAGGGCAATTCTCTGTTTAGTACGCTCTATCCACCCAATTCGTCCGTTGGCGATCGACTCACCTGGTGCATCGAAGAAGTCCAGGCACCGTGCCAGCAATTGGGGGCAGACAATCTCGTCATCTCACTCCGAAGTTATCATCCCGGTGGCGTCCATGCGGCTCGGGCGGACGGCTCGGTTCATTTCATTGCGGACTCGGTAGACCTATTGGCATACAACTCCAGCGGGTCGCGCAACCAAGCTGAGAATCCAACGCACTTCGAGTGAGATTTATATGCGACTGAAGTCTGGATTATCTGTTTCCATTTCAGTCGTCTATTTGCTGCTGACCAACGTTGGCTGCGCGCCCAGTGGCCCGCAAACCTACCCTGTGTCGGGCACGGTCACCTACGACGGGGAACCTGTTGCGCAGGGCGACATCTTGTTTGTGCCGATGAACCGATCCCTCGCGCCGGACGCAGGAACCATCGAAAACGGCCGTTTTCGCGCCCAGGCAAAGGAAGGCGAATGCCGCGTCGAGATTTCGGCCCTCAACATCGGCCCCGACACCAAGGTTGTGATGGGTTCCGCCATCGCGACCAACTTCATTCCCGAACGCTACAATCGTCGATCAGAATTGCGTGCTGAAGTTTCGGCTACCGACGACAACGTCTACGACTTCAAGCTGACTTCCAGTGCGGATGAGAGAACTGGTCAGCCCTGAGTGTCAGTTCGTTAATGTCAGGCAACTGAACTCTTCTCGATCTAGCTGGCAGTCTGACTTTTGCATCACTCGTCTGCTTTTTATAACGCACATTTTACCGCAAAAGTCCTCCCTTTTGCTGTGTCAATTCATCGGCCGCGCCTTCGCACAAGGGCTTCGCCGCGCGCGGCGAACGCAAAAAGCAGTCATTATTGCTTTTCAGGTCTCTGACGCAAAACTCGACGGAGCGGCTGTTGCCTTGCTCTGGAATTCGCACAGAACGCCTGCCGGCGCGGGTCGCCAATATGCGAGTAATGCGATTCGCTGGCCGATGAGTTGTTAAGTTTTCAAAGAACCACGTGCTGCCAATTGTCGACATTCAGAATGCTGGTTCCAGCACAACTTTTGGCCAGCCCCACAATCGGGTTTCGCGGGCTAAAAAAGCGTCTACGCAGTCTTCACTTTCTTGGGCTTACACAGCTTCTTCTTCTTGCTCGCGACAGCACCACACTTCTTGCACTGATAGTAGCCAACTTCGAGCTGAATCTTTGGTTTGTTTTTGATGCACATTGAAGATCGCAATCTGCTGCTTCGGCTACTTCTGCAGAATTAGTTTCTGATTGCGGGTAATCATCAGACGATACTGTTCGCCTTCGTGCGTGATTACGACGGTGCGTTCGCCCTTAAACAGATCGATGGAACGGATTTCACGCACCGAGCGAGCAGCAGCCGTCTCGCTCGTCGGTTTCGGCTTCGAATCAGTCATTTCCAATCTCCTGATCGGCTGTGACCTCTTCGCTTTGATTGCTGAGTTTGGCGAGGACGCCACCAAGCAGCGAACAACGCTCGTGATCGCCGGCCCAGACGCACAGTTCTAGAAGCTGACGTGCCATACAGCTGCACGTCAAAGTCTTGAGTATCTCCGGCTTTCGTTTGGCCAATACGTCGTACGCCTGAACCCGACGCTTGGTTAGTGACAATTGCAAGGCCAGTGAGAGCCGATAGTGCGTCTTGTCGGGTGCGAGGTTAACGGCCTTTTGCAGCACCGCCGTGATTTGCCGAGGTGGATAAGCGAGTGCCGACATGCAGTGTGCCATTCCGAAGTAGGCCTCGTCGTTCTCCGGCGCAAGTTCAATTGCCCTGCGACACGCGGACATTGCGAGGTCAAATCGATTCGCGCGTTTGAATCCAGCATAGAGCCCAGCGTAAAAACTGACCGGTAAGGTTTGCCGAGAGAAAAGATACTCGTATGACGATAGTGCAAGCTCGTGTTTGCCGATCTGCGAGTAGCAATCTGCCAGCACAAGCTCGCCGCCAAGTGTGAGTGGAATCAACGCCGCGGCTGTCTCAATTGCTACAAGCGCTTCGGCCCACTTCCCTTCGGAGTGCAGGATCGTTGCACGCAGCAACCACAACTCACCTTGATCGGAATTGTCCGCGAGGCTCAGGTCCGTGATGTCGAGGGCGGGCTTGGTGAAGCCCGACTTGAAAAGCTTCGTTGCTCGCTGGCAAGCCGTCTTGCAATTGCGATCTTCCATTGGTCTGTATTCCGTCCGTCAGTTGGTTGGCGGGAGATTGAGCAAATCTGTCTGGATTAGCTGGCATGAAGGGCTTGCGCGAGTCAGACAGAAAACTTGAAAAAAGTCAGTGTTTGGGCTTGTCACCCGAATGACGGCCGATATCCTATTGGTAATGAGACTTGTTATCAAGTGTCATTTTTAGCAAAAGTTGGTTCTATTAACACATTTGCGAAAAGAACGACATTTGCAGCATAAAACGAGTGACTCAAGCATTTGAGCACAAGTAATTACTTGAGCTTGCATCTTCCCAGGTAGCCCGCCACGAGGCCTCTTGCCTCTCCGCTAGCCACTTAGGCGGCCGATTTTGGCCGCAAGCGATGTCGCCATATTGCATGGCAATTGGCGGCATTTAGGCACCACTTCCTAGCCGTGGCTACCTGCCGATCGAAACGCGCCTGCACTACGGATCTAAAGGCCGGAGCGTTCTCAGGTACCACGTCAGTGAAAGGACACCTGACATGGGACAGTCTTCGACTGCAGATGTATATGCGTCGGCCGAGGCTAACTTTCTCGCTGGCAAGTTTGAAGCCGCGCACCTCCAACTAGAGGCTGCCCTGAACGCAGACGACGATGCGGGGCAGCTTTGGGAGTTATTGGGAATGGTCGCCTACGCAGAGGGCGACCCGGATCTGGCGATCGATGCATTGGAACACGCCAGCCTGCTGGTACCGCTTGCCAATTGCAGTCAGTTTGTACTCGCCATTTGTTACGAGAAGCGTGAACAGCCTGAGTCGGCATCTTCCATCTACAGGCACCTGGGCTCTCAGGACGACCTGGATGAGAACTTAATGGAGCCTGTCGCGAGAGCCTTAGGGCGATGTGACGAGTGCGAATACGCCCTAGAAGTCTGCCGCCTCGCCGCAACTCGGATGCCGGAAGCTCCCGAACCGCTGATGGGCATGGTCTTCTACATGAAGCGCCTGAGTAGGCCGGCTGAGCAGATTTTGCCAGTATTGTTTCGCGCGTTTCATTTGGATCCGGAAGACAGCGACTGTCGGCTCACGCTGGCACGCACGCTGCACGAGTGTCAGCAACACGAGGAAGCCGCGTATCTGCTTTCGGTTCTGCCCATTGAAGATTATCGCTGCATGAATTGCCTAACGGCGATGCACGAGATCTTTGCCGCTGCCGGAGATGCGACCAACTTGGCTCGTTGCATTGCTGTGCTACAAGCAATCGAGGGCCGCAAAGCATGAGGCTCCTGTCAACACACTTCATGATCTTTGTGGCATTCTTCACGGCGATCTTGATGCTACGCGTGATTGTCGCGCGATCGAATGCGAAGAAGGCAAATCACTCACCACTAGACAACGACTGGAGAGGCTAGATATGGCTCATTACACCGGTCCCAAGGCACGAATCAACCGCCGTTTGGGAATCGACATTTTTGAAAGTAGTGGCGCGATCAAAGCTGCGGAGCGGAAGCCACAACCGCCTGGGATGGCTGTACGACCTCGCAAGCTGTCGACGTATGGCGAAGCGATGCGTGAGAAGCAGAAGATCAAGTACTACTACGGACTGGGCGAACGGCAGCTTCGGCGATTGTTTCTGAAGGCGAAACGCGCGCAGGGCAACACGGGCGAAAACTTGCTGTTGTTTTGCGAACGGCGACTCGACAGCGTCGTGCGACTAGCTGGTTTCACGAAGACACGTCCGCAAGCTCGACAAGGTGTCGGACACGGTCACTTCTTGCTCAACGGCAAGAAACATGACATCCCTTCGACGCTCGTCGGCGTGGGCGACTCTATTCACGTCAAGCGTCGACAGAACTTGTCGGAATTATACCGTGGGTATCAAGAGAATTTCGACGGACAACTTGCCGACTGGCTGACAGTCGGCACGGCCAACCAGGAGATTGTTATCGCTCGGTTGCCATCAAAAGAAGAGATCACTTTGCCGGTAGAAGTCGGCATGGTGGTCGAACTCTTGTCTCGATAACCAACAACGCGAACTCCAACATATAGCGGAGAACGAGCCATGAAAATGGGGATCTTCTACGGATCGAGTACCGGCAACACCGAAGTGGCAGCCGAAAAGATCAAGGAACAAATGGGGGAATTTGTGCCCGATGAGATCGTCGACGTGCGCAACGCGTCACCAGAACAATTGCTTGAGTACGATCTGCTCTTTCTCGGTGTCTCGACCTGGAACATCGGCGATATGCAAGACGATTGGGACGAGTTCTTGCCTCGACTCGAGGAAATCGATCTGACAGGCAAAAAGGTCGCGCTGTTTTCGATGGGCGATCAGGATGGCTACCCCTACAACTTTCTCGATGCGATGGGCGAGCTATGGGAAATGTGCAAGGCGCGTGGGGCATCACTTGTCGGCGTGTGGCCGACGGAAGGCTACAGGTTCGACGAGTCCCGTGCCTTGCACGATGAGGAGCACTTTGTGGGACTCGGATTGGATGAAGACAACGAGTCCGAACTGACCGACGATCGCATTCGCGATTGGTTGCTGAAGGTCGTGGAAGAACTCGGTTTCGACGTCAGTGCCGCGGCCGAATGAAATACCGAATCCAGAAAGGGAAACGCATTTGAACTGAAGAATCGACATCTATGCGTAAGTTTTTTGGGCCAGCTTAGGCTCAGCAACAATTGTTCGAACAAACAAAGAGAGATCCTTATTCACAAAAAGGAAGAAGCTAATGCAAAAACTAGCAAATGTAACCTTGGCAACCATGATCGCGATCAGCGTTCACCAAGGGCTTGTTCAGGCAGTGACAATACCGGTTCAAGAGGACGTGATGACTTCTGCGTTCTTCGGCGGCACCAATCGTGTAAGAGGCTATGCGGGCGATTTCCGCAACGTCCATCGTGTTGGAAGTGACGCCGCGTTCGATGTCGGACCAGAGACAATCTATCTCACGTTCGACTCGGCCGACTTCACGGGTTTAGGCGGGCCGGTGCCGCAAGCGATCTTGACGATGCAGAGTACTGAAGGCGGTTTTGGCGGTGACGGTGGTCCCGGCAATCCGTTTGTTGTTTCAGCTCACGCTGTCGACACGGATCCGCTGACGGAGATCACAGACGACACAAATCCTGGTGGACCAACCGACTGGTTGACCTACTTCAACAATAACATCCTACCTGCGGACGCCGCAGCGCTTACATCGATTGATAGCTTTGGCCCAGTCACATTCGATGTGACCGCCGTGGTTAACGACTGGATATCGGGCGCGAATACGGTCTTTGCATTGGCGATGACCGGTAAGAATGAACCAAATGCTTCCGGCTTTCTGCACGGCTTCTTGAACAACTCCGAGAACCCAGGCTCGACATTCTTAACCATTGTTCCTGAGCCGACCACATTGCTGCTCGGTGGCTGTTGTCTCCTTGGTTGCGTGCTCGTTCGCCGCGATAGATAGGCTGCTCGAGATGAGCAGTCGTTCGTTTTCTACTTTGTTTTCGAGAGGATTGTACTAATGAAAGTTTTGAGTTTCGCCCTTGTTGTCGGCTGTGTCTTAGCAAGCGGAGCCATTGCTCAAGCCGCGTCTACATCAACACCATATCTGTTCACCACTCAACCGATGGCTAGCACGGGGCATTTCGAGTGGGACGAATTTATGAATGTTGCTCCAGACGGTCCGCTGGGCCCCCATGTTCCCGATGTCATCTCATCAGGTATTGGCACAGCCGAACTAAGCGTAACTGACCCAACCCCAGCGTTCGGTCCACTGATCACGAGCACGCAGAATATCTACTCCGGTTCCGACCTTATCGATTTTACGATCGATCTGTCGGGGCTCTCGGACGCCGATTCCAACACGACGGTCGTCTTACAGATCGGTGTTGCTGGAGCGCTCGAAGACTTCTCACTTAGTGGTGCTCCGCCAACGACTTTGATCGATCGTGGTACGGCCGACGTGACGAGCGTTCGTCCTGATACGACAACATCGGCGTTGGATACGCGGCATTACTGGGTCGCATGGGATGCGGCTGCCGCAACAGACTACGCCATCACATTCGGCAATCCAACGGGCAATACGAGTTTCAGTCATGCTCGCGTCGAGTATTACAACTCGGCAACACCCTTCCAGCCGGTTCCAGCTGGGAACGTTCCCGAACCGACGTCGATTGCTCTCGCAAGCTTGTCCAGCTGTGCCTTACTGCTGGCGCGACGTCGTCAACAACGAGGTTAACTTGTTCTGCATCGCCTGCCGGTACGTAGCCGCCGCCATCGTCCGGTAGGTTTTCATACATAGTGATTTAGGAGATAGACCGATGTTCGTTAGAAGTAGGCAAATACGCGACCGCGGAGTCAATGCGTCGTGGGCAGTTCTAGTAGCCTTATTGCTCACCAGTTCACAATCGGCAAACGTCCATGCGACCGGTGCGCAATTCTTGGCCCCCGATGGCTGGAGCGTCGGGGATTTGGACAGCACGTTCCAAGAATGGGACGCGAATATAGATTTCGAAAATCCGGAGAACGCATTCTCGTTTTCTCAAAGCGATACCCCGCCGTCGGACGTAAACGTCAACCCAGCGCTGAATCCGGATAGTTTTTCAACGATGGGCGTTGATTTGCCTGGCTTCGTCGCAGGTTCCGGCGGCTATTACGCATTCGGTGGCCCTTATACCATCTATGCAGACGTTCTGAATCACGGTGGTTTGGCAGGCAACGGTGGACCGTATGAAAGCAACTTCGGTACACGCGTCTTCGTGCAGACTGCCGCCACCATGAGCGGCGGGGCTACCGTGCTGGACGAATCGATGCAACTAGTCCAGCCGGACGGATCCTCTATCACTGGCGGCGATAGCGCCAGTGCGTTGCAAGCCATTGAACTATTCGTTGGTGATGTAGACACCCCGATTGGCGTCCTGCCGCAACAAGAACTCCTATATGAGTTCTGGCTTCCCGGCTACACGGGCGACTTTCGTGTTGAATTCGGCATGATGCAAAGTTCCAGCTTTCAGCACTTGCGTATCGACACGCTGATTCAGAAAGCTGATGCGCTTGACCCCGATTTTGATGCGAACGGTGCAGTGGAAGGCAACGATTTCCTGACTTGGCAGACGGATCCGGAGGGATACGGCGGAGAAGTTGGACTGACTGCCTGGCAGACCGGATATGGTTCGTCAGCGGGTGAAATTGTTGCCGTACCTGAACCTAACTCGTTGGCCCTCGCGGCACTGTTTGCGATGGGCTATCTACTGAGGTCTCGCCGATAGTCAGATCGTCGAGACGCTGGAGAACTCTTGCGATGAAGAGAATAACAAGAGCGTTTACGCTAGTAGAATTGCTCGTCGTGATTGCAATCATCGGCGTGCTGATCGCCTTACTGCTGCCCGCAGTGCAGGCGGCGCGAGAATCCGCACGTCGATCCTCGTGCAAGAACAAGCTTAAGCAAATTGGGCTCGCGGCCCACATGTATCATGACTCAAAAGGTACTTTGCCACCCGCTAGGATCCATGACACTATTGGAGGTGACCATGAAAGCGCATTGTTGTTCATGCTGCCTTTCATGGAAGAAGCAAATCGGTTTGTCAGCTACGATCCTGAGCTAGGAACGCTGCATCCTGACAACGCAGGAGTCGTTGACACCGAGATTCCGTTGTTCATCTGCCCCACGATGATCTACGATGCGGTGGAGCAACAGCAAGCCGTGAGTAGTTATTCCTCTAGCACCGGCGAGCGATCTCCCTGGCTCTCCAAATATCACAATGGGGCAATCGTCGCGCGGCCCATGATTGTTGAGTTCAAGGATGTCACGGATGGCTTAACCAAGACTTTCGCTTTCGGCGAGCAAGACTATTTTGGTGGTCAGGCAACAGTAGGTCCGAAGTGGGCCGGTGGCTACATCAGTGACTCATTCGCGGCGACGTGGGGGCCGTTTAATCCAGATGATCCACCCGACCCTGTGACACAGCCTGGACTCATGGGACTTTACTCGACGTCATTCCGGAGCGATCACCCAGGCGGAGCGCAGTTTGTCTTGGTCGACGGCTCGGTTCATTTCGTGCAGAATGGGATCGACGAAGCCGTTTACGATGCGTTGGCATCCCGAGCTGGGGGCGAAACGGACCACACAATCAATTGAATCCTATCGATAATGAGAATGAGCTTGATATTGAGATCTGTTGTTTTCCTCGCCTGCTGCACGTTCTGTTTTTCATCCTACGCTGACAAGCACGAAGTGGAACCTGAGTGGGCAGCTCCACCTTTGGAGCAAGCGATTTCTATTCGCGACGGCAAGACGCGCGAGCGCTTGGACTATGATCAGCTGATTGCTGCGCTCGCGCAGGCGGATGCCGTATTTGTCGGCGAGTCGCATACTGACGACACCACGCATCGCTTGCAGCTAGCCATCTACGACAGTCTGCTGAAGTCGCGGCGGAACCAAGTTGTGCTGGCGCTCGAGGTGTTCGAGCGTGACGTCCAGGCTGCTCTGGACCGCTATCTCGATGATGAGATCGACGAAGAGTCTTTTCTTGCTGAGTCGCGCCCTTGGTCCAACTACCGTGAAGCGTATCGACCCTTGGTCGAACTAGCCAAGCAAGCGGGCACGCCGGTGATCGCTGCGAATTTTCCACGTAGTCTGACCAGACGCCTCGCAATGGAAGGCCCTAAGGTGCTGGAGTCTCTCTCTGCAGAGGAAAAACATTGGGTGCCGAGTGAATTCTTCCCAAACACGCCTGCTTATTGGAAACGTACCGACAACGCGACGCGAGGCCATCAAGGCTTCGCGATGCCAGGCACTTCCGATGATAGACTCTATTCCACACAGACGCTGTGGGACAATTCCATGGGCGAAGCATGTGCGGAGGCACTCGATAATCACTCGGGATATTGCGTATTGCACATCAACGGCAATTTTCATTCGGCCTACTGGGATGGCGCGGTTCATCAGCTGAAGCGTCGAAAACCAGCTGCGAAGATAAAGACGATTTCGTTAACACCCGCCATAAATCCATCAACAGCGGTGTTGAGAGGAAAGCCCGTTGCCGACTACGTCGTGTACGTCGAATCACGCGCGACGAACACCGACCGTGGCGAATTCGGCGTCCAAGTCGGACGCGAGTTGAAGTACCGTTTTCACTTGCCGCCGGACGCAAGCGCGGAATCCCCGGTACCCCTGCTGATTTGGCTGACCGATGATGGACTAACTGCCGAAGAAGCGATGACGCTGTGTAAGCTTAAGTTCGGCGAAGAGGCAGCGATTGCTACTATTGACGCCCCGTACAAATTAGTGGGAGAAGACTACGCGGTCGGTGGACGATGGTATTGGCCTGAGTCGTTCACCGAAGATGTCACGACATTGGTTGATGGCACCGAACGCATCTGGGCGTATCTGTTGAGGAACTTTCCGATTGATGCCGATCGGGTCTGTTTGGTTGGCGAAGGGACTGGTGGCACCGTTGTGTCAGTGATTGCAGTTCACTCGGACCGCATGAAGCATCAGGCGATAGCTGTCCGCCCAAGTCGCTATGGGAAAGTCAAGGATATCCCACTTCCGCTGCCCGAGTACTTTGGCGACGATTCGCCGCCACCTCGGCAGTTAACCGTCGTAGGTGATGACGCTGTGCGTGACTCGTGGAAGCAGGAGCTGGCACAATACCATGAGGTCCAAGTATCGAGCGATTTTCAGTTGTTAGCCGCGGATCCTTGGGAGTCGGCTACGCAGCTTACCAACTTGGTTCGAGAAGCATTAGGCATGCAGGCTCAACCCGTTGTTGAAAACAACGCCCGACAGTATCTGCTCGTTTCCGATCGAGCGCCGAGAGCTCTTTACTGGGCCTCGCTTCAAGCCGAGCGGATTGCGGTGTCCGAGGGGATTCCGACGACTGCGGTGGGCGCGGCCCCATCTGTCGTTGAAGCCAAACAGATTTCGACTGAGATCACAGCTGCGGCCGCAAAGCGTGAAGGTGCGGTACCTCGATGTCCGGGACCGTTTGGAGGGACAACCGTTCTCGTCCTACCAGGCACGCTGAGCCAAGAAATCATTGATCAGTGGCTTGCGATCGAGGAAGATGATCCGCTCGCCGCCAAGAGCCGTTTCCATCGAGTGCGTATCGCCTATGATGCGGACGGTCATCGCCTGAAGGACGTCCTGCTGAAGCTTCAGTCGGAGAATCGCAAAAATATCCTCGTTGTCCCTGCCGTCTTCTACGCTGACCTATTGTGGTTACGATCGCTGCGAGAGAGTGTGTTGGAACTTGAGGATACGCTGACGCTCCACTGGCGCCCCGGATTGGGTGGGCAGCTTGGTATCCTCGGTGAATAGACCACCGCGCACTGGTCCGTGAGTCTAACGTTCACAGTCGCTAGAAGCGATATCCACCACCAACACCGGTAAAGAAGTCGTCGGAATCGTCGGAGAGGCCGACGCCCGCCCGAAAGTCGACGACAATGTCGTCGGTCAGGTAGTGGTCGATACCGATGTTGAAGACGGACACGACGAAGTCATCCTCCAAAGCGTCGGAGAACAACCCGAACCACTCCAAATACATGGTGTTCGACTCGGAGAGTTCCAGGCCCAGCACGGCCGACTGCGTTAGGACGTTGAAGTTCTCATCGTTCGGTTCGTCTGGCACCAGACCGAAATCGGCAAAACCATTCGTGCCGTAGCCAGTCGAGCCTGCGATCGTCACGCCCTCGGTGAGTTCCCATTGGTAGATGTAGTCCAGGCTGAACTCAGCCTTGTCCGTGCTAAAGGCTGACCCACCGGTGGGGGCAGTACCGCGAATCTCTAATGCGCTGGTGGGCAACAGTCCCTCGTGAAGTTGCCTTGTCATTTGAAGTTTCAACGAGTAGCGAAGATCTTCTGAGCCGATTCGGTCATCTTCTTCATCGATGAAAATCCAAGCGTGGTTCCAACGGATACGGAATTCAATATCCTCACTAAGTCCAACCCGCAAAAGAATCTCTGGGGTGGTATGTGAGGATTCGATTTCCTCTTCGGTATCTTTGTAGAAGTAGGAATATCCACCTTCCAGCTGCACGATGCCTTTGCCGACGGTCACCGCGGACTGCGTAAAATCGTGACGCTCGGTTTCGATTCGTTCCTCGAAAGGGTCTCTTTGGCAGCGGCAAGGCTTAGTGAAGTCGTCGCAGAATTCGAACCATTGTCCGTTAGACACTGCCGGGCAGCTGCACAGAGCAGCTAGAAGCAAGACGCGCAGCTGGACTGCAATTCGATTTCGCATGACGCTCTCGCGGAAACACGATTGACCAAGCGCTGCTAAAGGCAGCACAACATCTCCATAGTGCTTAATCGGTCAACCAAGACGCTTCAGGGTAGTTTCTGGCGATCCAGCTCTCTTGAGCCGGAGAATCCGCAGGGATTACCACGGCGACCTCTCGCACCAGCGTCGGAGCGTCACTCAACTGACAATCGAATTCGCGGCTGGTCGAACGAGAAAGCCCCGGCAAGTTCGCATGGTGTGTGCCGAAGCCACGGCCCGACTCAAGCCATGTCGCGACTACGACTGAAACAACTGTCCGTCCAGCCGACTCAGTAGGCGCTTGATTTCAGGAATCGCTTCCTTCGTCGTGCTCTCACCGATTGCCGCGAGCTCGTCGGTGCGTGTGAAGTGGGTGAGATCGAAGCCGGTTACGTCGGGCTCAATAACCACGTCGGCTGGTTCAACTCCGATCGCATTGATGTTGCGATTCTGGACTAAGAAGCTACGCAAAATCGTCTGAATCGTCGATGCGGATCGCATGCGGTCATCGGGAGTATCCGGGCGGTTCCTGGCAAACTCGGTCTCCATCGTCGCCGTGACGCTGACGGCAATCACAAAGTTGCAACCCTTGGAGACCAGCACATCGGCCGGAACGTTATTGATCAGGCCGCCATCAACCAACGCCTGTCCCTGGCGATTGATGGGGGTAGAGAGTACAGGCAGGTTGATACTCTCCAGAATCGCGTGGACGGCATCTCCGGTATCTCGAACAACAGGTTTTCCTCCGATCAGATCGACCGTCACGGTGTGCATCGGAACCGCCAGCTGCTCCATACGCAAGTCCTTCAGATAGTTGCGCAGCATAGGATCAAATCGGCCCAAACGATACTTATACAACAAGTACCACTGATCACCCTTAGGCAGCCAACGAAATAGCCGACTGGGTGTGAGGTCACTCACAAAGCGATCGACGAGAAAATCGGGATCGAAGCCTGCGGCGTATAACGTCCCGGTCATCGCTCCAGCACTGGTCCCAGCAATCATATCTACCGTGATCCCGCTGTCTTCCAACGCCTTTAGCACACCAATGTGGGCCATACCTCGTGCGGCGCCACCACCCAACGCCACTCCAATCTTCAGTCCACGAACCAAGTGCACAAGACGCTCGAAACCATTGAACAGCACTTTGCCTTCTTTGCCAGACGCGCTGCCGAATGACACGCTAATCTGTCGCTTCGCCAACTTCCATAATTCTGGGGCGCTCGGTGCATGTTCGCCGGGCTCTAGCAACCAAAGTATTCGGACTTTTTCCCGCCAACCTGGAGCGCGAGACTCCATGTCTTCGAGGGACCGTACCGAGTCGTACCAATTCTGCGGAGTTACGCACCAGAAAACGATCTGACATTTCTCAAGGGCATTTATCGCTCGAAGTGGTTCGACCGATGTGGCAACATCCACGAAGACGCGACCGGCTTCCAGCCACTTCGCCGCCTGACTCCGCACCTCGTCGATGCTGAGGTCTTCGTCGCCGCCTAGGATTCTTCGCTGCTCGACCTTGGCATCAAAACCAGGCTCAGCCTGATCCGTAAAGACTCCAGGTGCTTCGCCCATCTCGACAAGCCTGCTCATTAGCCGCTTCGTAACAACTCGTGTCTGTGGAGACTGATGAACGAACGCCACAAGTTTAGGCCGTGAGATGAGCCGGTCATTGAAGAGTACCCGCTTCACCGATTCTGCCATCAACTGCACATAATTGACGCGAAAGAGATCGTATTTTCTTGATAGTTCCTGGGCTTTGGCATACTCGATGCGTAGCAATGTCGAGGGATCTTCGGCCACGCATTCCATGGGAGTTGGCTCCGCTAGCGCCGCAGCGATGCCTCCGAATTGGTCGCCCGAACCTTGGTATCTCTCCAGCATCACATTACCCTGCAGATCCAACAGAGTCACTCTCAGCCGACCATGGATCACGAGGAACAACGAAGTGACCGGTTCATCGGTACGATGTATGTGTTCACCTGGACTGTAGCGGACAAGTTCACAGGCGGCCGCGATCTCGCGCAGCGCTTCCTCGCTCAATCCCCTTGAACTCGGATGCAATTTGAATAGTTGTACTCTCTCGTCAAGATCGCTCACGAGGCCTTGTCCTAAATCAATTTGACTCACAGTTGGTCATAGCGCCGTCTTGCTTGTACCCTGGCAGCTCGCACCGGAGGTGATTGCTGAAGCCGTCCACTGGCGCTGAGTTTGCAATGTCGTTAACACGGCTCTGTTGTTTCAGCTCTTCAAACGGCAAGTCCTGGCTTAACAACTCACGATCATACATCAATTGATCGAGGGCACCATTGAAGAGCATCCGCCACTCCCACTGCATCCGGCCTCGCCCCTGGGCATAAATGCTAGTCGTGCAGTTGGTCGTGATTCCATGATACCAACGGGGGCGTTCTGACAAAGTATTGATAGTGTTTGCGTATTCGAAGAAGAAACTCCGCGTTACCAGTGCCTGCGTATGCAGGCGATAGAGATACAGATCTTCACCATCCAGAAACTTGGTGCGGCGGAGAATTGCATCCCGCTCGTCGCTGACGACATAAATGAGTTCTTGTTGTCGGTAGAGGCTACGCAGGAAGCTGTACTGCTGGCCGTTACGATATCGCACTTCAATCGAAATACAAAGCCGACCATCGCTCCCAAAGTCGAACACAAACATCGGGTGACACATCCAAGAAGAACCCCAGTAGAGAACCAGTGCATCGACACCCTGCATTTCCGAGAGACGATACGTGCGCGTTTCGTAATGGGTCGTACTTTCCCCGATCCCGTGATAGTCCGTATTTCGTACACCCTGGACAGTTAGCGTATCGCCCTCCAACGCGACCCGCGGAAGCTCCGTAAATCCAGGCGCCCAGTCCCGATGGTGTGAAGGCTCCTGCGAGAACCACCACCAGAGAAATACTCCGAAAAAGATGAGCAGCGCTAGAAACGGCTTCCAAGCCGGGACCCACAAAATGAAAGTGCCAATCGCGACCGCTAGCCAGACAACTACGATTAGTTGCCCTGCTCGCGATGCGCGGCAAACATCATAGAACAATGCACCGGCCAGCCAGAGGACGATAAGAGAACTGATGCAATAGATCAAGCAGGAGAAGAAGAACCCGTCCATCGCGATATCTGTGTTAAGCGTGTCTAACGAACTTGCAGCTGCCTACGGATTATTGCAGACGCTGAATACTGCCGTAAGTGGCTGGTCCTCGGTGGCACGCCCAAGGTTGACACCTCCTGCCAGGAGTAACAACCGGTACCACGCTAGCCGTCGTTGAGTCGGCAAGCATTTCCAGCAATACAACCCAGAACCGCAGTATGCACAGGTCGGCTTACGGCGAAGATTTGCTCGTCAGCCAACGTTGCAGCCGCTGCACGTCCACTCCGATTCAATCACAGCCTGCCTCCGGTTGCTGGAGGCAGTTGCAATTGCTCAGAGCAGACTGACTTTTGACGACGAATTCGCGATTAAAGTGCCGCAGAGTCGAATTTAATCGCCGGAAGCTTAATGCTGCCAATCGTTGCCGCATTGACTGAGACCGAGAATTCTTGACCACCGCTGGTGACCTCATAGCTCAGCGCGCTGCCATCGTACGGACTCGTGGGTAAGTTCCCGCCAAATTCGCTGATCACAGTTCTCAAGTCGGATGGATAGCCGGATGTTGTTTTTTTTGCAGCAACGGCCATCGTGACACGCAGAGCCGTTAACTCAGCTTCGTGGACTGCGAACAAAGAAGCTATCTTCGCTGCATCCCAGTTGACCGTGTTCTGAGTTTTCTTCATGTCCCTATATTTGCTAGCTACCTTCTCGCCACATCGGATTGCGTCGGCTGCGGGTTGAGTCAGGCAATGGACGGTGTCTCGGGCCATGCCGATATGCACGGAGCTGACCTCGTCCAGGTGACCAAGCAACGCCTCTTTGCTAGCAAACGCGGCCTCCGGAACACCGAATTCGATCGCCGCCGCCTTAGCGGCCTTTCGCATTTCTTCAGGCCCAGCCAATGGGAAATCTGCGCCGAGTGTCTCCAACACAATCTCCGCCCACGGACCGTCGGGGTAGGAGGATCGTAATGTATCCATTCTCATCTGCAAAATGTCCGCTTCGGATTGCATGGTCCGCGCTGGTTGCACCATGTCAAACGCAAAGACGTTGAGCGCATCGAACGCTTCTTCTACTAACGCTTTATCCGGGCATTTTGTAGCCCACCTGGCCAAGGAGAAGTAGGCGGTCTCCAGGATTTCGACGCCGGCATAGGCCTCGGCAAGTGTGGTCTGGTGAGTCATGTGCCGACCCATGCGAACCGCGGAAATATAGAGGTCTACGGATTCTTCCCACCGCTGTTCGGATTCTCGATGAATGCCGACCAATCCGATTAGCCGGGCGATGTCGACCATCGAACGTGGATGCGGCAGCAGGGCGGACACCATGTATTGCCGAATATCAAGCCCAAAGTCTGCACTAGGCTGGTTCGAGCCGACTAAGGCAGACCGAATCGCATGACGCGACTCGATGAGCAGTTCGTTGATTTCCGCGATCTCCGCATCGGTCGTCTCTGGTGTGATGATTTCCCAAACCGGCTTTTGCAGGATCTGCCGCTTGACCGGATCCACCGCGTTTAGAAACAGAATCGCGCGTTGATAGTGAATAGCACCGTTGAGCGCAGTACGTGGTGCTGGCTGTCGTAGTCGCGCTTGCGCATAGGCGGTCTGTGTGGCGCTTTGCATTGCGAGTGGCACCATTAGCACAACAGCAGTGATAGCGTGCCAGCGAATCGATCTGGTAGAGCCTGGCAAATGCATAGAGTGTTCCTTGTTCATCGTAAGTGGATGGGATCGTGAGTCGAAATCACTGTCGTACGGTTACCACAAGCCTCTCAAGATTTCCCAACGGGCTACGTCGTTTCCAGTAACCAAGGGTTGCGTCTTCTGCATATTGGAAAATGGCTTGGCTGGCGGCCTGTAACCAAAAGATCCACCAGCGCCCGCTCCGCCGGCCCTAGATCCTCCATAATAGGAGTGCACATTCCCGCTGACTGGTAGTCCCGTCGGAGCAGACCGACTCGTCCTGTACGGGTTGCCATTGAAGCCAGCGACGCCGATCGATGAGTAGGTCCGGCGCGGAGCTGGTGCACCGGCACCAGGGTAGCTAGTCCGGTACTGCGCGAGTGCGCTCGTCATCCCGATGACGAGAAGCACCACCAGAAAAGTCCCTCCCGCGATGCGCCACCAAATCGGCCGACGCGTGCTTTCGTACTTCATGGCTAAACACCGTTTCCTGCGATGCATCACGCTAGAGAGCTCGCATTAATGATTCTAGATACGCGATATTCAACGGATCCCACAGCGGCGTTCGAAGGCTGTCGAATTCGATAAAAGAGCAGTAAATCAATGCTAAGCCGCAGCAATACAGGCTGTCAAGTTTTCACGCGTCGCCATCATACCTTTCGTCTAACCCGTTGGACCGATTCAAATGGCTGGTCTGGTTGCAACAGTCATATGTCTGCTATTTGCATGGCATTTACTCCAATTGGCTACTCAAAAAGGGGAAGCGCTAACCGTGCTGCCTCTGCACGCAAAGTCCAAAAACACACCACAGTGAGAACCGGAAATGGCCTCGCCCGAGTGGAATGTACAGATCGTTGCCACCCTGGGATTTCGCCAGAGCGGCAGCGCGCTACTCGGTTCAGATTCATGCAATTGATCGCGCTTTTTACGAATCGGTTGAGCGCAAATGAACACCATTTTTCGTCTATACGCCGCACTGGTCGTGTTATACTTCCCACGTCTACTGGTTACCGCATTACGTTTGGGGAGGACAAAGCCGTGAGTCCGTACATTCGAGTAGTTGCCGCCGTTGCGTTGGGAATGGCAGCCATCAGCGCCGAGGCCCAAGATAAGAAACCGAATATCCTTGTCATTTGGGGGGACGACGTCGGCTGGAACAATCCCAGTTGCTACAACCGCGGAATGATGGGCTATAAAACGCCGAACATCGACCGCATCGCACGCGAGGGAGTTCTATTCACCGACTGGTACGGCCAACAGAGTTGCACAGCGGGTCGTTCGACGTTCATCACCGGACAGAGTGGATTCCGCACGGGATTGCTGAAAGTAGGACTACCAGGTGCAAATGAAGGCCTGTCCACCAAAGATCCAACGATCGCGGGGTTGCTGAAGAGTCACGGTTACATGACCGCGCAGTACGGCAAGAATCACTTGGGCGATCGTGATGAGCACCTGCCCACGAATCATGGTTTCGACGAGTTCTTCGGCAATCTCTACCACCTCAATGCCGAACAGGAGCCCGAACACCCGGACTATCCGAAAGACCCTGAGTTTAAAAAGAGATTTGGACCGCGCGGCGTGATCAAGTCGACAGCCGGCGGCAAAATCGAGGATACCGGTCCGTTGACGATCGAACGCATGAAGACCGTCGATGAGGAAGTGACCGCCGGCGCAATTGATTTCATGGAACGCGCGGCGAAAGCGGAGAAGCCATTTTTCCTGTGGTGGAACTCGACCCGGATGCACATTTGGACGCATCTGAAGGAAGAGTCCAAGAATAAAACCGGATTGGGAATCTATCCAGACGGGATGGTCGAGCATGATGGGCATGTCGGCCAAGTCCTCGATAAGTTGGAGGAGTTGGGGCTAGCGGACAACACGATCGTCATGTATTCGACTGACAATGGCGCCGAGTGTTTTTCCTGGCCGGACGGCGGATCGACGCCGTTCCGTAATGAAAAGAACTCGAACTGGGAAGGCGGCTATCGCGTACCCTGCGCAATTCGTTGGCCCGGAAAAATTAAGCCCGGCACCATCAATAACAACATCGGTTCTCACGAAGATATGTTGCCGACCATCCTGGCAGCGGCCGGAGATCCCGACGTCAAAGAGAAGCTACTCAAGGGTCACTCATCAATGGGGCGAGACTACAAGGTCCACTTGGACGGCTACAATTTGCTGCCTGCCCTGACGGGGAAGAGCGATCAGTGGCCGCGTAAAGAGTTTTTCTATTGGACTGACGGTGGCAGCCTCTGTGGCCTGCGATACGATCGCTGGAAGATCGTCTTCCTCGAACAACGCGGCCATGGTCTCGAAGTGTGGCAAGAACCGTTGGTTGAGCTTCGTTTCCCGAAGCTGTTCTGCATGCGAACCGATCCCTTTGAACGCGCCGACCACGAGGCAGGTGACTACGATCGCTGGCGCGTGGACCATGCGTTCGTGCTCGTACCAGCACAAGGGTTTGTCGCCAATCACTTGGCAACCTACAAGGATTTTCCGCCTCGTCAAAAGCCTGGCAGCTTTGCCCTCGACGATGTGCTGAGCAAGCTACAGCAGAGTTCCAATAAATAGGTACGCTCGGGAAGCTAAACTTGCCCCTCTCTTGGGTTCCGCCGGGAGAGGGGCTTTCGCTGCGCTCACTCTTACGACGGAGCTAATCAGGCGGATAGCCTGAGTAGCGGCGTTCTTTCCCGTCGTGGAGCGTCTTTTAAGCTTTCTGCAGAGAGGTTACTACAGGGGCGATGGGTCGCGAATCTATCGCGTCACAGCCGTAAGTTGACTCGCACTCCATAGACGAACGCATCGTCGCCCGAAGTGAGTCGTCCTAAGCCGGGACGGATGTACTGCACGTCAGGCGTCACATTGATGGAGCGGGTGAGCTTGAAGTTGTAGTAGAGCTCCACTCCAGTGCCATCACGCGGTCCAAAGACGGTCCGAGATGCCGCACTGAACTCGTCACTTGCCCCAATGAAGAACCAGCCGATTCCAAAGGCATCGCCGCTGCCCTGTCGTAGCGGACTGTCTCCACCGATTCCCAAACTGAGGAAGTAGTTGATTGGCGTCGGATTGCTATCGCTAATGGAGGCGCGCCCAAACAACCCGAAGCCACGCGGTTTCATTGCAGGACCAACTTGGCGCTCACCGGGAAGCACTTTGAGGTACTGGTCGAAACCGTAGTAGATCGTGTACGAGTCTCGGATGCTCGGTACCCCCGGAACGACAGGCGGATAGGGATACTCGGGCGCCGGCGGGCTAAACGACAAGTCCGGCAAGTCAAGGTGCTTCCAAAGCGCACCGACGTGATGTTCACCGGGTTTGTCAAAGAACCTTGTGTTGAGGCCAACTTGGCCCCCGACAATGATGCCATCGCCAAAGAGCCGATTGAAGCGGAAGAAGTCTCGCGTTCGATCGGTCGCATCATAGACATACAGACTCATCGCTCCCCAATCGCGAGGCATCGCTACTCCGGCTGTGAATGAGCTGTACGGCAACGCCAAGAGAAAGGCCGGATTAGCAACGAGTGCTTGATTGACAAACTGGTCGGTTCCGTCGCCTCCCGCGAAAATATCCTGATCGGCGCTACCAATCACGTTTTTCTTGCCCGCGAAAAGGATGAGCCGCTCCGAGAGAGGTTGCGTGATCAGGAAATCGGTAACGTAAGGGACTCCTGGATTGTCCGGTGTGGTTGGCAACGCTGCCGGAAACACGGGCGGTGCGAAGGTGCCCGTATTCGTACTGATATTTGCGTACTCTCCCCACCAGTGCTGCACACCGATCAACAGTTTTCCGTGAGGCAGACCGCCGAATTTTTCGAGGTCGAACAGAAAGTTGTATTCACCGCGTCCGGTATACTCAAACGTATCGCCCTGATCAAAAGGCGCCGCGACGGGCACATTGATGCCGCCGTCGACTCCAAAACCAAATTGGGTGACGTTTCCCTGAAAGAGGATGCCCGAGTCGCGCAGGTGCGCTTTGCATCCCGCAAGCAGACCCGGAGTTGCGGCGCCACAGTGAGTCCCGCAATCTACGCCGTCACCGCATGCCGCGGTCGCACACTCAAGTGACGCCAACTGAAGGCCAAGCCCATCCTGCTGGTAATCTTCGAATGCGACATCTGCCAATGCCGAGCCAGGTGCACAGAGTGCGATCGTGAAGACCACAGCAGGGGCGCAGAGTAAGAGCTGGACTCTTCGCATGGTATTGGTCGTGTCTCTAGTTCCGGACATGTACGCGCGGCGCTGTCACGATCAGCGATCGTCAAGAATGATCGCTGTGCCTGAGAGTTTCCGACGGGGACCGACATGTCGACTGAATCTACGGGCAATCGTAACGGTTAGTGAAACCTGTCCGACGGTTTTTCTGGTTGCTACGAATATGACCTCGCGCTCTGCCGCAGGACTCCTACGACACGTACAACCTGACGCAGGACGCAGCATTCGGTGTATTTTCATGTTCGTCTTGATCTGGATTTCTGCTGTCACCCACCTTTTCATGACGAACAATCGGATATGTGTAATTGGCAAATCCGAACGTAACGGAGTACTCTGCCCATGCGACGGAAGTCTATCTTTGTCTCCCTGTGTATTCCGCTGATTTGCTGCCTACCTGCTTCAGAGGTCAGAGCACAGGCCTTCGGAGTTGAGCTTCACGCAACCATGAACCCGGCCGCCGGTGGCATGGGGGGAGTAAGCATCGCCAGACCCCAGGATGTGCAATCAGCCTTCACTGGCAATCCAGCCACGCTTGCGCAGTTTCGGGGCACTCAGTTTAGCTTTGGTGGTGGCTGGGTCGAGCCTACGATCAATGTGGATAACGATGCCACATTGCCATTGGCCGGGATTAGTCCCTTTGACGCTCGGTCGGACCAGCCTGGTACCGCCTTGGGCAATATCGCGGTAACGCAAGACTTTTCTGCCTTTGATATGCCGGTCACTTGGGGGCTAGGTTTGCTCTCAGGCGTGGGACTTGGTGTGAAGTATGCAGCCGTACCCGAGAGTAACGGCTCTGCTTCCAGTTTAGTCGGCCTGAATATCGGTAGCGGCCTCGGCGTCCAGGTAACAGAACGACTTGCCGTGGGCACACAATTAGTCATGACATCTGGTGTCCTCGATGGCCCGTTCACTGGCCTCAGCGCGGCTACACCGGCGTACGCGCTACGCGGGCTGTTCGGCGTTACCTATGACCTGACCGATCGCACGTCGTTAGGATTCAGTTGGATTACCGAACAGAGCTTCCGCTTCGAAGATGCCATACGCCTTAGCATCGGCGGCGGCGCGTTTTCCACTGTTCAAGACGTGAACATGGACCTGCCACAGACATTTGGTTGGGGAATCGCCAACAATAGTTTGATGGATGGACGCCTGCTATTGGCCAGTGATATCCTCTACAAGCAATGGTCCGACACCGACTTCTTTGGCGCAATCTGGAAGGATCAGTTCATCGTTCAGACGGGTATTCAGTATCAACTGACGCGGAAAGTGATCGTACGATTAGGCTACGCTTACGCAGAAAACATCATGGTCGACGTACCAGCACTAGCTGCGGGAGGAGTGATTCCGCCGGATGGCATTCCGGCAGTTCAGTATCTTCAATCACAGTTTCCGGCTATTAACGAACATCGTTTCTCCGGCGGCCTTGGTGTTCGCAATCTGCTGCCGGGTGTCGATTTAGATCTCAACGCAGGTGGTATGTTCGATGACGAAGACCAGTTTGGATTGTCTGGAGTCTCGGTTGAATCATACTGGGTCGCATTTGGGTTCACCTGGCGATTCGGCCGTGGGGCTTGTGAACGACTGCCGATTGCCAACCGTTGGGGTCCCAACAGCGACGTTGGCCTGGGATTGCGGTAACACCGCTCTGTCGGCTTATACGTCCAGTTGACCGTTCAACTGTATCAGCGCCAGTCGGCTGATGAGCACAAAAAGGCTAGGAGCATTTCTGCTCCTAGCCCGTACCAATACCGAACTTTTTCGTGACTACTGCTCGTCCGCAGGTTTCTCCAAGTGCAGCATCAGCCACTCTTGGGTCGTGCCATCGGCGAAATGAACCAAAGCGCTGGTTTCGTTCTCCGTCAAATTCTCGATCTTGGTCTCCATAATCGGGCTGCTTTTCCCAGCAATGGTCCAGGCAGCACGTCCGCTTTCCATGTCGACCATTCCTTCGACCGATTTCACCTCGTCAGTCGATTTGTTGTTATAGTTCCCCGCGACAATGCCTTCCTTGCTGACGGCCAGCTGCAGGAACATGTTGGGAACGGCATCGGCGTTCTTGCTCTCCGCCAGGGCAAACACGCCCAACGGCAGCCATTCCATGTCGTCTGGGTTTTCAACTTCGGGAGCAGCTTCGACGATCTCTTCCGCTTCTGCGGCATACTCTTCGGCTGGAATCGGTTCCTCGCCGCCATAGACCATGCCATCGTCGTAGTAATAGTCTCCACCACCTCCACCGCCGCCACCATCACTGTAGACATACCCACCACCGAAGAAACTGCCCACGGTTGCAGCCGTGGCCCAGGTCCAAAAGACTGGATTTTGATTAAATCGATAGTACGCTTGCGGATTGTTTTTCCAAAAGTCATCGAACAGATGGTTGTTGTCAAACTCATTCTCCAGAGCATCACGAATGCCATCGGCATGTTCGCTTCGCCGTTGTTGCCGCTCACTTCGGTTTTCACCACGGTTAGATGCTAAGGTAGACCGTGTTTCTCCGCGGTTGGAGACCCGAGCTGCTTGCCGATCACCGCGATCAGAAACGCGATCTTGCCGATTGTCGGACGCATAATTGCGATTCTCACCGCGACTGCCGCGGACGTCGGCACGAGCGTCTGTCCGATTGGAGATGTTTTCGGAGCGCTGATTGGCGATCGAACCGGCTTGCCGGTTTGAGGCAACGTTATTGTGCGTAGCCGCCGCGTTGTGGTTTCCTGAGGCAGGGTTGTGACTAAAGAAGTCGTTGATCGCGGCATTGCCACCTGCAGCCCCAGCCGCAGCTCGACCACCACCTTGGCTCGGCATATTCAGAAAGCTACTTAAATCACTTCTGGATGGGTTAGCCCCTTGAGCGGCCCGGCCCGTTGCCCCCGCACGATTCGTCGCGCCGCCTCGATTGGCAGTCGATGCACCTCCCCGATTCCCCACGGACGCGGCACTTCGATTACCTGCCGATGCAGCTCCTCGATTTATGGACGCGCCTCCTCGATTGGCTGTTGATGGTCGAGAGGCAGCCTGACCGTATTGCGGCGTGGATGGTCGGCTCATCGAAGGGCTTCTGTTGTACGACTGCGATCGGGAGGCGCCACCGTAGCTTCCGCCTCGGCTGTAACCACCGCCACCACGACTCATGCCGCCACCACCGCCGCGGCTCATTCCTCCGCCACCTCGACCGCCACCGCCGCGGCCTCCGCGTGCAAACGCATCTGAGAAAACCATGACGCTCAACGCGATGGTGACCGCGCAGACTCCGCCCAGTCGGGCGAGAGTTTTGAATTGACTTTTATTCAGTAACATATTTCTACTCCGAGCGTGAGTTACGTGTGAGTTGGATTGGATCGATGTTTGGCAAGAGTTCGCCATCGATCGAGCGTCCCGAGGCCTGCCAGGTAATCGTGCTTTCGTCGACCACGGTCAGCGTTTTGATGGCCGACGCCTTTCGCCCGTCGGCTAACGTTGCCGAAGAATTGATGACCCAGCTGTTTCCCTTCTTCTTCCAGGTAGAACTACCAAAGCCACCGTCGGAATCGAAGACCCACGATCGGATATTTTGAGCAACGGGATCCCACCCCATGATCTGCACACCCGACAAGTCAGCTACGCCGTCCACGGAAGCTGAAAACTTTCTCGCGATGAAGTTCTGGTTCTTCGACCACTGGGATGTCGTTTCGATGGTCGCCGATCCATCCTGGTCGACCCAGGTTCCAATCATCCACTCCAGGTCTTTGAGATGCTGATAGTTTGAACGAAAGACCGGTTCGGCCTCCTCGGTCATCCGGTCCACCAGCCATTTCCCATCCGATTTGACATGCACGCACGAGTAGATCGTTACATCAGGTTCTTCTCCCGGACGCAACACTCGGGCAGTTCCCTCTTCGATGGCAACGCTCGGCGAAAGAAACTCAATCGAATTCACATCGACTTCGATTTTCGTCGACCCGGCATTCTTAAAAATATCTACCATCTGTTGCTCGATCGCTGAGCGGCCGGTCACTTCGTCGCCGGTCATCGGATTCGTGTAAACCGCACTTGGCGACCACTGGGCTGCAATCGCCTTCGCATCGCCTTTATTGAACGCGTCAACATAGGTTGCCACCGATTCGCGAATCGCGGCCTCATCTTCCGCCTGGTCGGCATAAAGCCAAGTAGGTGCCGCACTAGCAAGTGCGATTGCACAGCAATACAGAATTGTTGTCTTCATTTCATATCCCTCGTAGTCAATTTCTTAGAACTGCCTGTCGTTACCCGGTTGAATTTCATAACCCCGATGGCACGGTCGCAAGGTGCCAATGCTCGCCGTTCAACGCACGTTTGGACACCGCCCGTGGGCGCAAAATAGAAATAACGTGCCAAATCTGAGGCCAAGCAGCGCGCTCAGTGCTCAACTCACGATAAGGATGCCCCCAGCCGAACAAGGTTGTACGTTGCCGCACCAACTGCCGCGACTCCTCGCGCAGATGGCGGACGCGGACTGCTTGTTTGCTTTTCTTTCCAATCCGCCAACTGCGACCCATGCGTCAGCATGACATATCGACACAGCTTCGGCAATCGTTAGCATTCCTGTTCTTCAACTGAGGTGTCCCAAATGTAATGACAACTCGTTGCTTTGTCTGTCGAGCCAAATCTGCATCACCGCGGCCGCATGTGCGCTTCTTGGCTGGGTGACGGCAAATTGTCACGGCTGCTCACGGGCTGCCACTCCGCGATGTTCGTCTTGCCATATAGAAAGCTGCACGTGGGAGGTGATCTTTTGCCGATCAGCTATCCGGACTGAGCAAGTGAACAAATGCTGTTCTGCACTCGCCCTGCCGGCAAAGGCTCGAGACACATCGTTGCTTCCCGGAGTCGATCGCCGAGTCAGCCGTTGTCGTTGGACGATGCACTGGAGTCGATCAGCGTGATCATTGCCGGTTCGCTGCGTGTTGCTCTGCCGATGTGTGCGGTCATGAGCCGGACCCAACGAGCAGTAGAACGGCAGAGATTCCACAAATCGTCGGCAAGGCCTCACGGCTGGAGAGTCGTGGAATTGCTGTGCCGGGCTAGCAAAGTGGATTTCCATCTACGCCGCTAAGCCCGTGCCATCGCTCCTATCCGCAAATCCACCACGATTGGCGAATTCTTCCTCGGTTCGCTGGCGCAGGCTGAGAACTTGCTTCGCAAGCGAACAGATTGCTGGTATTCTTCATAAAGCCTCGATTTGCCACTCGTTTTTCAAGCGTGCTTGCTTCTGCGGCGAGTCCACCCAATGATTTTCTGCCATGGATAGTTCTAGCTTCGACACCAAGTCCGCCGTCATCGAGGCTCGCGGGCTGACCAAAGCTTACAGCGACCTGCGGCGCGGTCAGTTTGTAGCACTCGACGGCTTGAGCTTCAGCGCGCATCAGGGCGAGGTGTATGGGCTGCTCGGACCCAATGGTGCAGGCAAGACGACGGCATTGCGGATTCTAAGTACTGTCTTGCAGCCTACCAGTGGCTCCGCAACCATCACGGGATTCGACGTCGTCACCCAACCCGAGATGGTACGCCATCACATCGGGTTTATGTCAGCGAACACGGCAGTCTATGATCGCATGACCGCCTGGGAAATGGTGGAATACTTCGGGCGCTTGTATGGCATGGAGGAAGAACAGCTGCGCGAGCGGATGGAAGGGTTGTTCGACCGCTTGCAGATGCAGAATATCCGAGACTTACTCGGCGCGAAGATGTCGACCGGCATGAAGCAAAAGGTCTCAATCGCACGAGCCATCGTACACGATCCACCGGTACTGATCTTTGACGAAGCGACCAGCGGCTTGGATGTGCTGGTCGCGCGGGCGCTGTTGGACACCGTAGCCGAATTGCGCGACATGGGTAAATGTATCGTGTTCTCAACACACATCATGCGCGAGGCGGAGCGGCTATGCGATCGCGTGGCGATTATGCATCAGGGATCCATCCTTGCAGAGGGTACTCTCGATGAGCTACACCAGTCCTATGGCAGGAGAGATCTAGAAGATCTGTTCTTTGACTTGATTGCCGGTCAAGAAGTTGCTCAGGCAGCCCGGTAGTGGTGCTGAATCTCGATGAACTACAATAATGTCAAGCTGATCTTTCTACGCGAGATGCGCGATCAACTGCGCGATCGGCGGACGCTGTTCTTGATCGCAGTATTGCCTTTGTTGCTCTATCCGCTGCTAGGGATGAGTTTCTTCCAGCTGTCGCAGTTTCTACGCAATACGGCGGCGGAGGTCCTGGTCGTTGGAGAGCGAGAACTGACGGAGCATGACTGGCTTCCCCCGCTACTCGGCGAGGGGCAATTCGATTTGGCTCTGTACGTCAATCATCCTGACGAATTGGAGAGCCTGCGAGTCTCTCGCGTCTCGCCGCAACTCGGCGAACCAAGCAACGCCGAGGATGATGGCGAGCGAACGCAACTTGACTTAGCGCGCACCAAGCTAGATCGCGGCGAGGCTCAAGTCGTACTGTACTTCCCGCCCGGTTTCGGTGAACGCCTTGAGACTGCGCGGGCAGCCATGTTTGAGCGCGGCCAAAACGCAGTCGCGACAAATGAAGCCGAGTTGCCGGAACCGCAGATCTTCTACAACTCAGCAAAAGAAAAGTCGCGCGTCGCGCACATGCGGGTCGAGCGGATTCTCCGCTTGTGGCGCAATGCGGTGATGAAGAAAAACCTGGAAGCTGGTAACGTGCCGTTGGACGCGGCCCGACCGTTCGAACTCCAACCACAAGATGTGGCTGAGGAACAGCAGCGTCACGCCGCGATCTGGTCCAAGATTCTGCCCTTCATCTTGTTCATTTGGGCGCTGACCGGGGCATTCTATCCGGCGGTGGATCTGTGCGCGGGCGAGAAAGAGCGGGGCACCTTGGAGACTCTGCTGGCCAGTCCAGCGCACAGACGCGAGATTGTTTGGGGCAAGCTACTAACGGTGATCACGTTTAGCGTCGTGACCGCACTGCTTAACCTCGGCAGCTTGGGTATCACCGGCAAGTTTGTGCTGGCACAATTTCAGCAACTTAGCAGCTTTTCGACATCGAGTGCGTTGTCGATGCCTCCGCTAATTTCTCTGGTCTGGCTGATCCTGGCGCTAGTGCCTATTTCGGCGTTGTTCAGCGCTCTGTGTCTGGCTTGTGCAGCTTTCGCGCGCAGCACGAAAGAAGGCCAGTACTACCTGATGCCGCTGCTGCTGATCGTAATGCCACTGATGATGTTGCCACTGTCACCAGGAGTTGAGTTGACGTTGGGCAATTGCTTGATTCCCGTGACCGGCGTCGTGCTTCTACTTCGATCGCTCATCGAGGGGCAATACTGGGAGGCGCTTCCTTACGTCGTACCAGTGATAGGAATCACCTCGATTTGTTGTCTCTTGGCGATACGCTGGGCGGAGGAGCAATTCCAGCGCGAGTCGGTTCTGTTTCGCGAAAGTGAAAGGCTTGATTTGGGCCGCTGGTTGGTCCACCTCGTTCGCGATCGAGCAGAGACGCCGACCTTTGCGCAAAGTGTGCTTTGCGTGGGTACAATCCTGATCGTGCAGTTCTTTGTGACGATTGCCACTTCTTCTGCGGCAATCAAGGCAGCGGAAAATGGCATCGATTTTCAATTCCTGCTGCAAGCCATGTTTAACAGTCAAGTGGTCTGTATCTTGGTTCCGGCAGCAATGTTCACGCTGTTGTTCACCAGCAACAAGAGAAAGACCCTGCTCCTCGACCGCCTGCCGAGTGCGCATTTGGTTTTGGGTACCGTTTTACTGGCCATTTTCGTTCGTCCACTCGGCATGGTCGCAGCTAACTGCGTACTATGGCTGTATCCGCCCACAGCGGGTATGGAATCCCAGGTAAATCTGATTGATGAAGCGTTCAGCACCGCCCCAAATTGGTGGGTACTATTGTTGCTGATGGCTGTGCTGCCCGCGTTCTGCGAGGAGATTGCTTTTCGTGGATTTGTGCTCTCGGGACTTCGGCACGTTGGACACAAGTGGTGGGCGATCGGCTTGTCGGCGGTTGCGTTTGGTATGGTGCATTCCATCTTTCAGCAGCAGATCGGCGCCGCCCTCGTAGGACTCGTCCTAGGCTATCTTGCGGTTCAGACGGGAAGTCTGCTGTTGTGTATGCTCTTCCACGCGATTTACAACGGACTGGCACTATACCTGAGTGAACTGATAACTTCCGTCGAGGAAGCTCCAACAGATTCGTCTTTCGCCTGGTTCCTAAGTGGGCAGACGACCATCTTTCAACCCTGGGTGTTGGTGATTTCCGCTATCGGCACGGCGGTGATCCTAATGTGGCTGCATCGCATGCCCTACCAGCGCACGCAAGAGGAACAATTGCAAGAAGCCCGCGAACATCGGTTAGCGGGTGCTTGAGCAATTGATGGCTGTGCGGGAGAATTATTCTCACAATATCAGCCAAACGCTTCTGGTGTATTGATGGAAACTATTGCGCTCAGAGCTCGCTGGGTCCTGCCCATCACTATGCCCCCGATTAATGGCGGTGTCGTTACCATCCGTGGAGAAAGAATCGTTGGCGTGGGCTTGAAGCCCAACGGGGACGCGAAGCTGCGCGACCTCGGTGAGGTCGCTCTGTTGCCAGGATTTGTTAACGCACACACGCACTTGGAGTTTAGCGACCTCGCGAAGCCGCTCGGTGAGCGGAACTGTGCATTGCCGCACTGGATTCGTTCGGTCATCGCCAGTCGAAAGCAACAGGTCAGCCCCATCACTGCGGTCCATGCTGGACTGGAAGAATCACTCCGTGCCGGAGTGACGACGGTTGGCGAGATCGCGACGTCGCCGGTGGGGTTTACCAACCCCACGAACCTTCCCGACGTGGTGTGGTTTCACGAGGTGATCGGGTTCTCCGCGGCGCGAGTCGACTCAGTATTTGCAGACGTGCTGGAGCGACTGTCCAACCGCGGTCCTGCGGGCCACGTGGGGATAAGTCCGCATGCTCCGTATACTGTGCATCCCGACTTGCTCGAGCGGCTAGTCAGCCTCGCGGCCCAGCGGAACTTCCCCGTTGCTATGCATCTGGCCGAGTCGGAAGAGGAGTTGCAGTTATTGACGGAGAATAGGGGCCCGTTTCGCGACCTGCTTGAAGAACGAAGCATGTGGGACGATTCGGCATTCACGAAGCGTCTTCCCGTGCTCGACTACCTACATGTGCTCGCGCGAGCGCCTCGCGCGCTTGTAATTCATGGTAATTATCTCACCCCTGACGAGATCGAGTTTGTGGCGGCACATCCGCAGATGACGGTGGTGTATTGTCCGCGAACACACAATTACTTTGGTCACGCACGATACCCGCTCGAGAATCTGATTCGCTGCGGGGCTGCGATCGCCGTCGGCACCGACAGCCGCGCATCGAATCCCGACTTGAGCGTGCTTGGCGAGCTGCGCTGTATTGCTCAAGAGTTCGCTGGTCTCTCGTCGCAGAGAATCTTGCAGCTTGGAACCATCGACGGCGCAAAGGCGCTCGGTTTGGATCAAGAGGTCGGGAGTCTAGGTGTCGGGAAGCTGGCCAACCTAACGGCGATCCCCTGTGACGCGACTCCAGCCGATCCTTCTGAGCCGCTATTGCACAGCGAGCGACTGCCGACGCGAACCTGGATCCGCGGACGGTTGGTTCACTCCAACTCGTCGTAGTCGGCTATATACTTTCCGAGTGTCGTCCAAGCAGCTGACGGACAAGCAACTTCGAACTGCCATCGCTCGTTTGTGTAATCCACAGAAAGTCCCAAAGGTGGCGAGTCGGGTATCTCTGGATAGACGGCTTCCTGGGGGTTGATCATCAACAGGCCGAGAAACTCATTCTCGACGCGTGCGACCCACTCGAGACAAGCTTTCGGCTGCAGCAGGGCCTTACCGATGGCCTGAGGATCCAACAGCTTGGCGGTCACCTCACTTGTGGCTCCGGCGGCCAGTGAGCTTCGATCGTCGCCTACGGCCTCCAACGCGTTTGACATCTGCTCGTCGGTCGCGAGGCCAAAAAGGAAGTGCGTCTGGTCGACCTCAAGAAACTTCATCCGCAACTTACCCTCTGACCCGAAGGCAGCGTCGAGCATCCATTTGGTCACGGGAACTCTATCGTCAGTGAAAGTCGCATAGTCGACGACGATTTCGCTTAGCCGCTGACCGCGAAGCTCTCTCTCAAGCAGGTCGGACTTCGGTTTGATATCACTCGTCGATGCTTCCGTAACTTCGTTCCAGGTCTCAACTACCTGAGGCATTGCATTCAGATATTCGGCAGCGCTGGGAACCTCGGCAATCACGAGAAGATTTGCCATCAGCGGATCTCCGTCCGTACCGGGAAGCATCACAACCGAACACGACTTGATGCCCTCAAAAAGCAGACGGTTCACAGTTGCTTTCTTCGTCCACAGCTCGTCGGAAAGGCGATCGAGGCCCGTTGCCGCAGCTGAATTCTTCTCAGTCTGCAACAGAAAATCGGCAAGCATCGCCCCCCATCCTTGCGGCATGCTGGTACTTGCCGCGAGGAAAAAGCGTGCATTCCCCAAGCTGGTGATTTCTTGCTCTCGTCTCGCAATTATCGGGGCCATTCTGTTTAGGGGACTGCTCCGTTTGAGGTCCACTTCGGAACTAATTCGAACATTCATTTGCTCATCAACGCGAACGCCCAACATGACGAGATTTGTGTTGGCGGCAAGCCAGCTTCGAAGTTCCGAACTGAATAGCGTGGAACGGAGCGAGCTCAGCATTGATGGTCGCTGGAATTCGTCGACCGGAGTAATAAACTGACGGGGAGTTTTGGCTTTCTGCTTGCCGAGATACTGCAAGCCGGCGGGCAACACAGCGAGATACACATCCTGGTTGGAAATCCAGTCTGAGGAAGGGTCTCTTCGCGCAGTAGGATCGCTTCGCCGATCGAGTTCTGGGTCGCTCTGTTTGTCGAGCTGACGCTGCAATTCCGTCTGACTACCTATGTTCACGATAATCGCGTACTTATCGATGCGTGCAACCAGCACGTCTTCTCCAGCTACTGTGATGCGACAGACTTCTCCGTTTGGATCGGCTTGGATCGATCGAGCAAATGCGGCGTAGTCACTTATCGGTAGGAGCACCATTGGTTGGATCTCGCTTCCGGGCAACAAGGCGATAGCCAGGGTGCCCGAACTGTCAATTCCCGCTCCTAGCCCGAGGGAGAGCTTGATGAGACCTAGCGGTGACGGGATGGAATAGCCGAGTGGCTCAGCGAGCTTCTCCACAAGATCGCTCGTGTGTTCCAATTCGCGCGCGACAATGTACCCTAAGGCATGGTCGGGTATGTATTGCAGAATGTCATCGGCGCGTGCTGAAAAGGCCGCAAGTGGGAACAGTATTCCGCTAACGAGCATGCAGCAAATTGTCTTATGCATGATGGTAATCAACTGAGCTCTACGATGTGACACCGGCCGTCATTGTTGGCCAGCTGCATTATCCGGGTCCATTGTAGCTGCGGCAAGCTCCAGACGCAGAGCGCTGCGAAGGTAAGTTCTCGCCCTGCTTAGCAAGGTTCGACGTGACCGTCCGCGATTTGGTAGGTGAATGCCCAATGGCAGCTCAAACCGATCAACACCGCCAGATGCAGCATCTCGTGCCATTGGACAACCCCGCTCACGACTGTCGGCCACTTGAGATACTCGAGAATTGCCCCCGCCGTGTATGCCAGACCTCCCCAGAGCAGCGGTTGCATAAAGCCGAATCCGTGCCGTTTCCACAATGCGAAGCTGCTGAACACGCCCAGCCACCCCATGGCCAGGTACAACCCAATTCCCAGCCAGCGTGGCATTTCGTGAAAGTAGGCCATCTTCAGTGAGATTCCGGCAATCGCGATCGACCAAATGAGAATCAGTGCCTCGAGACGGCCCTTGCCACGAAATAGAATCGTATGCGCCGGGGTGAATGAAGCTGCAATCAAGATAAAAATAGCCGAATGATCCAAGCGCCGAGCGATTACACGCCATTCGACCTGGGGAGGGAGCATGTGAAACAGTCCGCTCATCGAAAGTAGGAAGACGGCGCCCAGGCAGAACACCACCAGGCTGATCATCCTCGGCAAGTCTCCCCTTCCGCGGCGCAAGAGCCAATACGACGCGGCGGCAAAAACCAACGCGCCGAGGAAATGCGTCAAGC
Organism: Bythopirellula sp.; assembly: GCA_028285205.1. Classification (GTDB taxonomy): domain Bacteria; phylum Planctomycetota; class Planctomycetia; order Pirellulales; family Lacipirellulaceae; genus Bythopirellula. Next base: position 17,863 of record JANQQA010000027.1, on the reverse strand, counting down.
TGCTAACCGGTTCGTAGAATCCCGGAATTGATATCGTGTCTTGCACTCAGTTTTCCAACGGCTTGCGCGAAGCATTTTTGAAGTTACTTCGGCGACGTGCCTTGAATCCCGTTCAGGTACTCAGCCTGCAACGCAGACAGTTCGTTAACGACTTCGGGGTGTAGCTTAGCGAGATTTTCCGATTCCGTCTTGTCCAGTTCGAGATTCGCCAGGAACACCTTGTCCTCCTCGCCTAGCGATTCCGGAGCGCGACGATCTTGCGGGTTGCCCAACAGCTTCCAATTGCCCTTGCGAACTACCCATTGTGCTCTATTGCCGGTACCCAGATGCCAGTAGAAGGACTCGTGCGGAGATGTCGACGTAGCCGAATCCAGGACTTTTGTCAGGCTCTCGCCGTCTAGGTGTCGGTCGGGGAGTTTGGCTCCCGTCAGCTGGCTCAGCGTAGGCAGCCAGTCGCAGGCTACCGCCAATTGGTCGCGGACCTCTCCGCGAGGAAGTCGATTGGGCCATGACACAATCGCCGGCACGCGAATACCTCCTTCGAAGAGACAACCTTTGCAGCCACGGTAAGGTCCTGGATTCCCTCCGCCACCAAAGGTCCTTTCCTCGACGGAATGTCCGTGATCAGACTGCACGATGACGATCGTATTGTCGCGTAATCCCAGTTCTTCCAGGTGGTCGAGCACGCGTCCGATGCGCTCGTCCATGGAACTCACGAATGCCGCGTACTTCCCGCGAGGGTTGGGCAGATGCGCGTACTTCTCCCGCCAATCGGTCGTGCCTTGCAGCGGGTAGTGAGGCCAATTGATCGCCCAGTAGATGAAAAATGGCTCCTCTCGCCATTCGGTCAATAGACGATTGCACTCTTCAACCATCGCATCGCCGAAGTACTTGCCGTCCTGCCAAATGTGCTGGCCGTTGCGCCAGAGGTCATGGCGGTTCGGGCCGTTCCAGTAGAAGAAATGCGAGTAGTTGTCGATGCAGCCGCCCATATGGCCGAACGATTCGTCGAAGCCTTGGCCGTTGGGCATGGTCTCAGGCGTGTAACCCAAGTGCCATTTTCCGACATGCCCGGTGCGGTACCCATGGGCGTGTAGCATCTCGGCGATCGTGACCTCCTCGGTCGGCATGCCGGGCACACCTTCTTGCGAAGAGACATTTCCTGGGACTCCCGCCCGAGCGGGAAATCGGCCCGTGAGCAACCCAGCCCGTGATGCCGAACAAATGGCTGATGGCGAGTACATCTGCGTGAATCGAATACCGCTGTCAGCCAGGCGGTCAATGTTGGGCGTAATTAAATTTTCGGATCCGTAGCAATTCGCGTCGAGAGTACCTTGGTCGTCCGTGTAAATGATCAAGACGTTGGGCCGATTTTCTTGCCCATCACAAGGAATTACACCGACGCAGAACGGGTTGGCGAGGGCGAAGCTACAAAGTACGAGCTGCGATAATCTCTTCATCTCTTCCCTCCCCAAGACTAACGTGAGATCTCCGGCGCGGTGCCGAGCAGACCTACTCGAAGCAGCGTCGCACTCTACCAAGACGACGTGGAACACAATTCCGGAAGCACTCGCCAAGTGGTTCGTCGCATCAATCGAGCAGTTGCTTAGCCTGGGCAATTACGTTGTCCGTAGTGAACCCAAACTCCTCATAGATTTTATTGAACGGGGCCGACGCACCGAAACTGCTCATGCCGATGAAAGTTCCATGACCTCCGAGGTATCGATCCCAACCCTGTCGGACACCCGCCTCGATCGCGATACGCGCCGTGATCGAGGGCGGCAGTACTTCATCGCGATAGGACTGCGGTTGGTCTTCAAACAACTCGAACGAAGGCATGCTGACTACCCGAGATTTGATACCCTCAGAAGTTAGTTTTTCGTGAGCCGATAGGGCGAGTGGTACTTCGCTTCCTGAAGACAGCAGAATGACCGCGGGTTCACCTTCGCAGTCGGCCAGGATGTACCCGCCGCGGGACAGGTTGTCTGCCGTGGCGTAGGCTGTCCGATCGATGGTGGGTAGATTCTGTCGCGTGAGAACCAGCGCGGTGGGTCGCTTCGTTTCGCCAATGGCGGCTCGCCAGGCATGGGCGGCTTCGTTCGCGTCGCCAGGGCGGATCACCACAAGCCCAGGAATAGCGCGGGCAGCGGCCAGTTGCTCAACCGGTTGGTGGGTCGGCCCGTCTTCTCCGACTCCAATTGAATCATGGGTGAACACGTAAATCGCAGGCAGCCCCATGAGTGCGCTCAGACGCATTGAGGGTCTCAGGTAATCGCTAAAGACAAAGAAAGTCGCCCCGTAGGGACGCACACCAGAAAGTGCCATGCCATTGACGATCGCTGCCATCCCGTGTTCGCGGATACCGAAATGGAAGTTTCTCCCGGCGTAGTCCTCGGCGCTAAAGTGTCCCGTGTCGTCAAACGTGAGGAGCGTGTTGGTCGACGGTGCGAGATCGGCAGAGCCACCGATCAGCCAAGGTACATTTTTAGCGAAGGCATTCAGTGCCTGACCCGCTGACTTGCGAGTCGCGAGACCCTTTTCATCGGCAGGGAATGACGGGACTTCACTGTCCCAACCCGCAGGCAACGCTCCGTTTTGCATCAAGCTGATTTCTGCGGCCAAATCAGGGTATTCTGCCTGGTACGATTTGAACAGCGTTTCCCATGCTTCACGCGCCGACTGCCCGCGCTGGCCAAGTGTGTTTTTGAAGTGCTCTGGTACGTCGTCTGGAACGACGAACGATTCGTCTTCGGGCCAGCCGTAAGCGGCCTTCGTCAAGCGGACCTCATCGGCACCGAGAGCAGAGCCGTGCGCGCCAGCAGTATTTGCTTTGTTCGGCGAGCCGTAGCCGATAATACTTTTGACGACGATCAACGTCGGAGCATCTTCACAATTGTTGAATGCTTCATAGGCAGCAGACAGAGCCTGAAGGTCGTTTGCATCGGTGACCGAGACAATATTCCATCCGAGCCCCTGAAAACGCGTTGGCACGTCTTCACTGAAAGCCAAGTCCGTGTTGCCTTCGATCGTGATGCTGTTGTCGTCATAGATCCAACAAAGGTTCGACAGTTTGAGATGGCCAGCTAGCGATGCCGCCTCGCAGGCGACGCCTTCCATGAGGTCGCCGTCACTGCATTGAGCGTAAGTGTTGTAGTCGAACAGTTCGAAGCCAGGACGGTTATAGCGCGCCGCCAGCCACTTGCCTGCGATGGCCATGCCGACGCTGTTGCCACAACCTTGCCCGAGCGGGCCGGTTGTCGTTTCTACACCGGTGGTGTGCCCGTATTCAGGGTGTCCCGGCGTCGCGCTACCCCACTGACGAAAGTTCCGCAATTCGTCTAACGACACGGAGAATTCGTCGGTTATGTTTCCACTGGCATCGATCTTGCGGACTCCCGCCAGATGCAACATCGAATAGATCAGCATCGATGCGTGGCCACAGGACAGCACATAACGGTCGCGGTTGGGCCACAGCGGTGCCGTCGGATCGTAACGCAGCACCTCGCTCCACAGTTGGAAAGTGACCGGCGCGAGAGCCATCGGCGTCCCTGGGTGACCGCAGCCTGCGGCCTCGACGCCGTCCATCGACAGCGTGCGAATTGTGTTGATAGCCACGTCGGCGACGTCTTTGCTGGTCATTGTCATAGGATTAGCAAGGTTCGTTTGCTGCGTTATGGGGGTGAGGCCGTAGATGCGAAACCTGCCAATATACTTTGGCAATTCGATGAGTGTCAAATGACACCTTCGGTCGATGTTTTGTGCGTATCGGCCCAGAATATCGGTGTCTAGCAGGAGACTCTGTGGCCACTTTCGCAGCTCAGCTTGGCGAGATTCGCAATTGATATCGCGCGGTGAGCGTCTGACAAACTGGAGGACTTTAGCACCAGGCTTGCCACCGCACGATGGAAGTGAATTAACAACTGTTCGTTTACTGGCCGCTCGTAATCGAGGCTTTCCCGATGTTGTCCAGCTTGGTCATACCAAGCAACGCTATTCGGCAAATCGACGAAGGCGATTCCGTCTTCACACACGACTTTAAGATCGGCCGGACGGCGAAATGCCAGGGATTCCTCTAAGCTTTCGGTCACATAATCGCCACATCCGATGACTGCCAGCGTGCCCGTGCCGTGCTCATCAGGTGGAGAAAAATCAAGGTTCACGGCAAAGTAATCGCGTTGGCCTGTACCTGCTGCTTGATGCGAAGTGGCCAGTACCGAGGTCGGCTCGGATTCGACGATGTACCGACACCAATCTACCATTTCAACCAGGTCACGGTAGGATTGGCTGCCACTGGTGGACTTGTCGGCGTGGACACGCCGACGATTGCAGAAAAGCAACTTCGGCGATCCCAAGCGGGTTGCCAACAGTTCTTTCAAACGCAGGGTGGCAGGAGAAAGACGACATGGAAACTCGGCCATGAACGCAATCCCCGCATCCTGAACGTGTTGACGCAACACTTGCGCCTCTGCGTCCTGTAAATCGATCGCAGCCGCACAGTAGACGGCTTTGCCCATTTCACAAGCAGCGTAAATCGGCAACGGTCCGAAGAACTCTGCCGACAGTAGCAGCACAGCGTCGATCTCTTCGCGTTGTGTCAGGCCACGAAAGCCGTCATGAACCACCGCGTCGAAATGACGAGCCGCTTGTTCGGCGCGATGTCGAACCGGGTCGCAGAACGCCACCGCTTCGAATCGATCAGACAGGGCCCGCAACGCGGGCAGGTGATTCGACTCCCAGGCGGAGCCCACACCAATCACACCGACGCGTAATTTCATATTCGGTGCAGTTGAACAGTTTGAGGAGAATCTGAACCAGCCAGCGGATTAGGATTTCTGAGCCTGTCGCCGGCCTACGATTGACCAATCGGATGTGAAGCACAACAGTATAACGGAAGACGATCACGGGACTCAATCGAGATTCCGAAGAGCAATTCCCCTGAATTGAGCCAACATGCGCATCTCCGTCGTGATTCCTGCCCTGAACGAAGCTGCCTGCATCCGGCGCGCCGTCGCGAGCTGTTGGAACGCGGAACTCGACGAGGTGTTGGTAGCAGATGGCGGCTCCACCGACGACACTCCGCAACTGGCGGCTGACTCGGGGGCACAGGTCGTGCACAGCTCTCGAGGCCGTGCCGTGCAGCAGAACCTCGGCGCTCAACACGCGACGGGTGAGGTTCTCCTGTTCTTACACGCCGACAGTTGGCTCGCTCCGGAAGCGGGCAGGCAAGTCCGCGATTGTCTGGCCGACGCAGCAGTGCAAGCCGGCGCTTTTCGACAACGCATTGAATCAGAACGAGGTCTGTTCCGTATCCTTGAACGAGGAAATGCCGCGCGCGCCAGATTGCGGGGGATGGCGTACGGTGATCAAGGAATCTTCATGCGGCGTGAGGCGTTTGAAAGCCTCGGAGGATTTCCACACGTAGAGTTGATGGAGGACCTTCTACTGATGCGAGCCTTTCGCAAGCTGGGCCGATTAAGCGTGTTACCCGGTCCGCTGTACGTCCATCCTCGCCGCTGGGAAAAGCGCGGGATCGTCAGGCAAACGCTGACGAATTGGTCGCTCGTCTGCGCGGAAAAAATCGGTGTGTCGCCAAATCGGTTGGCAAGATTCTATCCCGTCCACGATCAATAGGCACGGCAAAGCCAAGGTAATTGTCGGCCGTCATTCGATTTCCAGAATGCCCAACTGCTCTGCCAGCAGTTCCATGGGCAAACCAATCACATTCGATTCACTGCCTTTGAGAATATGCAGCCATCCATGGCGATCCTGGTAGCCGAACGCTCCCGCTTTACCACGCCATAGTTCACTACTCAGGTACTCTTCGAGGTCGTCGTCGGAAATCGGGTCCATGTGCAATTCGGTTACCGCGAGATGCGTCGTCGGCGAACCATTTCCGTCGGGCAGGCCGATGGGCCAGAGGCAGAGACCGCTGAAGACACGTTGATCGCGTCCACGCAGTCGCTGGAGCATGTCGCGTGCATGGTCTTCGTCACTCGGCTTGCCGAGTACCGCACCATCGCACTCAGCGACTGTGTCGCACGCGATTATGACCGAGGGGATAGAGGCTTGATCGGCTTCGGCAAGTTGCGCTGCAACGTCTGCCGCCTTCCGCAAAGCTAACTCGGTCACCAATCCGGCTGGGCCACCCGTTGTGCATATCCCACAGTCCTCGGCGGAGTCGTCAGGCACAATGATCGTAAAGCGATAACCGTTGTCGGTCATCAGGCGTTCGCGCTGAGGCGAACCACTAGCGAGGATCAATCGAGCAGCTGTCATCGAGCTCTAGAGTTGCAACTAGGCCATCTACAAATACGCGGCTAAGCTAGAATGGTAACAAGAACGGTCTATCTGTGAAACGGTGCCCTCGATGTGCGCAACGCAACTTGAAGTGATTTACGAGGACAATCATCTACTGATTGTTAACAAGCCCGCTGAGCTACCGACGATGGGCGTCGCGGCAGATCGACCGAGCTTGCTGAGCATCGCTAAGGAGTATGTAGCGCACAAGTACAATAAGCCCGGAAACGTTTACCTCGGAGTCGTCAGCCGACTAGACGCCCCGGTCACCGGCTTGGTCGTGATTGCACGGACCTCGAAGGCAGCCAATCGACTCAACGTAGCCTTTCGCAATCGCCACGTGAGCAAGTTGTACCAAACGATCGTTGTCGGGGTGCCCAATCCGAGATCGGCAACCCTGGAACACTACCTACGCAAAGACGAGCGACACCGTCGGGTGCACGCCACTCACGGCAGTTGCCCAGGCGCACAGCTTGCTCGCTTGAAGTACGAAGTCATCTCCGATGTGCGGCAGCACGCACTCGTGGAGGTCGATCTAGAGACAGGAAGAAAGCATCAGATCCGTGTCCAGATGGCGAAGGTCGGACATGCAATCCTGGGTGATCGAAAGTATGGCAGTATTAGTTCATTCCCAACCGGCATTGCGCTGCATTCATCTCGCCTTGAGTTGCCGCACCCCGTGCGAGACGAACTCATGACGTTCCACGCACGACCTCCCAAAAGCTGGCAGAAGCACGAAATCGCCAACCGATTGGTCGCGTTAGCGCGAAAGTGAGGCCGTTTGAGGGCCATAATGTTGGCGCACACCTCGATCTCAAAGTAGACTTGACTCGTACACTCATCTCATTCTCATGGGAAAGAATTCTCTCGGTGCGCGCAGATCGAACAATTTTGGAGCAAGCTGGATTGGCCAGCAGATTGCTGACCGAGGAGCAAATCGATCACGCGTGGCACATGCTGGTGGAAACCTTGCCAGCCGTGGACATATCGCTGGAAGAGATCACGGACGAACAGCTGGCAGAGTATCTCGTGGAACTTGGCCATTTGAATCGCTGGCAGGCCGAACAACTCCGCCAAGGGCGCACGAAGTTTACATTAGGGTCATACCGCATCATTGATGCGATTGGGCATGGCGGCATGGGTTGGGTGTTCAAGGGGGAACACGAACTCCTTGGACGCGTCGAGGCGATCAAGGTGCTACCGAAGAGTCAGACGAATCCTACATCAATTGCCAATTTTCTCCGTGAGATTCGCGCTCAAGCCCAACTCGATCATCCGAACCTGGTTCGCCTGTCGTACGCAGACGTGGAGGGAGATACCTATTTTCTCGTCACCGAGTACGTGCCTGGCTCGGACTTGCGTCGGCTCGTGCACTACAATGGCCCGATGAGCCAACATAAAGCCGCCGTGCTAATCTCGCAGGCGGCGTCCGCACTTGCTCACGCCCACCAGCAGGGCATGATCCATCGCGATGTGAAGCCTGGGAACATTCTAATCACCCCCGACGGCCACGCGAAGTTAACCGATTTGGGCCTGGCTTTTTTTGCCGAGGACCAGGCGGATTTCTCACAATCCAAACCAAAGCACATCGTCGGAACGGCCGATTTCTTGGCCCCCGAAATCATCGTTACGCCAAGTGAAGTTCGCACCATCAGCGATATCTACTCGCTGGGATGTACGATGTACTACGCGGTGACTGGCAAAGTTCCCTATCCGGGTGGCGACACTGCGGACAAGCTGCGTCGCCAGTTGGAAGAGACGCCAATCGCCCCAAAACGCCTCAATGCCGATTTGGACGATGAGTTTGTCAACGTGATCGCGGCGATGATGCAGAAACGACCTGAGGATCGCATTGCCACAGCGGACGAAGTCGTAACTCTACTCAAGCCGTGGGCACCTCCACTGGAAAACACTTCGTGGCAAGAAATCAAGGAACTGATCAAGTCTCCCCTGGAAGACACGTACGGCGACGCTAGTCTGGCAGAAACGATTCCCACTCGCCATGAACCAGACGACACAGCACCAAGGCCACCACAGCGAGCTTTCAATGATAGTCAGCAAGTCGACACGAAACGTCTCCCACCGTCCGGGGAACCTAAGCGGTCAACCGGCCTCAGCCTCGCGACCAACGCGTTAGTTGGCTTGGCGATCCTGATAGCGCTGGCAGCAATCGTGTTTGTTCTGACCAGCGTCTAGCTGTTTTCGCCACGTCGAGCCGCCGTGATCTCACCTTGCACTTCGCTAATCGCTCTCATGCTTAGGAAGCGGCCCAAGAGTTTCCGCGTATCCGTGAACAGTTTGTCAATCCGAGCTTGCACTTTTGGGTCGCTGGACCTATTCAGAGTCCGATTCTGCGTCGTGCGGATTTCTTGATTGAAATGAGTAAGCCCTGGAAGATTGTCCAGTTCGGTAAAGAGCTGCTGAGCTTCATCGATTTTGCCGTTCTTGAGGCGATCACGTACACGCGCGATCAAGATGTTGCGCATCGCCACGGTATCGATCAGCTGCTCAGAAAGGGACGTCAACGCGGCTTGAGCGCGCAGACGCGCGGGGTCGTCTGCGATCGGAACTTCTACCAGGGCCTTCGCACCGGGCACGATGGGGACTTTCGCCAGCAGTTGCCCCTCGCTACGCAAGAAAAGCAATGTGACGCGGCTATCGCCTGGCGGAACTTGGACTGACCCCTGGGCGTCGGTGAGCCCCATCGGTTTACTGACGTTCGTTCCCGGTTCACGGCGAAACACCTGATAGCCGGTCAGTCCTTGGCTCGGATCATGACGAGAGTAGAATCTAGCACGAGTGGTCCCCACGGGGTTTCGCATTGCTAGTGCCAGATGCTTAATCCGCCCTCGACGACGCACACCAAACGGCCGGCGAGTTCCCGTGTAAACGTCCGCGCGCCAGCCATCGTCTCCCCGTTCGCGAAGAGACAGATAGGTCCAGGAAACGTCTTTAATGGTGTCTGGCTGCACTTCGCCAGCGGCGTTCGTCCTGAGCATTAGCGGTTGATAGTTCTCTCCTGCCGTTGTTAAGAAACTTAGGTCGGTCTGCTGCGGCAAATCGCTTCCGCGAAAACTCAGCACTACTTCTGTTTCGCTATCCGGCACGCTGCCCACCGTTGCCAAGGGAGAAAACGCTTCGCAGATCAACTCCAAACAACTCATTTCTAACGTGGAACTCTGCCTCACGAGTCGCGAATGCACCCCACCCCAGCGTCGCGTGGTGCAATCCAACTCACGACATTTCAGTCTGGCGCCGATGCGAGTCAGAGAAACCGTCAAGTACAACCGCTTGTCGCAGCCAGTCGTGAGTTCTTCCCAATCAGACTCGATCGTCGGCGGATCCGCAGCTTCCTGCACGATAGCAATAAGCCGCTGCATGTCGTGACCGGACGCCAGGAATACTTCGCAGTCCCAAAGTGGGTAAATGGTGGAGCGAATTCGCCTGGATAGTCGCTCGGTGAGCTGTCTACCGAGACCGATCTGTGGTTGGCGCGAATCGTCGATGGCCACATGAACCTTAACTCGGTAGGGCGAGAGCTCCCAGTACTTCTCAGTTGCTGCGTAGCTGGCCGATTCGAGGTAGACAGACTCTGCTGCAATCACCAGTATTGCGAACCGAACACATCCCCAGAGGACTCTTTGCTTGAATCGCATTTCAGCGGGTCCCTCCACGTGAGTTCCGATTCCACTGCTCCAGATTCTGATAAAGTGTCACCGGCGTCGTACCGATTCCGCTGATGGATTCCCGATGGGCGTAATAATCGATCGTTTGCCAGAGAGGAATAACCGGTAGGTCATTGAAGGCGATCTCGTGAACCGCGCGTAGTCGTGATCGAACTTCCTTCCAATTCTGCGCCTGCCCCACATCCGTTAGTGCAAGACTCATCGACGAACTACAAGATCCGGCGATCCCTTCAGGGCCGAGCAATCGTCGGACATCGACAACTGGTTCCCAGATCGCAAGTTCCGCATACCTAAGATCATGTTCCGCCGGAGAATCGCTGCCGGCAGGGTCAAGCTCCTGCAATGCGATAGGAATACCGATTGCCCCGAGCTGCAACTTGATGGTCTGGCAGATCGTCCTGGCGACCGGACTCGGGGGGTGCGCGAGGATGAGCGGTTCGACCTTGTCCTCTGCAGACTCCGACGATGCCGATTCATCGTCAGCTTCCTTTGTTGTAGCATCCTCATCCTTTGCATCGCCTGCTTGCTCGCGTTCTGCATTCAGCTTAGCAAGCGAATTTCTAGCCACCGCCGCTAATACGGCAGCTAGCCGCGGCTCATAGGAGCGCGGTTGACGCGCATGCTTGTAGGCGTAGCCCACCGGATCGGTAACGGTCACCCCAGCCGGAATCGGCGCACTGATCACTCGAAAACCGGACCGAAGCTCACCGCCCAACATAATGTCATTAAGAATCTGTGTGCGATCGATTCCGTAGCACAACGCTCGACGGAATTCACGTCTTTCTAGCAGCGGCTTGTTGTAGTTGGGAATGAGTACATGCACAGTTGGCAAGCGGTAGGGTGCGACGCGCACACTAGGTGTTTGTTCCAACCGTGTGATTTGCCAAGGTGGCACACGCGCGATGATATCAATCTCGCCACTGATGAGTTCGGCAACGGCAACCTCATCATTGTCGTAATACCTTTCGAGGATCGTTTCGGGCTGACTGGTTTCCGGCTGCTCCTCGCTGCGTCGGAAGGAAACCAGATCACTAAGCTCAGGGTCTACTGACACCTCGTAGGCACCGGGCGGATTTGCAGGCTCGAAGAGATCTCGTAGCGGCAGTGTGACTAGCGCCTCAGGGCGTACGTGAGGACGTTGCCAATAGATTCTTACCTGCTCACCGTTCCCGATCTCAACCGCATCGAGCAGTTCCGCAAAGTCGGTGTCGGCGGTCGCAAGACCTGGGTCCGCTCGTTGCAAGAGTGCCAACGCCACCGCCTCGGCCGTAATGTCGTTATTGATGGCCGATTGGTTTAGATCGAGCGTGAGAATCAATCCAGTATCGTCACTCTCCAACGTGCCCCAAGGGCAGTCGTACAATCCTCCCTCCGCGCCGAAGTCAGTCAATGTGACTAGATTAGGATCTGTGAGCCGAGCGATGCGGGCTGATGACCAATCGAGTGGATTCTCAGGGGACGTGGTCAGACGATCGACCGCTATCAATGTCTGAGGCGAGAGACGGTTGATTTCGTCCATCAGGCCCGCCGCACCATCAGCATTCGGCAGTATTGCTAGCGCACGACGGACGGCACTTCGGGCATCGGAAAACTGTTGTTTCTCGATCGCCGCGCGCGCCGCCGCTAACTGACGTTGAGCACCGCGCTGAAACTTGCCTTCCCAACTCTCGATATTGGTGGCGTTGAGTGCTGGAAAACCGTCTGTCAGCATTTCAAGCACGCCACGCGCAGCGCTGAAGTCGCGATCTGCGAGATGCTTCTCAATGATCCGGTCGGTGACGACCTCAACCATACCTCTCAACCCGCGCTGATTGGGATCAAGATCGTAGAGCGACAACAGCACAGTAAGCGTCGCCTCATAGTTCTTCGCCGCATACGACTTCTGGGCGTCTTGTCTCAGATACTGAGCCGTCGCCTTATTCAAACCAGGCAGATCGGGGTAATTCAGATGGAGAAAACGCAGGTATTCGAACGATTCATTGAGCTGGCTGGCTTTCGCCAACTTCACAGATTCTTCTAATAGCATCCCTTCAAAAAACTCGACCCGCGCAATCGAATTCCAGGGTGCTGTGTACAATACCGAAGGCTCACTCAACCGCCGCAGCTCAAGCGAACCTTCTGTCGGAAGAGGATTTGGCACCTGGCGATTCGGCAATTCCAGCAAGACGGTTTCGATGATATCGCCGCCGCTTGCCGCATTGAGTGTGACTCGGTCGAATGCCTGACGGTCAAGTAGTCTCTGCTCCTTGCCAGCTGGAGCTTCCGGCGAGTCGTCTTGCCCGTGCAGATTCACTCGCCCCTGCGTGAACGCGAGGGCGAGCAGCAGTAAGCCTAGCGGCCTACTATTTCGGACGAACCAACGAGGCTCGACGGGAAGCGACGGTGAGGTGAAGCTGCTTGCCATCATTCGGGATGATTCACGATCAAAAGTGTGCCATCATAGGCAGCAACCACCAGCCGTTTACCAAAGGGGACCGGCCCCGCCACAACGGGCTGGGGAAGTGGTTGAAACGTGCTTTCGGCTCCATCGGAGAGTTCAATTCGTGAGATCCCACCAGCTTGCCACAATAGCTCTACGCCACCGTTGAAGGTGATCGGCTGCCCGGCGGGCGGACCGTGCTGTAGTGGAATGCGCCACTTGATGCTCGCTTGTTCGTCGAGGCACACAAGCTCTTCGGTCGAAGTCGCCAACAATAGGTTCTCGTCCGCGTTATAGGGACCCCAGGTAACAAGTCCGCCGAGGTTTACGGATTCACCAGGAGTCAAGCTCGGAAGTTGAAACGTCGCCAAGCTGCCATCTTCCGCACCGGCGATCGCCAGATCAGCGATCACTGCAAAACGTGTATTCAGCGGAGCGGTGCTGATGTCGGCGGTTTCGACCGCCGTCAAATGCGGTCGTGGTGAAAGCACCCGCTCGAGTAGGTAGACATACTTCGTCCCATCGCTGAGAACAAGCTGCGAACCATCGCCGCTACCGTAAACCGCGGGCGTATTCCATTCGTATTGTATCCCCGGTTCTAACGGTGGTTGGAACGGACTGCCCCATTGTTCGCCGTCAACGCTGTAGAGAAAGACTTGACCCGCCTGCGTGGGGGTAACGAAGCCGTCTTGCCATGCCGCCGGTGGGCAGCTGAGTGGGGCGACCAATTGTATCTTCTTCGCTACTCCGCGCGGCTTGTCGGGGCGAAAATGGAGCATCGTATCGCTCCCGGCAGCGGACGCCAGGACGCGACCTTCGCCGAGATCGAGGCTATGAGTGAGCACAGGCAAGCTACCTGGGTTACGCTTCATTGCACTGTTTACTACACGGCTACGCATCGCTTCGCGGTCGACCAGATACGCGGCTCCAGTAGAATTCACGGCACCAATCTGAATGCCTGTTGGGTCAACAGCAGGAGGACCAGCCGGCGAAGCGGCGACTTCCGTTTCCCACTGCGCCTGCCCCGTACCGAGCGTCATCGCTCCGACGATGGCACCCGCCGCGTCCGCAGGCCGACGGACATGGATGATCAGGTTGCCGATGGTTTGTAAGTCGTGATCAAAGATGTCACCCGAATAGTCATCATCGATATCTCTGACCGCGAGGCGATCGCTAGTCGGGAGAATCGCAAGCTTATTGAGCTTCGGACCCGCCACCCACACATGTCCATCCAGTGCCAAGCCAAAGCGAGCGATGGATTCACCGCGCACGGAGTCCCTTTTGGCGATCTGCGTCAGCGCTTCATCGCCCCCGCCAGAACCGACCTCGTATGCATCTACCTCGCCGCGGCTTGTCATCGCGATCAATCTGCGTCCTTGCGTCAACAACTGTGTATTGACTAATCCAGAAAGCCGCCGCGAGGTAGCAATCTGAGTAGGAATTCCATCAGCATTAAGAGCCAACGCTTGCAACTGACTGGTCGAAATACCCTTAGCGACGCCGACGACGACTTTGTTCAGTACCTGCACCGGCGGGACGACGACACTTCCTTTCGCATGCCCCAGAAAGAACACGCCCAAGCACGAGAAGTCGGTACTTGAGAGGGTGTAGAAACTAGAGTGTTCGCCCACGACGTACACTCGTTTGCCCTGAGAACCAACTGCCGGTGAAGCAGCTAGGCGTTGTGCGAACTGGACGTAGCCGCTGGATTCTCCGCTGTCGAGATTCAAGACGTGCAGTTTTCCGGAAGTCTCATTGACTAGAATACGACCTTCATGCACTACCGGCCTCGTGACTTCCGACTCAAACGGATGTCGCCAAAGCAGCTCTCCAGCGTCGCCCGATAGCTTGAGTAGCTCGTTGTGATGCGAATCGACGACGAGCAAGTCACCGTTTCCAAGCCGCACCGGAGTCAACCGAGGGGCCATGCCGACAAACCGGCGCCACCTCAGCGAACCGCCCGAAACATCAAAACCATAGACTGCGCCGCTCACTCGCACTGCTACGGTTCCGCTGGCCGCACCAGTGGCGCCACTCCGATTCGCTAGCGCCAACTCTGCCACGACTTGCCGTGGTCTCGAATTGGTCTCGGCCGTCTGAGGCTCGGACACAAACTGGACCACCGCGGATTCCGCTTCCGAGATCTGCAAAACTTTTTCCGCAAGTGGTTCGTTGTTGATGAGACTCGGATGCTCGTCGAGCAACTGCTCATGAATCTGGTAGGCTTTAGCGGTTTCACGAGTTTCGATTGCCGTCTGCATCGCGGCGAGCGCCTGCTGGAGCGCCTGCTTCTCAGCTCTGGAACGCTCCACACGTTCCAGCGTCTGGTCGATTTCTGTGATCAACGCTTCATCTCGGAATTTCTTGGGTATGTACTTCGTATTGGCGCAGAAGGCGAGTGCTTCGTTCGATTGCTCGACCAATTCTTGGACGATGCTATCATCGGTCGCGTTCTCCGCCTGATTCGCTAACCCTTTGGCGATGTCTGGCAAGAGGGAAGCGAGCTCTTGTTGCGCGTCGGTGCCAAAGTCTTCCTCATCCGAGATCTGCCCAAGCACTTGCTGCGCGACAGTCAGCGCCTCTCGGTAGTTGGAAGTACCAGTTGACGCCTTCCAAAGCCTTGCCAATCCGACTTTGACTTTCGCGGCGCTGAATTCCGGGTGGCCGGAGTTGTTCTCGATGAATCGATCGTACTGCTTAATCGCTTGGGTATACGACCCACCCTCGTAGAACTCCGCAGCCTCCGCCAATATCGCGTCAGCATTCTCGCGCGTCAGCAGATAGAAGATGATCACGCCAGTGATAATCAATAGAATCAATCCGCCGCCGCCCAGTAGGATCAGATTGGAATCCCACTCGCTCTTTTTGGCTTTCTTTTTCTTCTTCTCATGCTGTTTCTTATCTTCAGGCGCTCGTTCTTCGTTCCCCTCTTGAATCGCCTTAGACAGCGTCGCGTCGTTGACCCCGATCTTGGAAAGCGATTCGGACACCAAGCTCGCGGGACCTTCGCCGAACAGATCGACCCCGCTGCCTGCGCGAGGAGCGTCGTCGGTAACAAAGCTGCCGGCAGAGGGTTCAACCGGCGTGATTGTGGGAATGTCATCCTCTGAATCGTCAAAGACCGAGGATGATTTTGGTTTTTCAGCCGCAGGCATCTTCGGCATCGGCACCATACCGAGAATACTTGACTCGGCGTTGGGAGTGACGGTCAGTGTTGTCTCGAGAAGTTGCTTCGCCTGGCGTTTCGTAACGTACTCTTTTTTTACCAAATACTTCAGCAGAGACTTCGGCGTGATCCGCCGATCTCCTTTGGCAACTTTAGAACGCACTTGCTCCACAACGGGCGCCGGCACGAGGTCGCGGTCTTGCAGGATTTCGAGAAAATCTTCGATGGTCATCGTAGTGCTTTGGTTGGTTACGCCGCGTAAGCGTTTATCATTGTGTGCTACGGATACTAAAGTTCCAGATCGCCATCCTCGTAGCTCATCAGGCGAATTGGCTCCAGCCCCTCACCGGAGCCGGCATCAAGTGCCGCCACCACGAACTGGTGGCGACTGTCACCGTTGGCTTGTACAAGTAACTTTGCAGGCCCGCTTTTGTCTTCTCCTCGCGCCTCACGCAGTGTCGTGCGCATCTCTTGCACACTCAGTGCACGTTGCTCTTCAGGCCAACGGGGCGCGCCGATCCAATAAACGTTGTCTCCATCGATGCGAATGACGATGGAGTCTTTCTCAAGATCGTCAACTGTTTGCGTGGGGGCCGCCTGATCATCCTGGATGGGCGGGACTTCAATCGATTTCTGCAGCGCGAATGCGGCGGTGATCATGAAGAAAATCAGAAGCAGGAACGTGACATCGACCATGGGAGTTAGGTCCAGGTCATCTTCGCTCTTCGGTTCGCGCATCCGCTGATGCGCCTGCTCATCGTAGGCGATGTCACCGTCATGGAGTATGCCGCTGGTCGAACTGTCCATCTAGTCGGACTCCAAGACGGCTAGGTGGATCTTCGCGCCTTCAACCAAAGACACTGCTTTGACAACCCGCGCGACATCGCGATGCGCAACGTTACGGTCAGCTTTGATCAGCACGTTCTCTTTGAGTTCCAGCCGTCCTTTCTCGACAGCTTCGCGAATCAGTTCCTTCTGTTCGTCGGGATCGTCAGGCAGCGGATCTCCGCTCAGGCCATCGGATAGGTAGACCGGCGCTGGGTCAGCACTCTCTGCACTGATCGTGATGAATACCGATTCGCGCTCGCTTACGCCCTTACCATGGCGTGCCTCGGCAAGTTCAAAAGTGGTATTCTGATCTGGCGTCGAACAAACAATAAAAAAAATCAGCAGCAAGAATGTGATGTCGATCATGGGGGTGATGTCCATTTCGACATCCTCCCTGCGCTTACGCCCACGCCCCACCGGCGCGTCGAACACAGATTCTTGCTCAATGACTTCAAGCATTGCGTACGTATCTTGGACTAACTATTTGCTATCGAGGGATCATTGACTTCATGCTTTCAAAAAGTCGTCCCAAACCCGAACCTATTAGGTCTTCCATCTTGGTCAGCCGAATGTTAATGCTGGCCGAGCAGAGCACGAGAGGCACGGCAATTGCCAAGCCACAGGCTGTGGTGATCAGCGCAAATTGAATATCTTCCGCCATTTTGATTGTGTCGACCTTCTCACCGCTACTTAGGTTTGCGAACGCTCCCATCATTCCCATAACGGTACCGAGCAGACCGATCATGGGGGCGCTCTTAATAACCGTTGTGACCCAGCTCAGACGATGTTCGATGTCGGACATCACATCTTGCTGGAAACGCTCTCCAACGCGACGGCGTACTTTTTCATATCCCAATTCTCGATTATTGATCGCGTACATTGCCAACTGCGGCATGGCGCGGCGATCGCCATCACATAGTTCCGTCGCTGCGTTGAAATTATGAGCTGCAAGCGTCTCTTCTAGTTCCGTCATAAACTCATCTTGCTCGTGTTCGTCGGCGAATCGAGTCTGACTCACTCGACGCCATACCATGATTACACAATAGGCTCCCCAGAGCGCAAGCAGCGCCAAAACGACATAGACGACGTAGCCAAGGTAAGTAAACAGAACTTCCATAACTTCGATGACCTGCTGCGATGATTGGTTGGGGTGTTGGTTCTCAGCTAAAAATACTTCTGACTGAGTATATCAAACTCGTACTTGCCGTCTTGCTTGTACACGGTGAATACCGTCGAGCGCAGCTTGTTGACGTCGTTCACGCCTTGCTCAGCTGCGTACTTCTTCTCGATCGTATATAGAATCGATTCGACCTCAAAGGGATAGAACAGGAGGACGATCGGCCCCTTTCGCGCGATGTCAGCCTTTCGCGCCAACTGGGCGGCGAGGGTGGGCATTGGGCCGTCAGCTGGAACGGTGTATCCCCAACTGGTGTACTCTTTGCTTGTTCCCGACGTCACTTTCAGTCC
>JANQQA010000024.1 GCA_028285205.1 Bythopirellula sp. | reverse complement strand
GTAGCCTCCTCTGGGACGACAGTTTTGGATTCACACCCGGAGTGATTGCTCCGGATCGAACGTGGACATTCACCGGACTGACGGTCGCCGATGCGTTCGGAACGAATCTGGACGGTGGGCCAGTGTTGCTGTGGACTAACGATACGACGGGCGACACGATCAGCATCGAGCATTCCGCGGCCGCTGCAATACCGGAACCCGGTTCGTTTGCTTTGCTGTCGGTCGTGAGCGTGGGCTTGGCAGTGCGGCGACGTCGAAAAAGTCGTGGTCACAAAGCGGCCGCCGCGTAACGAGATTGGCTGACAGAAGCTACAACTATCGAGAAACCTGATGATCTAAAACGACCAACCTTGGCAGCCGTTCTGCTTTCGTCAGCGCAGCGACGGCTTCCGCCGACTTCATTCTCCAAGTCGGCGATGATGGAACCGATCTGACGCCTAGTGGACTGCGACCATGGATGTTGGGACACCTGCGTCCTCGAGTGCTTAACGTCGACCGCGACCTCTCGATTTCTTACGGGAGCGGGCACATTTTCGAGCAACGACTCATGGCTGGCTGGGACTGGCGCTAATATCCCCAGCAATGGTTCGGAATCTGGGTTTGGCTCTTCTAACGCTACCCTTTTCCGGGACGACAGTTCGGAAACACACCCGAAGTGATTGCTCCTGATCGACGTCGAACCCTCCGGCCGCAGTTCTGGTGCCGCTCCAAAACCGAAATTCGCTATTGACTCTCAGGCGTAATGCCTTAGTATGTCAGGCATAACGCCTCAGGGACGACCGAGGCGATCTTGTTTTGAGCCAAAATGAGAATCGATCATGCCGCGGAAAGCTGCTGAAGTCACGGAAACGGAGCTGCGGATTTTGGACGTGCTGTGGGAACAGGGCCCAACGATCGTTCGCGACATTGTCGAGGAACTGTACGAGGAACACACTCCTGCGCTGCACGCAACGGTTAAGAGTTTGCTGGAAAGACTGGATGAGAAGGGCTATGTAACCCGTGACGGCAGCCGGCACGCCCACACGTTCTCCGCTTTAGTGAAACGCGAAGAACTCGTCGGTCAACAGCTACAGCAACTGGCCGACAGCCATTTCGACGGAGCCCTCAGTCCTGTGTTGTTGACGCTGGTCGATCGCGCGAAGCTCACGCGAAAGCAACGAGATGCCATTCGCAAGATTATCGAAGGTATCAAGTAACGGTCGCGCCGATGTTTGCTTCGCTCTTGATTTGGAATGTCACACTGGCAGCTTTGATGGCCGCTGTTGTTGCGTTCGCGGGGATGACTCGATACGTACGTGAACGGCCTGCGCTGAAGCATTGGCTGTGGTTGATTGTATTGTGCAAACTGGTCACACCCCCGCTATTGCCTTTGCCTATTCTCGCAGGGCAGGATTCGCTGCTGACGCTGACAGGCACAGTGCCGCGCATCGAAGCTGGCATTGAACGAGCTAACGAGTTCTCGGCCTCGTCGGTCCGGGACGCGGCGCCTCTCGCACTTCAGGCTAAGCGCTCCGACCGCGAAGAAACACTCACCGCAAGTACATCGCGGGGATTTGTTCACTGGCGCATTTCTTTGTGTCTCATCTGGTTGGTGATCGCGTTGGCCTTGGCTATCCGCGTACTTGCTCCGGTGCTGCGACTCGTGCGACTGATTCGCCGTGGTGACTGGGATAACGATCGTGTCAACGGCATCGTGAGTCGAGAAGCTTTGCGAACGGGTATTTCTCGGTCGGTGAATGCGTGCGTTGTGCAGGCTCGTGTGACGCCATTGTTGTGGGTGAGGCAGGGCCGCCCGGTCGTGGTGATTCCACACGCACTGCTTTCAGAATTGACCGATGAGCAAGTGTCGTGTGTGGCAGCTCACGAATTGGCTCACTTTAGGCGTCGTGACCATTGGTGGAATGGGTTCGCTTGGATCGTGGGTGTCTTGTTTTGGTGGAACCCGGTTGTCTGGTGGGCTCGCTACGAATTGAAGTTTGCTCAGGAAGTTTGCTGTGACGCGATCGTCATCAGCCGCAACGAGGCCGTTCGTCGGCCCTATGCCGAAACGCTATTGCAGGTCGTTGATTTCGTTGTCGCCGAAGATGCATCACCGCAGCTCGCGGCCGGCTTTGGCGACGCCACTTCTATCGAAAAGAGATTTGAAATGATCGCAAATGAGAATGTCACACATCGGTTGTCTCGACCAGCGTGGATGGTACTCGCTGTTTTTCTTGTCGCAACGTGCTGCTATCCGGTCTTGGCTCAAACGGAGAGCGGCTCGCCGCAGCAATCAGATGAGGTGCCAGCGCAGGATTTGGCGGACCGGTCAAGTCGCTCGGAGAAGCAATTGCTTCACGGTCTATGGCAAGTGATCGACGAACAGCATCGCGGCGTCGAGACGCCTCTTGCCTTTGACGAAAATAGTTGGCATTTCGACCGAACGGCAGCGTCTGTAACGACGCGTTGGCGAGAACGCAATAGCTGGGGCGTCGGCGAGAACCGTTACACAATCGACGTGACGACCACCCCCCATCACCTGACGATTTATGGGGATAACCTGTTGATTCAAGCGATCATCGACATCAATGGCGACGAGATGACGGTCGCCCACTTTGGCAGGTCTCAAGCGGCGCGTCCTAGGTCTTTCACTGATGAGCGAGATGAGTTCGGACCTCTCGTCGTCAAGAAACTGAAGAGAATGAAGGCTCGCAGTCATGGGCCATCAATTGCCGAAAGCTCGCGCATCGGCTCGGAAACGAACTCGGTCCCATCGGCTTTTCGAGCGCCAGTCCGTGATAAGAAAGAAACGGGTACGGCAACGCGTACCTTTGCATTGAAGAATTACCAAGCGCAGCACGTTCCTGACCTCATTGCGGCTATGGGTATCGAATTGCTAGTCGAGGTGAACCGCCGAACAAACACTGTGAATATGTCGGGTACGCCAGAGCAGTTGAGTCAAGTAGAAAAGCTACTCGGTGAAATTGATCGGAGCGAGCCATCGAAGAAATTCCATGTACTGGAATTGAGAAACGTCGATGCGAAGGCCGCGGCACTGGTGATCCGCAAAACTTTCGGCGATAGCGACAACTTGTTCAAAGTGGACATCGATGAGAAGCAGAACCGACTTTTGCTTCACGCAAGCGAGAAACAAGTGAAGCAGATTCGTGATCTTGTCGCCGGCCTTGAATGGTTTGCTGAATCAAACGAAACCGACGCTCCAAACGACAAGGGGAAATCACAATGAAAAAACTCACCAGAAGACAGGCAATCTCAGCAGCAGCCATCGGGTCAGCCGTGGGTATGTCCCATCGTGAGGCCACTGCAGACGATGAGCGACACAACGAACTTAGATGTATGCTCCGTTGGCAACCCAAGGAAGCAGGAAAAGAATGGGACACTGCCGAGTCGCTGTGGCTGCGGAAACGGATCGTCGAACTCAAGGCGATCAAAATCGGTGTGACGCGCGGTGAACTCGAAAAGGAGTTGGTAAGTGACGGCCCAACTCGGAGCCGAGCGGCGCATCGGTATCAACATCCGCGTTGCCCGTTTATCAAGCTCGACGTGTTTTTCGACGTTGAGAACTCCGACGCGCTGTCGACTGAGAACTCAGAAGACAAAGTCGTTCGCATTGAAGGACCACACGTCGATCTATCGTCCAATTTCCAGCGATGGTAACGTGGCGCTACGCAGATCCACCTGGGTCCGCGACGCCGATGCGACCTTCACCGAATTACTTTGAAGCCCCCGCTGGCGACTTCGGATTCCGCTACAAAGCGGCGCCGGCCTGAATCTTTCGGTGCGAACCTCGAAGCGGCATCGAACTGTGCAGCTGTGACACACTTCTGCGGAGTGGTGTCGAATTGGTGGTTGAGTCCGAAATTGGAGTACGTTGACGAAAACGCGGCGCGCCAGGGAAGAGTGACTTCCCTAACGTGCTCTTGAGTCAGCTGCCCGCTGTGACGTCAGCCGGGTGCATTGGCCGGCGAAGCAACTCTGACGGTACCGCGATGGCTATCGGTTTTGAGCTGACATTTGGGTAACGGTTACACGCAAGTAACCTCGCTCTATCGTGATGAAACTGTGTGTAGGTGATTCGGAGGCTCGCGTGGGGACTTCGATTATGAGTCCGCCAAGGGCTCCTGCTTTTCCGTGATGACTTCGCTTTGAGGAGCCATGTCGGCGTTGAGTTGCAGGTAATCCGACCATTCCTCGGGCAAATTGTCTTCATGGAAGATGGCTTCGACCGGACACTCCGGCACACAAGCCTCACAATCAATGCACTCGTCGGGATGGATGTAAAGCATCCGCTCGCCTTCATAGAAACACTCGACGGGGCATACGACGACGCAGTCGGTGTACTTGCAATCAACGCATGGCTTGGCAACCACATGGGTCATCTTGATTTCTCCTTGCCGTTCGGCGGTTGGGGGTGAATTACTGGGTGGCGAGCAGCGCGAGCGACAGGTGGATTCGGTCACCAAATAGCGGATTAAGACCCGTCGCCGCGATGCGTTGCGGCATCCTGTTGACACGCGTAGGCTGTTTTAGGCTTAGTTCCATTTGAGTGACTGCTCTTTTCAAACGTTCGGCAGACCACGGTCGGCCAATAACAAGGATTCCAGATGCTGCCGTACAGCTGGAACTTCGACGCCCTGCACAACGTCGTTGGCAAAGGCGAAGATCAGCATTGTCCGGGCAAGTTCACTCGGAATCCCACGAGAGCGCAAGTAGTACAGCGCTTGTTCGTCTAATTCGCCTACCGTGGCACCATGGGTACAGCGGACGTCATCCGCATAAATCTCTAACTCCGGCTTGGTGTCGATGACCGCATCGTCGGATAACAATAGGGCTTGATTGCTCTGTTTAGCGTCCGTCTTCTGAGCGTCGGGGTGAACGTGAATCTTGCCGTTGAACACTCCCTTGGCCTGATCGTCCAAGACGCCCTTGTACAACTCAAAGCTGTTGCAATTGGGTTTAGCGTGATCGATCCTTGTTCGGCAATCCATGTGTTGGTTGCCATCAGGCATGTACAACCCGTTCAGAATGCACTCGATCTGTTGGCCATCTAGCACGCAATTCAGCTCGTTGCGCGAAAGCTCACTGCCGAACGAAAAGTAATGCGAGCGGAATCGGCTAAGCGACTGCTGCTGAACCTGCGTCTTGGCCACGTGCAACGCCCGTGGTTGCTCATGCTGCAACTTGTAATGATCCAACTCGGCGGAGTCGGCCATTTCGATTTCACTGACGGCGTTGGTCAGCGAATAGCTGCCCGGCACGCCCAGATAGCTCTCCACAATCGTCGCCCGGCTGTTGTTCCCCAGGTAGACGAGGTTGCGGGGATGACACATCACCGGCGGACCGCTAGCGGACAAGAAGATCAGCTGGATCGGACGGTCGATCCGCACGTCGTCGGGCACGAACACAAATGCACCATCATCAACGAAGGCCTCGTTGAGTGACGTGAACGCGGAATGCTGAGCAGCGGCAAGACGACCAAGCCGAGCTTGGACGAAGCCTTGCCGCTCGCGCGTTGATTCTGCCAAACTCTGCAATATGACCCCGTGGGGCAATTCGTCAATGCGCGACCACTGCTGGCTGTAACGACCGTTCACGTACACCAGCCGATGGAAACCGCCGTCAAGCGACGCTTGTTCGATCAGGCCCTCAATGTCTGCCGTGTCAAGTTGGTCCGACGCCGCCAGGGTGAAAGGCCGGCTCGCCAGTGGTGCAACATTCGTGAACCGCCACTCTTCTTCTCGAGTGGTAGGAAGGCCGAGCTGCGTAAACCGCTCCCAACCACGCGTGCGCAGGTCCCGAAGCCACGGCGGGTCGCTGGCGGTTCGCTCTCCCTGCAGCGTGAATTCATCCTCAAAGGTAGCTGCTTCCGTGGTTAGCATTGGATTTCCCGATTCCACTTGAACTCCGATCCCAATTCTTTCAAACACACTGCTGGTGCGGGCCCTATACCGCTGCCGACGTCGAAACCGTCTCCAGGAATCCATAGCCCTTCTCTTCCAACTCCACCGCCAGTGACTTGTCGCCTGAACGAACAATCTTGCCCTCGGACAAGACGTGAACCTGGTCCGGCACGATGTAGTCCAAGAGCCGCTGGTAGTGAGTCACCACCATGATTGCCCGTTCGGGGCTTCGCAGTGTGTTCACTCCATCGGCCACGATTCTCATGGCATCGATGTCCAGGCCGGAATCGGTTTCATCCAACACCGCCAGCTTCGGTTGCAGCATCGCCATTTGCAGGATCTCGTTTCGCTTCTTCTCGCCGCCTGAGAATCCTTCGTTGATCGATCGCTCTATCATTTCTTTGTCCATCCCCAAGAGCTTCATTTTCTCTCTCAACAGTTTCAGGAAATCCGCCGTGTCAATGAGCGGCTCTCCGTGGTGTTTGCGGACTGAATTGATGGCTGCCTTAAGAAAGTACTTGTTGCTAACGCCGGGGATTTCGACCGGGTACTGATAGGCCATGAAAATGCCTTCCGCGGCCCGCTGTTCGATCTCCAACTCCAGCAGATTTTGGCTTTGGTAGAGGATTTCACCTTGGGTTACTTCGTAATCTTCACGCCCCGCCAACACATGCGCCAACGTGCTCTTACCAGACCCATTGGGGCCCATGATGGCGTGGACCTCACCTGCTTTGACGTGCAGGTTAACGCCGCGGAGGATTTCGGCTTGCTCGGATCGAGCATGCAAGTTCTTGATCTCCAGCATCTGTTTTCCTTGTTCTTTGTTCAGGCGAGTGGTGCGTTGAAAAGTTCTACTTTTTGCCAACTGGTGTATCTGACTTAACCTCAGAGGTAGCAGGGAGAACGCGGAGAAGATGCTAGGTGCTCTTCATCTCTCTGCGATTCCCACTGCGTTCTCTGCGTTTGATTTCAATCCTGGCTATCCACGTTGTGTTTAGCCCACGCTGCCTTCGAGACTAACGCTTAGCAGCTTTCTCGCCTCCACGGCGAACTCCAGCGGTAACTCTTTGTAGACTTCCTTGCAGAAGCCGTTGACAATCATGTTCACGGCGTCTTCCGTGGGCAGACCGCGTTGCCGGCAGTAGTAAATCTGGTCCTCGCCGACTTTCGATGTCGAAGCCTCATGTTCGACCTTCGAGGTGGTGTTACGAACTTCGATGTAGGGAAACGTGTGTGCCCCGCAGCGGTCGCCGATTAACAGCGAGTCGCACTGAGAGAAGTTGCGAGCGTTGGTCGCGCCCTTTTGGATCTTGACGAGTCCACGGTAGCTGTTCTGTCCACGACCAGCAGAGATGCCCTTGGAGATGATCGTGCTCTTGGTGTTCTTGCCCAGGTGGACCATCTTCGTGCCGGTGTCAGCTTGCTGCCGGTTTGCCGTCAAGGCCACCGAGTAGAATTCACCGACACTGTCGTCGCCCTGCAAAATGACGCTGGGGTACTTCCAGGTGATCGCTGATCCCGTCTCCACTTGTGTCCAAGAGATTTTCGAGTTGTTCCCGCGGCACGCACCGCGTTTGGTTACGAAGTTGTAGATGCCGCCGCGTCCTTCGGCGTCGCCCGGATACCAGTTCTGCACCGTGGAATACTTGATCTGTGCGTCTTCCATGGCAACCAACTCCACCACGGCGGCATGTAGCTGGTTCTCATCACGCTTGGGCGCCGTGCAGCCTTCCAGGTAGCTGACATAACTGCCTGCTTCGGCAATGATCAAAGTCCTTTCAAACTGTCCGGTATTCTGAGCGTTGATCCGGAAATAGGTCGAGAGTTCCAACGGGCAACGGACACCGGCTGGGATGTAACAGAAAGAACCGTCGCTGAAGACTGCCGAATTGAGCGTGGCGAAGAAGTTGTCCGAATAGGGGACGACACTGCCCAGGTATTTCTTCACGAGTTCCGGGTGGTTCTGAACCGCATCGGAGAAAGAGCAGAAGATGACGCCGTGTTTCTCAAGGGTCTCCTTGAATGTGGTGGCCACAGAAACGCTGTCAAACACCGCATCCACCGCCACACCGGCCAGGGCCTTCTGCTCTTCCAGCGGAATCCCGAGTTTCTCGTAGGTTTCCAGGATGGCGGGATCGACTTGGTCGAGACTCTCCAGCTGTGCCTGTTGCTTGGGGGCCGAATAGTAAACGGCGTCCTGATAATTGACCGGCGGGTAGGTGACGTTCTGCCACGACGGCTCCTCGAGCGTGAGCCAGTGCCGATACGCTTTCAACCTCCACTGGAGCAGCCAATCCGGCTCGCCCTTCTTTTCTGAAATGAGACGAACCACATCTTCATTCAGACCAGGGGGAATCGAGTCCGTTTCGATCGCGGTGACGAAACCGTGTTCGTATTCGCGTTGCGAGTACTCCTTCAGCAACGCGTTGTCGGTTGACATTGAGGATGCTCCCTAAAGATGGATTGACAGAAATGCCCGGACGGCAAGCGCCCCCCGAATCACGCCGAGAAAGAACTGCCGCATCCGCACGACTTGGTGGCGTTCGGATTGTTGAAGACGAAGCCTCGCTTATCGAGACCTTCATGAAAATCAATCTCGGTGCCGTCGAGGTAGAGCGAGCTTTTTTTGTCGACCGCGACTCGCACGCCATGAATCTCGCGAACGGTGTCGGCTTCCTCGTCCACGTTCTCGTCAAATCCGAGGGTGTACTCAAAGCCGCTGCAGCCACCTCCGGCGACGCCAACACGTAACGAAGTCGTTTCGGGCATCTTCTGGTCCGTGATGATCTTTTTGATTTCACGTGCAGCCGTCTCTGTTAACAGGATTGCCATTTACTTGTTTGCTCCTTCGATGCATGCCGAGAACGGGTCTGGGCTGTTTGCGGTTGCTCACGCCGCTCAACTGGGGCTCCAGTGCAGCTGCCGCGACAAAAACGCGCTCCAGGGCAAGAACTCCGCTGGTACTGCTTCGAGATAAGCAATCTGTGTGCCAATGAACGGAGAATCAAAATGAATGGGCGTAAGTTGCTATTCAGAAACGACTTGCGAACGTTGCTATACATCCGCAAGATAGATCCCGAACAACTATATTTGGTCGAAATGCAGGCCAGCCAGCCGTAGCCAGATACACCCGCCCGTTGCAAGGCTATGGTATAAATGACTTTACGTCTGCTCTCGATCCCCGTTTCGCAGCCGGAACCCTAGGTGTCCAAATAAAGTCATTCGTCGATATTGAGTCGATCGCGAGGTGGCGAAAGAAGGATTGAATTAACCGCAGAGAACGCCGAGAGTCGCGGGGAGCAATGGAAGAACAAGAACATCCAACACCGTCTCCGCGTTCCTCGGCGACCTCTGCGGTTAAATGAAACAGCACCATGGAAACCAACCAGATAACCGGCCAAATCATCGCTGCGGCCATGAAAGTGCATACAGCTCTTGGCCCCGGATTGCTTGAGTCGGCGTACGAGGCCTGCGTCGCTCATGAACTGCGAAAATGCGGGCTTCAGGTGCAGACACAAGTTGTTCAACCCATCGAGTACGACGGGGTCCTGTTGGAGGCAGGTTATCGTCTCGACCTGCTGGTTGAGGAGACTGTCATCGTTGAACTCAAGGCAGTGGAAAAAGTGAACCCGATCTTCGAGGCTCAATTGCTGTCGTATTTGAAGCTGCGAAAGCTAGATGTTGGCTTGCTGATCAATTTCCACGTCCCTCGCCTAAAAGAGGGAATCAAACGAATCGTTCACAACTTCAAGGATGGAAGTTAACCGCAGAGAACACCGAGAATCGCAGAGGGATGGAAGAACAAGAACATCCAGCACCTTCTCCGCGTTCCTCGGCGACCTCTGCGGTTAAGAAACGTGCGGTCAAAGACATACAAAGCCCATGGAAGACAACCACATAACCAACTTTGATCGAGTCGTCGAACAACTCGTCGAACAGCTCAACATGGGGCGGAGTTATGACGACTTGTTCAATTCGGTCTATGACCAAGTGCGAGGGCTAGTCGCCTACGATCGAATCGCAGTGGCGCTGCTCGAAAAAGACCGAAGTCTACTGCGACTGATATCGTGTCGATCTGATGGAGAGGTAGCACTCAAAGTCGGCTACGCGGCACGTCTTGAGGGCTCGACACTGGCTTCGCTGTTGGAAACCGGGCAGCCGCGGATCATTGGCGACCTCCACGAGTATTTGGCTAGCAAGCCGCGATCGAAGTCGACTCGATTGATCGTTCGCGAGGGAATGAGGTCGAGCTTAACGCTGCCCCTGGTAGCCGACGGGCAGCCAATTGGTGTCATCTTCTTTTCAAGTCGCCAGAAGAACACGTATCGGCAAGAGGATGTTAAGCTCCTTCGCCGCCTGGCCGGCCACATCGCGATCGCTGTCGAAAAGACGCAGCTCATTCATGAGCTGAAGCAGAAGAACACCGAGCTGGCCGCCGCCAACAAAACGAAGGACGAGTTCCTGGACTTGCTCGAACGCGAGGTCGAAGCCCAAACCGAAAAACTTCGGCGATCGGAAAATCAGTATCGGTTGCTCGTTCAACTTGGGCGGATTGTTAATTCAAGTCTCGATGTCCGCGAAGTCTATGAGCATGCAGCCAAACAGATTCACCAGCTGCTCGATTGCGACCGCGTCAGCTTGCTACTGACAGACAACCGCGGAACGTCGCGTCACGGATTTGCGTTGGAGTTTTTTGGGGGCGAAGAGAGCAGGTGGGTCGAAATTCCCACGCGCCCGTTGCCCGGCTCGGCGTTCGACTGGGTCATGGAACATCGTCAGCCGCGGGTTGCCTCAACGCTCGAGCCAACGCAGGAATTTCCGGAAGACAAGTTGTTGTTCGACCTGGGGTATCGGTCCAGCGTGTACTTGCCGCTGTTATCGCGCAGGCAGAGTGTTGGCGTGTTGGGCATTATCTCGCGCACGGCCGAACAACCCGATCAGTGGGATCTGGAGTTCCTCGACGAAATCTGCGGTCAACTGGCGATCGCTTTGGATAACGCGGCGGCCTATGGTGAAATTGACCAGCTTAAGGGCGAGCTTGAACAGCAAAACGTCTACCTTCGCGACGAGATTCGAGCCGAACGCGACTTTGGTAGCATCATTGGCGACAGTAGCGGCATGAAGCAAGTACGGGTGGCCGTCGAGCAGGTCGCGCAGGCGGATTCAACCGTGCTCATTCTCGGCGAAACGGGAACGGGTAAGGAACTCATCGCACGAGCGATTCACGATCTCAGCCCGCGACGCGGCAACTTGCTGGTGAAGGTCAACTGCGCCGCCTTGCCGCCAAGTTTGATTGCCAGCGAGTTGTTCGGTCACGAAGCTGGCGCCTTCACCGGCGCCAATGAACAGCGCCGGGGGCGATTCGAACTTGCCCATGACGGGAGTATCTTTCTGGACGAGATATCCGAGATCCCTTCCGAGATTCAGGTCGTGCTCCTGCGAGTGCTGCAAGAACGCGTCATCGAGCGTGTGGGCGGCAGCGATCCCATCGACGTGAATACACGTGTGATCGCGGCGACCAACCGAGACTTGAAGGTACACGCTGACGAGGGAAAATTTCGTGACGACCTATACTACCGGCTCAATGTTTTTCCAATTCGTGTTCCCGCACTCCGTGACCGACGCGAGGATATCCCCGCACTCCTCAATCACTTCATCGAGCGATTCTGCCAGCGGATGAACAAGATCGTCACCCGAGTAGATCGACGAACTATGGACCTGTTGATGGGCTACGACTGGCCGGGTAACGTTCGTGAACTCGAGAACATTGTAGAGCGTTCTATGATCGTAAGCACGGGCGACACATTACAAGTGGACGACAGATGGCTTTCGGGACCCTCGCGGAAGAGCTCCACAGCAGTTGCAAACGCCAATCAATCGCTTGCAGAAATCGAGCGGCAGGCCATCCTCGACGCCCTGAAGCGGACTGGGGAAAAAGTGTACGGCCCCGATGGCGCAGCTGCATTACTTGGCGTTAAGCCAACGACTCTCTACGGGAAAATGCGGAAGTGCAACATCAAACGTCGAAAGGCCAGCCATCATCTTGACAGGTGATTTCGAAACGGTCGCATAAGGAGCTATTCGACAGGGGCTACACAAGTTGCTCAAGCAACACGAGATTCGCGCTGCCGAGTTCCGTCGCTGACTTCTGGTAACTTGCAACCCAATTGGTTGAGCGTCAGATTGTTCGACCGAAGATGTCGAGATCTACGTTCTGGTCGAACCCGAGGGCGACGATGTTTCGCCTGCAGCTTTCTGTAACTTTTGTTTCTCATTTAGCATTAGCGAGTTACGAGAACCAACAAGCTCAACTCAGTCAGTTCAAGCGGGCAATGCTGTCCAGGATGTAACGAGGGGCAACTGCCAAAACCTACTGGCAGGTCACGAGTTACGGAGTTCAAATCCAGTCGCTACTCTCGGTGTTCGTCAGTGTGGTTCGAATTCTAGTCGGGAAACTTTCGGACGGTTGTGCAAATATCTGGACCTCAGGCTGAGGCGTCTTGTTTGACGGTTCTTCGAGGACTTTTTTGAATTCGCGCGTTATCTGAGTCGGTGCGCGGACAATATCCTGGTGGATATGAATGACTCGATTCGCGAAATCATCGAAAAAGTACTGGCAGGGGACTTGGACCAATACCGTGTCATCGTTCGCACGTTTGAGGCGGATGTGTTCAGGCTCGCTGCGCCCGTGCTTGGCAGCCGGAGTGCGGCTGAGGATGTGACCCAAGACGTTTTCATTGCAGCCTATCGTCGGCTGGATTCCTTTGATCTGGCGGAGCCGTTTCACCCCTGGCTGCTGGGAATCGCCGCAAACTTCGTGCGGAATGAACTGCGGCGTCGCTCGCGCGAAGACCGGCGGATGGAGCTGTACTCGCACTATCTCGATGCGATGACGAGCAGGGAGTCGTCGCCGGATGGGGCTGATGCGCTGTCAGACGCTCTTGCCAGGTGTCGGGAACGGTTGGCCAAGACTGCGTCTGCCGCAATTGAGGGTCGGTACGACGAAGGACTTGGACTCGAAGCGCTGGCTGATCGGCTCCAGCGGTCAGTGACGGCGACAAGTCAGCTGCTCTATCGAACCAGGCTGTCACTGCGCGACTGCATAGAATCTCAGCTGGCTCTAGCAGGAGGCGATTCATGAAGCGTCTCGATGAACTCACCCTGAAACTGCTCGATGACACCATCAAGGAGGACGAGGTCGGAGAATTGGCCGAGCTCACTCAAGAATCCGAAGGCCAGCAGTCCTTGCTGCAGCTGATGGAGTTGGAATCGCAACTTCAGGCCTGCGGTCGCTCATCAATCGCCGACCGAGTGCTCGAGCAGATTCGACAAGAGCGTTGTGAGCGAGTCGAAGAAGGCGTGATGCGGGTTGTCAGTGAGTCCCAAACGCCCGTCCGGGAACTGACCGATGCTGCCGGAAACAAGAGCTTGCAGTTTACTCTTGTGGTTGCAAGTATCGCTGCACTCGCTGCCTGCCTTCTTTTTGTCATCTTTGCGATCGATCAAAACGAGCACGAGCACCGAGCGATTGCTCAACTAATTCCGCATGGCTCAAATGTCAGAATTCTCGACGCAGACGAAAAGGTTCGTTCCGTTGTAACCGCAGACGACTCGGTGGCAGTACGCTCAAACGAAACGATTGAAACATCGCAAGCGTTTGATATTGCCGAGATTGTATATGCCGACGGAACGAAGCTGGAGCTGCTGGGTGAAACCAAGGTCAGACTTACTGCAAGGCCCGACGGATCGAAGCAGATAACAATGCTGTCGGGGTTGGTTCAGGCTGACGTAGCTCCGCAACCCGAAGGACGCCCTCTGCAAATTGTCACGCAGGCAGCCACGCTTGAAGTGCTAGGGACAACGCTCGGAGTCGAAGTGCGAGAGGCTTCAACTCAATTGGGGGTCGCTACCGGACGTGTCGCGATGACACGGAAGGCGGATGGTCAGCGAGTGGAGGTTGCAGCGGGGCGATTCGCGACGGCCACTGAGTCGACCGTTGAGCCCCTACAGTCGCATCCGTTTCCCGATTTGCCGCGCGAATGGCGGGAAGACTTCGAGGATGGTCTTCCGGCGGGCTGGCGGACGGGCGAGCTTATCGAGCTCGAGAATGCAACGACCGTGCAGGCTATTCGACCGAGGCGGAGCAATAGCGAACGATTCGTCATTACAAGTCACAATGCCTGGCAAGAAGGGGAACACGCATTGTGCAAAATCGATAGGGACTCGGTGTTGCACTTGAGGATTCGGCAGCGAGCGTTTGCTCGCATCACCATCATGATTGGAACACGCTCGTATCCTCCCGCCAGAGGAAGGGTCGGAGGCAACCTGTTCTATACGAAGAAGGCGTGGAATGAGGACTTGCCCCCGGACACATGGAAGACGGTTTCGATTCCACTGAAAGATGTCGCGTGGCAAATGAAGCAGGGGAAAAGAGTAAACGGACCATCAGAATTGGCAGGTATCGCAGCGTACCTCATCCATATCTCAACCGAGAACGAGGATGCAGGGCTGACGATCGATCGAATGTGGATCACCAATGAGGCGGAGGCGAATCAGCGTTGAAATTTCATCGGCAACAGTCGTGCCTACTCCTCACGGTCTTGTTACTGGCGGTGAGCGTTCCGCTTCCAGCTGACGAGACCACGAATCTTATTCGGCAATACTGCGCCGATTGCCACGGGGCGCCGGACGAATCTCCAGAAGGCGGGCTCAGTTTGACTGCCGACTTTGGTTCAGCATCAGTGCGAGAAACCGGGCCAACCCTGAAGAGAGTCCTCGACGCAATCGAGGCTTTTGACATGCCTCCTGCCGATAGCGAGCAGCCGACTGTCGCTCAGCGGAAGCAACTGACAGAGGGCATTCGACAATGGCTGGCGATGCCGTCGTTAGACGGTCAGCGTGATCCCGGTAGACCCGTTTTGCGACGGCTCACAAGGCTCGAGTACAACAACACCTTACGTGACCTGCTGGGGCTGGAAACGGACGTCTTTATGTTCTCTGAGCGATTACCGTTCGAGCGGAATCATTATCAGCCCGAATCTAGGAAGATGCCCGATCGTTTGACGATGGCGGCTCGCGAGTACGGTGCGAAGTATCCTGTTCTGCTGCGTGAGGCGGGCATGCCGGGTGATAGCCGCGCCGAGTACGGATTCTCAAACCGCGGTGATGCTCAAAGCCTCTCAGCGGTCCGACTGCAGCAATACGTACGCCTGGCGGGCGAGATCGCCTTCCATCCGGAGCTCCTCAGCCG
Organism: Bythopirellula sp.; assembly: GCA_028285205.1. Taxonomy (GTDB): domain Bacteria; phylum Planctomycetota; class Planctomycetia; order Pirellulales; family Lacipirellulaceae; genus Bythopirellula. Next base: position 6,481 of record JANQQA010000024.1, on the reverse strand, counting down.
AGCGGAACGCATGGAGGAGTTGTTTCCTCACGCGCGGTTCCGCCAGACGGCTCCGGGAGCGTCGCCCAGATCCAAACCGTTGGCGAGCAGCAATACGCAGTTGGCGACCAATGACAACGTCAGTCGTACCGCCGACGGAAGTGCGTTCAACCTTGAACAGTTTCGCGAGCGAGTCGACGCCGCATTCGCTGAGGATCGTGGCGGAGTATTTGGCGGCGAAGAGTTGCGAAACACAAAGATTGCAGGAAAAGGTGGATTGGTGCGTGTCGCCTATGGGAAGAATGCGATTCGAACGTTCGCGATCAATCCCAATGAGGACTGGTGGTTCGCTCCCTTTGCAACAGCGAACGAGAGCAGCGGCGACACTTTGCTTGCGAATTACAAGAAGGGGCAACGAAAGTATGAACTGACCTTTCAGTCGACGAGTGAAGGTGAGTTCGCCGGTATCAGCGAACTCGGGGTTGTGCTGCTGAGCCGGCATGGCCAGGAAGGAACCATTCTTCTCCAAGCAACCTATGGCAATGACACATCGCACCAATTGACTGTGACGCTTAAGAGCGGCGCCGGAGCGGACAATACTTTTGCGGCGTTTGCCGCACCCAAGGGGTTGTTCATCAAGCGTCTCTTAATCGACGGGAGCAAGTTCTCTGGCGACTACGTGCTCATTGACGATCTGGCGTTTATCACTGGTGATAAACCGAATCTGCAGCCGCTGGTTCAGGCGGAAGAACCTGTCGTCGTTGCAATTCCCAAAGTCGAAGCGCCGCGAGCAAAGCTCAATCGCAACATCGCGACGCAATCGGCCGAGAAGCGTTTAACTCACTTCCTGCGTCGAGCATTTCGTCGAAACATCCAGCAGGAAGAGGTCGCGGTCTATCACAACCTCTATCGCGGAGAAATTGAATCCGGCGCTGGTGACGAGTCGGCCATGCGATCGGCGATTCAGGCAATCCTCGCGTCCCCCAGTTTCCTGTTTGCGACGTATCGGCGGCATCCGGCCGCAGTAAACGGCGACAGGATGTCACCGATACATCGACTTTCAGATTATGACTTGGCGTCTCGGCTGAGTTACTTTCTGTGGAGTAGCATGCCGGATGACGAACTTTTCGAGGTTGCCGCTCAGGGAAGACTGCAGGATGAAAAGGTACTCGAAGCGCAGGTTCGTCGGATGCTTAGGGACAAGCGGTCCATCGAACTATCAGAGAACTTCTTCGTCCAGTGGCTGCGACTCCCGGAATTGTGGACCGCGCAGCCGGACGAGCGGCAGTTCCCCGTGTTTTATTCTGGACCTTTAGGCAAGCGGACACTCGCTCAAGATATGTTTGGCGAAGTGTTGTTGCAGTTCCAAACGATCCTTGTGGAGAACCGTCCGGTCACCGAACTTCTCGACGCCGATTACCAGTTCATCAATAGCAAGATGATGCAGTACTATGGGCGGGATGTAACCGAATTGAAAAAGTTCGCTGATGGCGGAGAACTGTTCGCGGATGACCAGCAGAGCGATCGCGTCTGGAATCGCGTCAAAAAGTTCGATTCGCAGCGAGGTGGTCTGGTCACCAGCCCGGCGGTGCTCACGCTAACTTCATTTCCACATCGAACCAGCTCGATTCGTCGTGGCGTGTGGATTCTCGATACCGTGTTCAATCGGCACCCGCCCGCTCCCAAGGTGGCGGTCGCTGATATCGATGAGCAGGAGGGCGCCACGGAGCTGACTCTGCGAGAAAAAGTGGAGCGGCATCGAGAGAACGCGGCGTGCGCCGTCTGCCATAACCGCATCGATCCGCCTGGATTTGCCTTGGAGAACTTTGACGCTATTGGTCGTTGGCGAGATCAGGACGGTGATGGTGTTATTGACTCGTCGGGCGCGCTGCCGGGGATTGGCGAGTTCCACACGCCTGAGGAGTTTCGCGCTCTGTTGATGACTCAGGAGCGACGGTTTGTACAAGGATTCGCGGAGCACCTGCTGAGCTACGCATTGGGAAGGAAGCTCGAGTACTTCGACGTTCCTGCTGTTGACCGGATCGTGGATCGAACCGTCAAGGACGACTACCGCATCTCTCGTCTGATTCTGGAAATCGCCAAGAGTTATCCGTTTCGCAATGTGCATGTCTCAACAAACGAGAGTGAACATGAAGAATAAGTCCGTCAGCTTCGGCAATCGCTCACTGTCGCGCCGTGCGTTGCTGCGTGGAGCGGGCGTGGCGTTTGCCCTGCCCTGGCTTGAGGCCATGCGACCAGCAATCGCCAAGCCAACAACTCGTGCCACACCGAAGCGATTCGCGTGGATCTACATTCCCAATGGCGTCGTGCAGGAAGCATGGCATCCACAGAAGACCGGTGTCGACTGGGAAATGACCCATTCGCTGGAACCACTGGCGCCGTTCCGCAAGCACCTAAACGTCTTCACGGGGCTTGATCGTGAGTTCCGAGGAGGCACGGGAGTGCATGCCCAAGCTGGTTGTTGTTGGCTATCCAGTTCGCCACCGACGGAAGCTCTCGACGGCGGGTTCCCGGTCAACACTTCGCTCGATCAGATGATCGCGCGACAGATCGGCAAGGACACGCTGCTGCCGTCCCTCGAACTAAGTTGCAACGACCACACAAATCAGAAAGAGACGCGATACTTCGAGAACATCTCTTGGTACGGTCCCGGCTATGCAGCCAGCGTACAGAAGAACCCGCGGGACGTCTTCGATCGACTGTTTGGTAAACCGGATCCGCGAGTTCGCAGTGTTTTGGATGCTGTGCTGACTGACGCTCGCAACCTGGAACGATCTCTCGGAGGCGCTGACAAAGCAAAGCTCGGCGAATACCTCGACTCGGTCCGTGAGATCGAAAAGCAGATTCAAAAGGCCGAGCAGCACTTCACGGCTAAAAACAGTTTCAAAACTGAGCGTCGTATCGGTGGCATCCTGCCGCCCGATCCAACAGTTCCACGGCGGCAGGACGCCGCCAGTACGTCGCCAATCCGCCGACCAAACGGCAAGCCGGAGGATCGCGGTGAGTATCTCCGGCTGATGATGGACTTGATGGCGATTGCTTTCCAGCAAGACCTCACACGAGTCGCCACCCTGGTCATTGATCCCGAACGTTGGGACACGCCGCGAATTTACCACGGCGTCTTCGACAACGCGCAGAATCATCACGTCCTCACTCACACCAAGGGTGAAGAAGCGAAAGAGAAACTCAAGAAGATCGATCGCTTTCACGTTTCGCAGTTTGCGTATCTGGTGAGAAGGCTGAGCGAAATCTCTGATGGTGAGGGCAGTCTGCTCGACCACTCGCTTCTCACCTTCGGCAGCGGCATGGGGAACGGAACCGTTCACGACTACAACGATCTCCCCATCGTGACCGCCGGAGGACTTGGTGGAGCCATTGAAACCGGACGACACCATCGCTTTGACAAAACTCCGGTGGCCAACCTATGGCTCACCTTTGCTCAGTCGGCGGGGATCGAAACCGGTGCGTTTGCCGATAGCACAGCAACCGTACCAGAGGTTGTTGCATGAGACTCCTCCGTTTAGCTGGACTCTGCCTGCCATCAGCACCGATCGCCGAGTCGCCGGGCATCACTGATGCCGACTTGCAGCAACGGTCGAAGCGACACGTCGATTCTCGACTCACTTGCTCTAGAAGCTACAAGGAGCTTTGAGTCATGGATTCTTTGCTGCGAGGTGCATTCGATCTCCATGTGCATTGCTCCCCGGACGTTGTTCCGCGCGCGCAGGATGTGTTTGACCTGGCCCGCGCCGCCAGCGAAGCTCGAATGGCTGGCGTTGGGTTGAAAGATCACATCACGTCAACAGTCGGCCGGTGTCACGCGTTGAACCGGATGTATCCGGATGGTCCACAATTCTTCAGCTCGATCGCTTTGAATCCGCCCGTTGGCGGACTGAATCCGTCGGCTGTGGAGTCGGCGCTTTCCAGCGGAGTCGACATCGTCTACTTCCCAACGTACTCGGCAGATCATCATATCGAGCTGTTTGGCGCCGAGGTCACTCCCGTTCCACATCCTGCGGACGGAGTGCGACGGCTTTCGATCCTGGACGGCAATCAAAAACTTCTTCCTGAAGTTCATGCGATCGTCGAACTGATCGCAGAGCACGACGGGGTCCTTGCGACTGGGCACATCTCGCCAAGAGAAACTTTGGTTCTGCTTGAGTTTGCCAAATCGCGAGGCGTCGAACGGATGGTTGTCACTCACGCTTCGCAGTCCGTTCCTGACATGGCAGTGGACGATCAGCGGGTATGTGTCGCTCAGGGCGCGATGATCGAGCACTGTTTTCTTGCAGTCACGGAGTGTTGCCCGGGAACGATTCCACTTGAGTTGATCGCGGACCAAATTCGATCCGTTGGCGCAAGCAACGTGATTCTATCGTCTGACTTTGGCCAGCCGGCTAACGGTCCGCCAATCGAAGCTTTTGGTCGGCACGCAGGACGATTGCTTGAAATGGGTTTAAGCGAAGCAGAGTTGCGACGGATGTTGAGCGACAACCCGCGCCGGCTCGTGACTGGTCGACGGAAAGTGCATGCCAATGAAGCGACGTGATTTTGTAAAAACCGCGGCACTCGCCACGTTGTATCAGCGGGATCTTGCCGCCGTATCGGCGGCTGGAAGCCCCCGATACAAGCCCATGGTTGGCGTTCAGATCGCGCCGGTGTCGCTGTTTGATGAAGGCATCGACCGTTGTCTCGACACGCTTCAGGAGAAGGCATCGATCAACACATTGTTCATCTACTCGCAGACCTACCACGCGGGGACGAAACCAAAAAATGTGTTGGCCACTGACCATGGTGTGCCCGTTCGCGACTTTTTCAAGAGCCGCTTGCCCTATCTTTGGGTGCGGAACAGCACCAAGGCGTTTGCTGGGAAAGTTGTTCAGCACGAGAAGCCGAACAGCGATCTTGAATATGGAGATCGGGACCTCTTTCATGAGATCCAAAAGCCAGCCGAGCAGCGTGGCATGAGAGTCTACGCCCGGATTCTCGAAGCGGACGCTCGACGCGAGGCTCGCATTCCGGGGTACAAACACGTTCTCACGGTTGATCATGAAGGCAAGAGAGGGCACGGTCCGTGTTGGAACAACCCGCACTACCGCCAATGGGTTTATACAACGATTCGCGAGCTAGTGACAAACTACGGGCTCGACGGATTGCAATACGGAGCGGAACGAACCGGTCCGCTTTCGCATGTGCTTTATCGAGGAGTCACGCCGACCTGCTTTTGCGAACATTGTGTCCGACGCAACAAGCAGAAGGGAATCGATCCTGACCGTGCGAAGGCAGGCTTCTCCAAACTGTACTCACTGATAAAGTCTGTGGAGTCAAGCTCTACAGCTGGAAAGACGACGCGAACTCAGCCTCAGACGGCCGATGGCGTGCTGTCATCAGTCATGCGAATCATCTACCAGCATCCGGAGGTGCTGAGCTGGGACTACGAGTGGTTCCAGGCGGATGAAGAGATTTGTTCTGAAGTCCATCGCATTGCCAAGAGCATTCGCCCTGATATCGATTCCGGAAGACACGTTGATCACCAACGTTCGAGCTGGGATTTCTTCTATCGCAGTGCGATCAGCTACGGCCGCATGGCGGAGAACGCTGATTACATCAAGCCCATCGTGTACCACGAATCCATGGGGCCGCGGCTCCGCTGGTGGGTTCTTGACCGTGTGAAGGATCGAATCTTCAACGACCTCTCACTTGAGCAGTCACTGCAGTTGTACTACGGACTTTTCGGGCACGATCCTTCGGCCCAGCCAGGGGTCAAAGATCTTGACCGCAAGGGGCTGGGCCCTGAATACGTTTATCGTGAAGTCCTTCGCTGCAAACAGTCTGTCGGTAAGCAGGCGAAGGTCTATGCGGGAATCGGCATCGACATCCCCTGGTATGTGCCCAAGGGAATGGAGCCCCGACCCAGCGACCCCGCACAGCTTACAGCGGCGGTCGAGAGAGCTTTTGATGCGGGCGCTGACGGAGTTCTCGCTTCGAGAGAGTACAACGAAATGCGGCTATCCAGCCTCGAAGCCTTCGGGCGGGGAATCCAATGAGGCAAACAGACGCTGATAGTCATTCCCCAGGCGTACGTTCATGAAAATTGCTCTTGCCGTTTCGCTCCTCCTAGCACTGGCTCACGTGGCCTCGGCCGACGATTCCCTGAAGTTGTTGGTTGAACAACACTGCATAGACTGTCACAACGATTCGACGACCGAGGGCGAGCTTGACCTGACAGCGTCACTACTGGGCACGGTCTCTGACGAAGCCAGGGCTCGCATATTGGATCGAATCGTCGCCCGCGTATCTGCTGGCGAAATGCCGCCTGAAGACTCAGACACGCTTCGCAAAGACGATCGCAAGCGGTTACTCACACACTCTCGGGCAGAACTGAGCCGCCTCGCTGAACGACTTCGCGATGATCCTGGTGATGTGGCCATGGCCAGGCTTGCACCGTACGAATATCGCAACGTGATTCCCGACCTGAGCG
>JANQQA010000368.1 GCA_028285205.1 Bythopirellula sp. | reverse complement strand
TCAAGACACTTTGCAGCTGCTGCGTGCCTCGGTACCCAATCAGATCCAATTTGAGGTCTCTGTAGACAGCGAATGCGGCACAGTCGAAGCCGACCCCACGGAGTTGTATCAAATTCTCTCGAACCTGTGCACGAATGCTTGCCAGGCGATGCCGGCAGGCGGAACGCTGAACGTCTCGGCCAGTGAGCTGATGCTTGAACACGTCGACCTGCCGAAAGGGCTGTACGTGCAGCTGGTTGTGCAGGATACCGGTGCGGGGATCGCGACGGAGCATCTCGAACGAATCTTCGATCCGTTTTTCTCGACGAAGCCGCCTGGCGAGGGCACGGGCTTGGGCCTCTCGGTTGTGCATGGGGCGGTCACAGGTCTGGGCGGCCGGATCGACGTGCAGAGCCGCGTGGGCGAGGGCACCACGTTTGTCGTCTACCTGCCTTGTACCGACAAAAAACCGGTGCCGGCCAAAAGCCTGGCAGGAACCACCCAAACAGCGGTAGGGACGGAGCGAATACTGGTGGTCGACGACGAGGATGTAGTTCTCGACTCGACACAGTTTATGCTCCAGCAACTCGGCTATCAGGTCACCGCGTGTACGTCAGCGAACGAAGCTCTCACACGCTTCTCGACTCAACCCGACGAGTTCGATCTGGTGCTGTCCGATATGACCATGCCGCATACCAGCGGCGTCGAACTGCTGCGGCGCATCCGTAAGATACGTCGCGACATGCCGGTGATCTTGATGACCGGCTTCGCCGGATTGCTCAACGAAGAGGAACTCCAACGCCACGGAATCGACGAATTCATCATCAAACCACTCAGCTCGCAACAGCTTGGCGCGACCATCCGCCGGTGTATTGATCCGGCGCGCTCAGCCGCGCAGAAACGATCTTCCGGCCAGGCCAAAGTGGAGCCGATCACCGTCGACCAGACGATTTTGATCGTCGACGACGATCAATTGATTCGCAAGGCGATGGTCCAGTTGCTCAGCTCAATCGGTATCAAGGCGATCACCGCCAGCTCGCTAGACGAAGCGCGGCACCAGATTGCCAGTCATTCACTAAGCGCAGTGCTCGTTGATCATCATCTGAACGACGAAGACGGTTTTGCCGCCGTGCCACGACTGCGCGAAGACGCCCTCAGCGTCGACCTGACCAAAACACCGAAGTTCATCGGCATGACCGGCTCGGGCTCGTTGGAGGAACCGACGGACCATGGGTTGGACGGCTATCTCGTCAAGCCTTTCTCGGCCGACGAGCTTCGCGACTTGCTGGATTAGACGTACGCGTTTCCTTCTGAGCTGCCACGTCGATGACGTGAAATGACACACGAAAGGCCGTGTACCCAGCGGCAATCTGGTCGACGTAGAGCGACTCGATTTCGTCGCGTAGTTCAGCTGCCGAGTCAAAGCCGTCGGGGATCGCGTCTTCGTCCGTCAACGTTTCGAGCCGGACTTCCTCGACCGAGTCGACCCTGATGTAGCCTACGCCAGGGATATAGCTCCGTTGCCCACCGCGCATGCGCCGCCACGGCCACAGCCGAATCGTCTGCGTTTTTGCTCCCGCGCGAATTGCTGGCAAGAACTTCTTTTTGAACAACAGCATGCCACCAGCCGTGGAATTTCAGTCGAGCAGTGAATGCACGAGATCGTTGCGTGCCTTATTCTACCAAAATCGGCCAACGGCCGGAGGTCACCCGGATCGTTATCCGCCGACCAATCGCTGCGCGGGAAGCGACCCGGTGCCCCAGGGGACGAATTGGCCTGTTCAAGTCCCCTTGCATGGGCGTCTGGGGGTCCTATAATTTGAAGATTCGCCTTCAGTCGTCCCAAGCCTCTAGGGTGCTTCCCCATTGCTGGCTTTTGGACGATACTTAGACAATAAGGGCGTCGTGCGGGTGTAGCTCAGTTGGTAGAGCACAACGTTGCCAACGTTGTTGTCGTCGGTTCGAATCCGATCACCCGCTCTTTTGGTCAAATGTTGAGGGCCCGCACCTCCGATTGCCTGTCCTGCCGTACAGGCCAGCGAAGAGGGTCGCGGGCCATTTGTTTTTGGCACTGAAACTTCGGATTTGCCCTCGCAGCGCAGCGTGCGAACAATCCTACAGAACCCCACCAGTTTACAGGCAAGTATTGATGGCTGACGAACAAGCAGAAGATGCGGACACCCTGGTTGAAGAACAACAGTCCGAGGAGTCGCAGGACCTGACCCTCGAGGTCGAGGTTACCAGCCCCAGCGCATGCGAGCGGCATGTGACCGTAACCGTCTCGCGCGACGACATTGATCGCTATCTCGACGATGCGTTCGGCGAGTTGATGCCGACGGCCAATGTACCCGGTTTCCGCGCCGGCCGTGCGCCGCGCAAGCTGGTCGAGAGCCGCTATAAGAAGGAAATCGGCGAGCAGATCAAAGGTTCGCTCCTGATGGACAGTTTGGGCCAGATCAGCGAGCAACAAGATTTTACCGCGATCAGCGAGCCTGAACTCAATCTCGATGCGGTAGAAGTGCCCGACGAAGGGCCGATGACCTTCGAATTCGATATCGAAGTCCGTCCCGAATTTGAGATGCCCAAATGGCGCGGCCTGAAGCTCGATCGCCCCGTGCGAGAATTTGGCGAAGAAGACATCGATCAGCAACTTGAGAAGATGCTCACTCGCTACGGCCAGCTCACTCCCCACGAGGGTGAAGCCTCGGTCGGTGACTATTTGACGGCCAACATCACAACCAGCCACGAGGGCGAGCAGCTGGTGCGCGACGAAGAACGCGTCACGCGGATTCGCCCCACGCTCAGCTTTAGCGACGGAGAGTTGCAAGGCTTCGACAAACTCATGGAGGGTGCCAAGGCTGGGGACAAGCGCTCCGGCAAAGTGGAGCTCACCGGGGATGCTGCAAACGAGGCGCTACGCGGCAAGCAGGTCGATGTGGAGTTCGAAGTCCTGGAAGTCAAGCAGCTCAAGTTACCGGAGCTCACCGAAGACTTTTTGCAGGAAATCGGCGGCTTCGAGTCGGAAGAAAAGCTCCGAGAAGCAATCCGAGCTGACTTGCAGCGGCAATTGGAATACGAGCAACAGCAAAAGATACGCGGTCAAATCACCGCATTACTCACCGAGTCGGCGAGTTGGGACCTACCACCTGGGTTGCTCAAACGCCAAAGCGCCCGCGAGCTGGAACGCGCCGTCATGGAACTCCGCCGCGCTGGTTTTAGCGAGGCCGAAATCCGCGCTCGCGAGAATCAGCTTCGTCAAAACAGCGGTGCCTCGACCGCTAAAGGCCTCAAAGAGCACTTCATCCTCGAGCGCATTGCTGAAGACGAGAGCGTGGAGGCCGAAGAGGGCGACTTCGAGAAGGAAATCTTTTTGATGGCCATGCAAAGTGGCGAATCGCCCCGTCGCGTGCGAGCTCAAATCGAGAAGCGTGGCTTGATGGATGTGCTGCAGAATCAAATCTTGGAACGCAAAGTTTTGGAGCTGGTTCAAGATCAAGCCAAGTTCAACGACCAGCCTTACGAGCCTGAAAGTCTCGACGTCGAGGCTGTCTACCTCGCAGCCGGTGGTGGCGACGCCGCCGCGTCGATTCCCGCTGCCGAAAGCGCCGCCTCCGAAACCGAAGACACCGAAACCGAATCGTCGTAACTCAATCACGCGACGTCCTCACGTAGGTCGCAGTGGATGGCTAGTGACTCTGTCACCAGCGTCGTTTCCCCTTGCCTAGTGCAACGCAAAGGATTGAACAACATGAACAACGCCTCTCCCAATTCGCCGCTAGCGGTGGATCCTCAGCTAGCCGCTGCGGCAAGCAGCTATCAACGCCAGCGTCAGATGACGCTTGGCGATTTGCTGCTGGAGAATCGCATCATCTTCCTGCAAGGCGAAATCTACGACGGTAACGCCAACGAACTGGTGATGAAGCTGCTCTACCTGCAGAGCGAAAACCGCCGCAAGGACATTCACTTTTACATCAACTCTCCAGGTGGCAGCGTAACCGCCACGATGGCCATCTACGACACGATGCAGATGATTACTCCGCCGGTTTCGACCTACTGCGTCGGGCTGGCCGCCAGTGGCGGTTCGGTTCTGCTGGCTGGTGGTGAGAAGGGTAAACGCTACGCCCTGCAGCACTCGAAGGTGATGATTCACCAGCCCCACGGTGGTGTCGGCGGCCAAGTATCCGACATCGAGATTCAAGCAAACGAGATTATCAAGACGCGTGAAGCGCTAAACCTGATCCTCGCCGAGCATTGTGGAAAAACGGCCGAAGAAATCGGCAAGGCCTGCGATCGCGACTACTACATGACCGCCGCCGAAGCCAAGGAATTCGGCATCGTCGACGACATCCTCACCAAGCCGCCCGGCAGTGACGAGGACGACGACGAAGACTGATCGTTGCCGTCTTCTGTCAGGGGGCAATGGCCACTGTGTGGGCGGCGCGTCCTACTGGCGACTGAATACTGACTACTGACCACTATCTACCTCCCCAACGGATTGAACCTACCATGGCGCTCATTCCTTACGTCATTGAAAAGTCGGGCCGCGAAGAGCGGGCCATGGATATCTACAGCCGCTTGCTGAAGGATCGCATCGTGCTGATGGGCTCAGGTGTGAACGATGATGTGGCAAACAGCATCGTCGCGCAACTGCTGTTCCTGCAAAGCGACGACCCCAAGGCTGACATCCACTTCTACATCAACTCGCCGGGTGGTAGCGTGACGGCCGGAATGGCCATCTACGATACGATGCAGTTCGTCACCTGCGACGTCGCGACCTATTGCCTTGGCCAGGCGGCCTCGATGGGCGCCTTGCTGCTAGCGGCCGGTGCCGCTGGCAAGCGTCATGCCCTCCCCAATTCGCGAATCATGATCCATCAGCCCTCCGCCGGCATGGAAGGCACCGCCGAAGACATCATGATTCACGCCAGGGAGTACAAGAAGACCAAGGACAAGCTCAATCGCATCCTGATTGAACACACCGGCCAATCGCTGGAGCAAATCGACAAAGACACCGACCGCGATCACTTCATGTCGGCCGTGGAGGCGATGGAGTACCGCATCATCGACAAAGTGATCGATAAGATGGAACTCGCAGCGACCTAGCTAGCATTTCTGCTTGACGCCGGCACTCGATGGCCGCGTGAATCTCGAACGTGGTCGGCGCTGGTGCGCTAGCATCGTCTCGTCCACCCAAAGCCTGCCTGCAGCGTTCTGTTCTCTGTGAGGCCCAATGCTTGCAGGCACGCATCGCCTGCGTGCTCGAGGTAGTTACCTCTTGGCTTCGATCTCGCTTGACGGCTCGACGTGGTTTTTCTATTTCTTCGCACCTACGCCACGGTCTGCACCGACTGTTGGCTGCTTGCCTCTTCTACCACGGGCTACTGCAATCCGATGTGCAATTCCATTTCTGAAGCAGAATTGACGAACCGCCGACACGCAATCCTCTTTGTGTTCGGACTTAGCCAGCTGTTGTTGCTCGGTACAACGGGTTGTCGTTCCACGACCGACAATCAGATTGACTTGCTCGAACGTGAGCTGCGAGTGCAGGAAGATTACATCTACGAGCTCGAGGGCTATGTCGTGGATTACTCGGAGAAGCTGCGCGAATGTCGTGGCTGCTCGCCATCGCAAACGGCCGTGTACTCCGAAGAAGTGTATCGTCCTTCGTCGAGCTCCAGCAGCTCTAAGAGCAAAAAAACGCCGCCCAATCGCAGCGCTAAAGAAAAATCGATCGTGGAAGAACCGCAAGAGGACTTGCCCGCACCCTTCGAAAATCAGGACCTGGAACAACCACAAGAGATTTCACCTGAGGACATGGAGGTTCCAGACATCGAGGTGGAAATGGGCGAGCCCCTCACTGACATCGAGGATCCCCAGGCGTTGCAACAGGTCGCCGCCGTCGAACTCGAATTCGAATCGGCAGACGGAAGACCACTCAGCATTCCTAATCCAGTCGACTTCGTCTCCGATGAGCAGGAGTTACCACCAGCGCTCCCTGGTGAAGACAATAACGAGCTGTTGGCCGAGCAACAGACTGAGGAATCGCCGGCGACGAGCGATCGTCTACCGCGCCGTTTGGAGGTCAAGCATCTGTTCCGGGGTGAGGGCGATGACACGTCAGCGGCGAATCTGCTGACGGTTGTTGAGGCCCTTGACGACGACAGCGAGCCGGTCGACCTCGACGGTGAGGTCTCGCTCATGGTCATGACCCCAGCCAAGGATGGCAAGCTCAAGCGGCTCAAGCGATGGAACTTCACGCCTGAGGAAACCGTGACTGCCTGGCAGTCGTCGGACTTGGGCGATGGCCTGCATCTGGAGCTGCCCCTCGAGCAGGTCCAGTTGCCCGCCGCACCACTGGAGCTGTGGGTTCGCCTGCTCACTTCAGATGGACGTAAGCTGCTCACGAAGTTGCCTTTCGAGGCTCAACTGCTTGCTGATCTCGGCGACAACGGTCCAGAGCCGATGCCGCTGGCGAAGAACACGAGCGATTCAGACAATCCACTGCGCACAACGACCGGCACGGTTTCCGACGACCGGCGACTGAAGCTGGCAAGAGAAAAGCAGCCCAGCCCAGGCGGCTGGCGTTCCTCCAAGCAACACGAGCTTGCTACGGACGGACTTGCCACAGCCAGTGGTTGGACGAAACAAGCACCGGGTCGATTGACCTACCAACGTGCGACGGTTGAGACTCGCGGCGCCGGCAGCCGCTCGGCGGTTCCATCAACGGGCCAGCCCACATGGACGGCTGGTCGATCGCAGCACCTGGGCGTAAAATAGGCGGCAACGCGACTCGCGCCTCTGCATGACGCGCTCCCGCACTCACCAGCCTTCCGATGCATGGGCTCCCTCCAGCCTGAACCCATGCCAGCGTGCACCGATGACGAACGCACAGTATCGATTCCACGTCAATCTTTTTGGCCAGCCGTTTCACTGCACGTGGGAAGAAGCGGCGGCTGCGCTGGAACAGTTTCCGCGCATGATGTTCGAGCCCGATGGCTCTTGGATCCTTTCTGGCAACAAAGGCAAAGATCGCTGGCAGGTCGACGGGCACCTGTTCGACTTTGACGACCGACTCCACCGCGTCGAGTTGCACGGGCATTGCCCACAAGAGGCGTTCGATCAGCTGCTCCGCTGCTTTGGTTGGCCTAAGACCACGCTCGTGTTCGAGCAAGTCATTGAGGGCGTGCAGCTCAGCGAAGCAGACTTTCGCGAGCGAGCAGCGGAACGCGTCGCCTGAACACATGTTGGGTCAGCGCTAC
>JANQQA010000362.1 GCA_028285205.1 Bythopirellula sp. | reverse complement strand
GACCGTCCACACCGGCCACGGTCCTGGCGAGTTAATCTCGGGGCAAACAATCGTTGTCAAAACGACCGGCACGACCGTCGAAGCGGCAACCCTTGTTGAGAGCTGCGCGGTCGCGTCAACGCTCAGTACCGCCGCTAGAAAAAGCGATCGAAAGTCTCCTGGTACCTCAGCCAAAATGATGGCAATGTTGCGCTCAGAGTTTTATCGAGCAGACGAATATCGAAAGAAGCAGGCCGCGGCAAAAGCAGGTGAGAAAGACGCAACGGAATCGTCCGATGACAAGAAAGCTGACCCGTCGAGAGACTTACGACTCGAAACGTTAGCAAGAATCCTCGACAAAAAACTTCCTCTACTCGTTACCGCGCACCGAGCCCAAGACATCATGAACGCCCTGCGTTTGGCAGAGGAATTCGACATTCACATTTGGCTTGACGGCGCTGCGGAGGCACACCTACTGATCGACGAGATCAAAGCAGCCGATGTGCCGGTGATTATCCACCCGCTCATGGCCCGTCCCGCCGGGGATCTCAAGAACATGAGCTTCGAGACGCCCGCCAAGCTGCTGAAAGCTGGGATTCCTGTCCTGTATCAAAGCGGCTACGAGTATTACGTCCCCAAGACTCGCGTCGTGTTGTTCGAAGCCGCCATGGCCGCAGCCAACGGTGTCTCTTTCGAACAAGCTTTGGCTGGCATTACGCGGGAGGCTGCGAAATTGTTAGGAGTCGACGACCGAGTCGGAACACTGGAAGTCGGAAAAGACGGTGACCTCGCACTCTTCGATGGTGACCCGTTTGAATACACAACGCAATGTACGGGCGTGGTTATCGATGGCAAGGTCGTGAGCGACTCGCCGCACTAGCAGATTGTTCTTTCAGCACACTCCGCGAATACACGGCGAGGACCTTTTTCTCGCCCGATCCGCATCCATTGAAAACGGTTCCTAGCTGGCCGTTCTCGCTGAGTAGGCACGCTGTAATATTTGAGGAATCACAGACGCTAAGGGTACTTAACCCAATCGGCGCCATAATTGTAGATGTGAGTGGGCGCAATACGCGGCGCGTCGGGAGATGCTAGGCGCAAAACGTAGCCCAACGGTCCGGTAGACGGATCCCGCTCACGCCCGTTGAACCGAGTGTGTCCCCACCGTCGACCCAATGCGACGATTTCCAAATCTGTGAATTCGCCTTGATTCGGGTCATCGTCTCGGAATACGAAAGTGGCATGACCGTGCAAGCGTGTCACGACGCCGTTAGCCGATTGCCACCATCCCTCACCGGCCGCGCCCTGCGTGTAACCGGTAATCAGCAGTTCTACCGTCGGGCCATCACGGTCGATGACTTCGGTTGTGATGAGGGAATCGTCAACGTCTCCGGCCCTGAACCTTGGTGTCTCACCTTTCACACTGTCGACCAAGTGGAATTGAGCCAGACGCGCCGTGAGTGATGCGGGCAGCGAATGCACGTCGCCCACTTGCGGATCGGATCCCAGCCACTCACGGGCTTCGCTGCGCGAAAACCACGCGTAGTCCTGGTTCCACTTGGGTTCACAAGGGGCGTCGGGTGTGCATTTCTCTGGCAAATCGCGTGTCAGCACGTGAATGACCAGCCCGTCGTTTGGATAGCTGTCTTCCCAGCGGTGTCGTGGCTTGATTTTGCTTTCGTCAGCCAGTTGACGCTCTTCGCTCGACACTTCCTGCCAGGCGGCTAATCCCTCTTCCAACATCTGCACCACGCGATCGGGCGAGGTGTGATTAATCGAGGCGAGGAACTTACCGCTGGGGCAGCAAACGTAGATTCCCTGTCGAGTCGAACCAGGACGTCCCCCGTAATGACCGTGGTCGGCCATTTCTTGAAAGAAAGCACACTCCGGATCATCGCCACGTTGCAAACGGCTAACATCGTCGGTGGTGGTGACGAATTCCGCTGCCAATTCGATCACGCGCGGATCAGACCAAACGGACGCACGGCCCGTAACTCCGTTGTTTCACGTACAGCCGAGCGGATGGCCGTTCATCGTCCACAGCAACAACGGTTTGTCGGCTGCATTGGCGGCGAGAATTCCATCCTTGAATGTTGTGAGCCACGGAATCTGGTTCCACGCAAGCTCATTTGTTTCGGGCACAATGTGATCACGCCACACTTCATAGTTGTCTGCCGTTAGTTCAATATCAGCGACAACGGGTGGCGGTTCGGCAGCCTGCGGCCTCGGGTTAGAAGTAGTACGCGCTGCCACCCAATCCATCGTCCGTTTTCGACCGCGGAATTCGAACTGCGCGGTGCCCTCGATCGTGCCATCGACGAACTTCCCGCTGTATTGTGAAGTGAATTTGCGATCACCCCACTTGCGCGTCATTTCGAATGACAACTCGCCATTCTCGAAGCGTACATTGTCGATCTCGGACTGGCCACCTTGACTACTCAGCATGACGCCCGTCAGCGCGTCGTCCTTGCGTTCGAGTTTCAGGATCGATGTACGAGTACCGCGATCGCCAAAGGAAAGTCGCATTTTCCATGCGCCACTCAGATCGTCAGCTGCGAAGCCGCTGGGGACGTCAATGGCTGACAACAGTACCGCCAGGAGAAGAACTCTAACTGGAAACGTCGAGAACATGATCGAATCGCTTATGGTTTATCAGGTTCACCAGAAGGAAATGTCCGGTTCGCTGATTCTACCAGGGCTGCGGCAAGGATACCACATCACCCGCCGTTTTTCCTCTGCGTTGGCATCGGACTACTACTCGCCTCGCTTTGCTGCAGTGCTACTTGTTCGAACTATACTAGAATAGACTGCCCGCCTCTCCGTTTCGAACGCCCGCACCGTCTGGAACACTGACTGATGCAACTCTCTCGAATTCTCGCAGTCTTTAGTCGTCGTCTGCTGATCCTACCTCCGATTTTGATCGGTGCGGCGGTTTTGTTCGCCGTTGTCGCGCGACGTGACGTGCCGCAACAGGAAGCCCTGCCAGAAACTCGCCGCGCCTTGTTGGTGATCAACGTTCCTAAGGGTAACGTCGTTCCGCGAGTCTTGGGATTTGGCGACGCCCGTCCAGGGGACATTTGGTCGGCCGTCTCGGAAGTGAAAGGTCGCATCATCGAAACGCATCCTGAACTGTCAGCTGGGTCCATCATGCGGAAAGGTGACGTCGCCGTGCGGATCGACCCGACCGAGTATGAGCTACAGATATCGCAGCTTAAGGCAGACGTGGCGCAGATTCACGCACAGCAGGTCGAACTAAACACGCAGGAAGAAAACTACAAGGACGCTCTAGCGATCGAAGAAGAGTCTCTAAAACTCGCGGAACGTGAGGTGAAGAGATTGGAGCGATTGCGGTCTTCCAGCGTCGTCACTGAATCGGAATACGAGCAGACTTCTCGTAACGTCTTAGCCCAAAAGCAGAGCGTACAATCCTTACGTAGCTCACTTAATGTATTGCCAAGCCAAAGAGCAGCGCTAACGGCGAATCTGGATTCTCGCGAGGCTGCTCTCGGCAAAGCCGTGCTCGATTTGGAAAGGACAACCATCAGAGCTCCCTTTGATTGTCGGCTGAGTGCAGTTTCGCTCGAATCTGGTCAGTTCGTAGCGGCGGGACAGGCATTATTCGACGCTTATGGCGCGGCGGTGACGGAAGTGGAAGCGCAGATGCCAATCGATCAGGTACGCAGACTGCTCGATTCGAATGGAGAGCCACTCGACGTAAGCAGTGAATCCATGCAGACTGTGCGGAACCTGTTCGATGTCCAAGCGTTAGTGCGTCTGCGGACGGGCGACTTCACCGTGGAGTGGGAGGGCCGGTTTGACCGCGTTCGAGAGGAACTCGACTTACAGACAAGGACCTTGCGAATGGTAGTCGCCGTGGATCGGCCCTACGAGAATGTGATTCCCGGAGAGCGCCCTCCGTTATCGCCCGGCATGTTCTGTGAAGTCGAACTGCGTGGCGCTCCTCGAGAGGGCAAGGTCTTTGTTCCTCGCACCAGCATCCGTGACGACGCTGTTTATCTGGTCAATAGCGAAAACCGGCTAGAAAGACGTTCGGTGACCGTCGCCTTCAGCCAAGGCGGTTTCTCAGTCATTGAATCAGGACTCGTGGGAGGTGAACGTCTGGTCGTCTCGGATCCAACGCCGGCCATCGAGGGAATGCTTGTAGAACCCACTATCGATGCGGAGATTCACGCGCACCTGGTGGAGGAGGCAGCAGGCGAGGGTGATTTGCGATGATCAGCTACTTCGCAAGGCATCCCACTGCGGCCAATCTCTTGATGATCGCAATGATCGTCATTGGACTGCTTTGCTTGGGTCAACTGCAGCGAGAAACCTTTCCCGATATCACGCCAAGCGAAGTACAGGTTCGAGTTATCTATCCCGGCGCGACGGCCGAAGAAGTGGAGGAAGCTATTTGCCAGCGGGTCGAGGACGCGGTGGACGGCGTTCGCTTTGTCAAAGAACTACGATCCGACGCCCGCGAGGGGATTGGGACAATCGTTGCAGAAATGGATGAACAAGGGGAGTTCGTTACTTTCTTGGCGGACATCGAAACCGAAGTCAACGCGATTGACAGTTTCCCAGACGATGTTGAGGACCCCATTGTTGTGCAGTTGGGGACGACGGACCCGGTGCTCGCTTTGGTCATCTCCGGACCGATGACGACGCCCGACCTGAAAGCTTACTGCGAGCAACTCAAGGATCGATTGCAACTCCTGCCCGGCATTTCCCTCGTGACGATTGGCGGTTTTTCTGACCATCAACTTCGAGTGGAACTGTCGTCCGAAGCGTTGATGCGCTACGGCTTAAGTCCGATGGATGTAGCGCGCATCATCCAGCAGCAAAGTGTAGATTTGCCCGTTGGTATTCTAGGTACGTCCGAGCAGGAGTTCTTAATTCGATTTGTGGAACAACGTCGGACTCCTCAAGAACTTGAGGATCTGACCATCGTCGCTGGTCCCGATGGGGCCAATGTGAGGCTGGGTGATGTTGCGCGCGTGCGAGATCTTTTTGAATTTGCAGAAGATCAGGTGCTGCTCAACGGACAGCGGGCGGCCTTGGTTCGCATCGAAAAGACGAAGAACCAAGACATGATTGATGTGGCGAAGGAGGTGAAGGAATTCGTCCGCCAGGAACGCGAAAGAAATCCAAGAGTTGCGATCCGAGTTACCCAAGACACCTCGACACTGGTCGTTGACCGCCTTCAAATGTTGATGCGAAACGGTTGGCAGGGAATTGTCCTCGTGTTCTTGACCATGTGGATCTTCTTCAATCTCAGATTATCGTTTTGGGTGGTGCTTAGTGTGCCCGTATCGTTTCTCGGTGCCTTTTTCTTTATGTCTCAACTAGGCATCACAATCAACATGATCTCGATGGTCGCTCTGCTGTTAGCGTTAGGTTTGCTAATGGACGATGGGATTGTGATTGCGGAGAATATTGCCTCGCATCTCGGACAGGGTGCAAAGCCCATGCAGGCGGCCATCTCGGGTGTATCGCAAGTGAGCGTAGGGGTCTTTTCCTCGTTTCTCACAACGGTCTGCGTACTGGGTCCGCTCGCGACATTGGCTGGTGATTTGGGGAAAATACTACGCGTCGTGCCGATTGTTTTGATCTTGGTGTTGGCGATCAGTTTGATCGAAGCCTTTTTGATCCTGCCATCCCATCTTGGTCACACATTGAAGCCTGAAAGCGAAAAAAACTGGTTTCGCAGGAGATTCGATCGCGGCTTGGAACACCTGAGAGAACGCATCATTGGGCCCGCTGTGGATGTCGCCCTGCGCTGGCGCTATTTGTTCGTTGGGTCCATCATCGGGCTCTTCCTCGTGTCTTTAAGCCTCATGGCTGGAGGCATCGTGAAGTTCATCGCATTCCCTGAGTTGGACGGCGACGTGGTCGTCGCGCGAGTTACCTTGCCTCCTGGTGCACCCCTGCATCGTACGGAGGCTGTCGTCGAGCAGCTCACTACGGCATTGGATCGCGTGAATGCTCATTTCGCCCCCAGACAACCTGATGGCCAAGATCTGATTGGCACCGTCGTCGCGCAGTTCAACGAGAACGCTGATGCCTTCGAAAATGGACCTCACGTTGCGACGGTTACCGTCGACTTGCTGGAAGCGGAGTCGCGCGATGCAACGATTGACGAAATTCTCGAAAAGTGGCGCACCGAAACGGGCGATCTACCTGGCGTGATTGACGTCGTGTTTGACGAGCCAGCCATCGGCCCCGCCGGTCGAGCCATCGAAATGCGAATCCGCGGCAACGACATGGTGGAACTCAAACAAGCGTCGGCCGAAGTGCGTGCCTGGCTTGCCCCATTCCAAGGAGTTCAAAACCTCAATGACGACTTGCGGACCGGTAAGCCCGAGATACGCGTTAAACTCCGTGACGGCACTTTTGGACTAGGGCTCGATGCCGACACAGTTGCTCGCCAACTTAGGGTAGCCTTTCAAGGTATTGAGGCCGACGAAATCCAGGTTGGCACCGAGTCGTATGAAATTGATGTACAGCTGCGGCCAAGCGATCAGAATACCTTGGCGGACCTTGAAACCTATTACTTCACTGGCGCCACTGGCGAGCAGATCCCGCTGTCCACGGTGGCCGAGGTTAGCCAGGAGCGTGGCTGGTCGCGAATCGCCAGGGTCAACGGACTGCGAACCGTTACGGTGCGAGGTGGCGTGGACACGCGCAAAGCAAATTCAGCAGCGCTGCTTGATAAGCTCAAGCGTGAATTCCTACCCACGCTCCAAGAGGAACACCCCGCTTTGAGGTTTGAGTTTGAAGGTCAGGCTAAGGAAGCTGATACGACTCAACAATCGATGATGCAGGCGATGCTTGTGGGTTTGTTGGGCGTTTTCGCGATTCTTAGTTTCCAGTTTCGCAGCTACCTGGAGCCTCTCACCGTGATGATGGCAATTCCTCTGGCACTGATCGGTGTGATTTGGGGACATCTCCTGATGGGCATCGACATCAGCATGCCCAGCATGTTGGGCTATGCCTCCCTGGCTGGCATAGTTGTCAACGATTCAATTCTATTGGTGCTGTTTCTCAAAGCCGAGCGCGACGCTGGATCCGACATCCTGCAGGCCTGCGGATTGGCAAGTCGCAGGCGATTTCGAGCTATTCTTCTAACGTCGCTGACGACGATAGCCGGACTGTTGCCTCTGCTGGCCGAGCGCAGTCTACAAGCGCAGGTGCTTATTCCATTGGCGGTAAGCATTGCGTTCGGACTGATGGCGTCGACCGTACTCGTGTTGTTTGCCATTCCTTGCTTGTATTCCATCTGGGACGACCTAGGCTGGGTCACCTCAGCGAAGACCTAAAGCATCTCTCGCAACTCAGCTTACTTGGTTAGCGGTGTTAACCACGACCGCTACCGTATCTGTCAGCAGTTACTTCAGCTCCGCTTGCTCCAACATCCGACGCCACTGGTCAGGTTTCACTCGGTTGGTGTAATCTTCTTCGAGGAAGTGCATTTGGAGCTGAACGATGTGCTGATTCAGTTCGGGGTGAAGTCTGGCAAACACCGAGAGCATCTTACTGGAAAGCACCAACTCAGGATCTGGCACCTCGGGCCCTGCCTGATGACCAGGCAGCAGCAGGTCGCGTCGCCAGGCGTGGAAGGTCTTGATCGCTTGCAACAGGTCAGGCTTGGTCATCCTCGCAGCTTTCAGCTAGTCGCCGGTTTTCACCGGATATACAGAATCAACAGGTGGACTTTGATTCGTGAATCTCGCAGTCGCTAGTATATTATCGTCCGGTATCACCGCGAGCCATTGAACACTGAGGAGTTGCATACAAGAATAGTAGCCTGCCTTCGCTAGCGAGGCAGTATTCCAGGCAGAGTCCCTTATCAGGTGGTTTGCATGACTCAACACGAAAAAGGCGGCAGTGACGGCAATGCGGTGGTGCCCCAGCAGTATTTGGCACCATTTATTCTGGTGACCACATTGTTTGCACTTTGGGGATTCGCTAATGATATTACGAATCCGATGGTAGCGGCATTCAAGAACGTGCTTCTGATTAGCAACTTCGAAAGTTCGCTGGTGCAGGCTGCCTTCTATGGTGGCTACTGCTTCATGGCGATCCCTGCAGCACTGTTCATTCGAAAAGCTGGCTACAAGCGCGGCATACTATTGGGTTTGGCCCTTTATGCTGGTGGCTGCTTACTCTTCGTTCCCGCCGGCAACATGATGGAGTTTTGGCCGTTCCTGATGGCTTACTTCATTATGACCTGTGGACTTGCGTTTCTAGAGACAACTGCGAATCCATATATATTGGCGATGGGTCCGGAGCACAATGCCGCTCGTCGGCTTAACTTCGCGCAAGCCTTCAATCCGATTGGATCCTTGATGGGAATGTTTGTCGCGAGAGACTTCATACTGAAGAAACTTGATCCTACTGATGAAGAAGCACGACGCGCGCTGATCGATACAGATCCTGTGGCGCTAGCGAAGATTCAAGAATCGGACTTAGCGGTAATAGTGGGACCCTACGTAACGTTGGGAGTCGTCGTGTTTGCCGTATTGATCATGTTCACACTGTTCAAGCTGCCGGACGGAAAGACAGACGATCCACGTGACCAGAGCCTGCTTGCATGTTTAGGGCGGCTGTTTAGAACTCCGCGATATCTCGGGGGTGTGGTTGCACAAGCGTTTTACGTCGGTGCTCAGATCACATGTTGGACGTTCGTCGTACAATATGGCGTTAACGAACTTGGCATGACTGCGGCTGACGCACAGGGATACAATATCTACGCGATGGTGATCTTTGTGACCAGTCGCTTCATTTGTACATACCTGCTAAAATTCGTCAATCCAGCGCTCCTACTGGGGTTTCTAGCGGTTGTCGGCGGAGCGCTCGTCGTTAGTGCGATGACACTGACTGGCATGGCCGGACTCTATAGTTTATTAGCGGTATCGGCATGCATGTCGCTGATGTTCCCAACGATCTACGGGATTGCACTGCAGGGTCTGGGAGACGATGCCAAGATCGCATCTGCAGGACTAATTTGCGCGATTGGCGGAGGATTTATTATGCCGCCGCTGCAAGCTGCAATTATGGATGGTCCCGAGCGTGTGATCGGCGGAATGACTCTATCTGCCACTCGCGCTTCGTTTATATTGCCAGTGATTTGCTTCGCTGCTGTCGCAATTTACGGCTTCATGAACTCTAAGCAGCGTAAGACCGCCTAGCAAGTTCTCAAATCTCCTAGCCAATTGAGTGGGCAACAACAGGATCAGCAAATGAGTTTCAACGTTTCCCCTGCGACAACCCTCGGCCTTACGCCTTCGTTCGGCTTTGGTGATCGGATTGGATTGGCCACGCCCGGGCACATCGAAGCGATGCGACGAGCCGGTCGAGGTTTCGCGCCGATATTCGCACAGCAGTCGATTCGCGAGATGGCGCGGACTAGTCGCACACCTGAGGGTGTCATGACGGATGCGGTGGAAGCGATGAAAGCCGCAGAATGGCACGACCCACACGGCGCCGATGCCGATCATTTGAAGACCCCCGCAGACGTCGACCGTACGGCAGCTGCCGGATTCACTTTTTTCACCATCGATCCCTCGGGACACGTCGATCAACAGGCCGACGACTACGACGAGACAACGGTTCGGCAGAACTTTGCTGGCATCCAGGATGTCGCCACCTGGGTCGACGCGTACCTAGGTAAGGAGCTTAAGCTGGCGACTGGAACCGCCATCAACTTCGACGAGCTATCTGTACAACGCGCGGCAGTGAAGTACGGGACAGCGATCAGTGAGGCTTTGAAACTCGCCGACTACATCAACAAAGTGCAATCCGAGGCGGGCCGCGATTACGAAATCGAACTGAGCGTCGATGAAACAGAACAGCCGACGACGTTGGCCGAGCACTACATCATCGCCGAGCAATGTTTACAGCATGGCATGAAGTTGGTTTCACTTGCTCCCAGGTTCATTGGCGATTTCGAAAAGGGCGTCGACTTTATCGGTGACCTAGCTGCACTGGAAAAATCGTTGCACGACCACGCGGCGATTGCCGAGCAGTTGGGCCCGTACAAGATCAGCCTGCACTCTGGTTCCGATAAGGTCTCGATGTACGCGGCACTCGCGCGCGCCACCAACGGTCGATTCCATGTAAAAACAGCAGGCACTTCGTATTTGGAAGCTCTCCGCGTCGTCGCGATCCACGACGCGACGCTGTTTCGCGACATCTGCCTGTTCGCTCGCGACCGTTACGACACGGATCGAGCGACGTACCACGTTCACGCGACACTCGACACCGTGCCTGCCCCAGCAGACGTGTCTAGCGACGAGGAGCTGGTGCGTCTCTACCTAGAAAACTGGGACGACGTTGCCGTAGGCAAAGGATTCACTGCCGCTGGCAGGCAAATTCTTCACTGCACATTCGGGTCTGTGCTCACCGACGACAATTTCGGCTCCGCCGTTCGCAATTGCTTGCAGCAGAATCTTTCCACCTACACGGAAGTGTTGGCGGTCCACTTTGCCAAGCACCTCGAAGCCCTACAGGCCGGCTGCTAAAGTAAGTGTTTCGCTTCATTCAACACCACTAAGCCATCGCGAGACCATATCATGCTCAAGACCGGTATTCTCAATCCACACATCAATGAATTGCTGAGCCTGTTCCGCCACACCAACACAATCGTCCTCGCCGATCGTGGCTTTCCGTCCTGGCCAACTGTGCCGACGATCGACATAACACTGGTCGACGGGACTCCACCAATCTTGGATGTGCTCTCGGCAATTCGCGACGTCTGCCTTGTCGGCAAAGCGTGGATGGCGCAAGAATTTACCGAGACTAATAGCCCTGAGGTAATTGACAAGTTCCAGCAGGCGTTCGAAGGCGTCGACTTTGCCTACGAACAACACGTCAACTTCAAACTGCGTGTGCCCAAAGCGATTGGCCTTATCCGCACCGGAGATATCCATCCGTACGCCAACATGATTTTGGAATCGGCCTAACGATGAGAATTGATTCGCATCATCATTTTTGGAACTACAGTGCCGAGGAGTACAGTTGGATCGACGATTCGATGCAGATGCTGCGGCGCGACTTTTTGCCAGCGGAACTCAGACAGGCGATCGACGCCGTGGGCATCGAGGGTGTCGTGTCCGTGCAGGCGCGTCAGTCGACGGTCGAAACGCAGTGGCTGCTCGAGTTTGCTGATCAACACTCATTTATTCTCGGTGTTGTTGGCTGGGTAGAACTTTGTGGTGCGAGTGTGAGCGAGCAAATCGAGAAGTTTGCTTCGCACCCGAAGCTGAAAGCGGTGCGACATGTCGTGCAGGATGAGCCAGACGACGAGTTCATACTGCGTGACGATCTCAATGCCGGCGTCTCGCTGCTAAAAGATCACGGGCTAGTGTATGACATTCTGATCTTCGAACGGCAACTTGCTCCGTCCATTCAATTTGTCGATCGCCACCCAAATCAACCCTTTGTGCTGGACCATATTGCTAAGCCGCAGATTGACCAGAGCCTGCTAGATCCGTGGCAAAGCAATATTCAAGAATTGGCGAAACGGCCGAATGTTACCTGCAAGGTCTCGGGCATGGTGACTGAGGCAAATCATGCGGCTTGGACGCCTGACGAACTGCGACCGTACTGGGATACCGTGTTGGAGGCGTTCGGCCCGGAGCGTCTGATGTTCGGCTCCCACTGGCCTGTTTGTCTACTTGCCTGCGAGTACACCCGATGGTTCGAAACCGTCAGCGAATTCGCGAGTCAACTCTCCGAGAGCGAGCAAGCTTCGCTGTTTGGTGGGACGGCCGCAGAAGCTTACGGGCTCGATGTCAGCAACTAGCAGTTAATCGAGAAGAGCACAGCTATGCGAGCGTTGGCGATCAACGAGCCCGGCAAGGCCACCATCATTGACATCGAAAAGCCCGAGCCGGCCGCCAATGAGGTGCTGCTCAAGATGCAATACGTCGGCTTTTGCGGCAGCGACCTGAGCACGTTCCGCGGCATGAATCCCTTGGTCGGCTATCCGCGTATTCCCGGTCACGAGATTGGTGCGACCGTCGAAGCGGTCGGATCAGCAGTGCCCGATGAATTTGCCATTGGGACCAACGTGTTGGTGTTGCCTTACACGGCGTGCGGCGACTGTACTTCCTGCCAGCAAGGTCGAACGAATTGCTGCCAGTTCAACCAGACGCTGGGCATTCAGCGCGATGGGGCGATGTCAGAGTACTTCGCTGTGCCGTATGAGAAACTCATGTCGTCGCCAAAGTTGTCGTTGGAGGGGCTGGCGTTGGTCGAGCCGCTTACGGTCGGGTTTCATGCGGTCGATCGAGCACGTGTCACGCAGACGGATACGGTGGCGGTGTTTGGCTGCGGCGCCATCGGTTTGGGAGTGATCGCAGGTGCAGCCACGCGCGGGGCACGCGTGATTGCGATTGATTTGGACGACACAAAACTCCATCTGGCGATCAAATGCGGCGCCGCATACGGGATCAACTCAGGACAGCAAGACTTGCACGACCGATTGCAGGAGCTTACCGACGGCCAGGGCCCTCACGTTATGGTTGAAGCCGTCGGGTTGCCGCAAACATTCCGCAGCGCGGTGGAGGAAGTGTGCTTCGCCGGACGAGTCGTCTACATCGGCTACGCTAAGGCTCCCGTCGAATACGAGACAAAACTGTTTGTCATGAAGGAGCTCGATATTCTCGGTTCGCGCAATGCCATGCCGAAGGACTTCGCCGCAGTGAAGCAGATGCTCGAGGGAGGCAAGTTCCCAATCTCCGAGCTGATTACCGAGAGTGTGCCTCTCGATTCTGCCGTCGATGCTCTGTTAAGATGGAACGAAAACCCCGGTAAGTTTACTCGCATCCACGTCGATTTGACGAAGTGAGTTTCACAACAGCACGCCGGTATTCCGAGGCAGCAACTCTGAGGCTGGCAAACTGACTCTTGATAGCAAAATGAGGTTCGGAGAATCTTACTGCCTCAGCTGCGTGTACTAATGGCTAAGAAATTCAATAGAACAACCATTAATTTTTGGCTCGACGTATTCTTGCTCTGCAATTTCTTGCTGCTCTGCTGGATTGCGGTCGTGTTACGTTACGTCTTTCCTCCGGCGGGAAGCATTTCCGGCTGGAGCTTGTGGGGCTTGGATTACTTGGTTTGGTCCGATCTGCAATTCGGCACACTGTGTGTGATGGTCTTCGCAGTGTTACTGCATGTGATGCTCCACTGGTCCTGGGTGTGTGGTGTAATCGCCAATTGGCGCAATAAGTCGCAAGGGAAGAAGAGTGGTGCTCAGGCGGACACAGGAACTCGCACTCTGTGGGGCGTGGGGCTGATGATTGCGATCTTGAACGTCCTTGGTGTCGGCATCGCCGTGGCGGCCCTAACCGTTCAGGGCCCTACGAACTAGCGATCAGGTACTGCCTGTTCATTCGTGTCCGCGTCTTCAATAGCACAAAGTGGACAGGTAGGAGACGCTTCGGGCGTGTTAGTTCCCAGTTGTGCCGCACCGCGGGCAATCGAGATGACGCCCGTGAGAACTATGCACCAAGCCGCGATCTGGAACAGCCTGGCGCGACCGGACAACGACAAGAGCTTGCCTCCGTAGCCAAGCAGTAGCATGAGTGGTATCGTGCCGCTGCCAAATACAGCCATCGTCAGCCAGCCTTGCCAAATGCCACCGGCGCTGCTGGCTTTCAACAGAAACGCGTACACCAGCCCGCAGGGAATGAAACCTGTAAAGACGCCTGCCAGCAGCGGTCCTGACCAACCAGGCGCAGCGAGAAAGGTCTTCAGCCACGTGATCGCACCACACGGGATGCCACTCAGCAGCCGCGTCATTGGCTTTGGGAAAACGTTGGCCGTGATCAATCCCATCACAATCAACACGATGCCCGCCAAGAGCGCTAGCCAAGCTTGCGAGAGGACAAAGCCGCTCGACCTGGAAGACAACCACGCACCGCCTAAGCCAACGAAGGCACCACAGAAGCTGTAGGTGAACAGGCGGCCCACGCTGAAGAATACTTGTCGTGCCAGCAGGCTTTGGCCAGGTGGCGTACTAGCACTTAACGAGAGGGCCAAGGGACCGCACATGCCAACACAATGTGCTGAACCAAGAACGCCACCAAGAAAAATCAGCGGGAGTTCTATCATGATCTGGCCTCAGCGAACGTATGCGCGATGCCAGACTCATAGTCGAGTCTCGATCTTTTCGTCGTTAGCGTTTCTGATGGCAGTTGGGACGCATGCACTAATTCGTCTTCGTTTACTGGTCTCCCATAGCGACCAATCCTCAGAGAGTTCACGATGACCACCAAGCTACTTGCCGCCATCGCTAGCGCCGCCCAGACTGGATTCAGGTTGCCGGTAGCGGCGAGCGCTATTCCGACACAGTTATAGGCAAACGCCCAGAACAGGTTCTGTCGCACCACTCGGGCGGTCATTCGCGCCAAACCAATCGCCCACGGAATTTGGTTAAGGTCGTTACCCAGCAAGCAGACCCCAGCCGCATCGCGTGAAATGTCCGCACCACACCCAAGCGCGATCCCCACATCGGCAGCGGCAAGCGCTGGCGCGTCGTTGAGCCCATCGCCAATCATTGCCACCAACCCGTGCTGTGACAATTCACGAATCGCCGCATATT
>JANQQA010000349.1 GCA_028285205.1 Bythopirellula sp. | reverse complement strand
CGACTGTTCGCCTTTCACGTAACGGCCCAGATGGTCGACGCGCATCGTGTGCGGCTCAGTGGCTATGTGGAGCTTCCCGAGACCCGTGCTGCGCTGTTGGCGTACTTGGAGGCACTGTCCGTTCCTGTCGAGTCGCACACGATCCAAACGCTTCCAGCCGAGTCGTTGGGAAAGCGGCGATTCGGCTTCGTGATGGTCCCGCATCGATTCAGCACCAGCGCGCCAGGTCGCGGTGAGACCGTGACCGAATGCCTCTACGCCGAGCCCGTTTATCTGCTGGACGAAGTGGACTCACACCTGCTGGTGCACAGCCAGGAAGGCTATCTAGGATTCCTGCCGTCGGCCGATGTACAACGCGTGACGGCCCAAGATTTCGAAGAGTATCAGACAGGGCGGCGAGCAATCATCCAATCCGATTGCATGACCGCGCAAGGCCTTCCCTTGCGCGCAGGGACGCAACTTAAGTGGATCAATGAAACGGACCAATCCGTCATCGCCTCATTGCCCGACGGCTCCTCTGTTTCTTTGCCAAAATCTCACTGCCGCCCCGAAGCGGATCGTGCAGCGACCGTCGAGCAAGTTTTGCACAATGCCCTTGCATTGCAAGCCACACCGTACAAGTGGGGCGGAAAAACGTCCGCCGGTATCGATTGTTCCGGACTGATTCAACTCGGTTTCCAATCCGCTGGCATCTACTTGCCTCGTGATTCAAATCAACAGTTCCTGCTGGGACGCCTCACCGCCACACGCTGGCATCTGAATGGTCTTCGACGCGGTGACACAATGTACTTTGTCGGTGCTCATGGCCGGATCCGCCACACAGCGATCTACCTGGGAGACGACCAGTACCTGCACGCCGTGTCGCCCGTCGTGACCATCTCAAGCCTGGATCCGAACGATGCCAACTACGACGCCCGTCGTCACGCGACCTTCGTGTTTGGCAAACGGCTGTTCTAAACCGCTTGGCTTCGCGTCCTCTCGAGAGCATCATTGAAGCCCCTGAATGGTTGAAGCTCTAACCGTGTTACCGAGAGAAGAATATCGATCGCCGCAAGGGCTCGCGTATTGAAGAGTCGTACACACCAGCCTCAACTCCCAAAACTCTGGTTATGGTTCTAAGGAAAACTCTGTCATGCGCATGAGCCGTCGCAAAATGATTGGTGCTGCTTCAATTGTTCCACTTGCATCTCCAGTTTTTGCTCGGCCAGCCAACCTTCAGGACGTGGGCGAGTGGATCCTGCCTCCCGCGCTTCGTCCCGGGGACACTGTCATGTTTGTTGCACCTGCCGGGCCCGTGGACGCTGATAAGATTGAAAAGGCGCGAAAGGTCTTCAAGGGCAAGGGAATTGAAGTTGTCATTCCAAAAGATCTCCCCGACCGACGATCTAGTTATCTCGCTGGAAGCGACTCCGAACGCTTGCAGGAGCTAAATGAAGCAATTGCAAGTCCTGACATTGCTGGGATTTTTCCATGCCGAGGGGGATATGGCCTCACCAGAATACTCGACGGAGTTGATTACGCAGGTCTCAGGAAATACCCCAAGATCGTGGCGGGCTTTTCAGATATCACCGCCCTGCACCTTGCAATTGCAAAGAAGTCACGTGTAATCACGTTTCATTCGCCGATGCCTCAGTATTATCTGTATGACGAAGAAGAGGCGTTTACCGCGGTGACGAATTCCTTTTGGGACACAATTCTAGAGGCGAGGTACACTTCAGATGCTCCGCCGGGATACGATGTTGAGCTTGGCGAGAACTTCACCCGCCCCAAAACGCTTGTCGGCGGGAATGCTAAGGGACGTCTTTTCGGTGGAAACCTCACTCTCATAAACTCAACGCTCGGTACACCGTATCAAATTGAATCCCGAGGAAGCATTCTTGTTTTTGAGGACGTCGACGAAGAACCA
The DNA here is from genome assembly GCA_028285205.1 of Bythopirellula sp. Lineage (GTDB taxonomy): Bacteria > Planctomycetota > Planctomycetia > Pirellulales > Lacipirellulaceae > Bythopirellula. The sequence continues at coordinate 11,394 of JANQQA010000349.1, read as the reverse complement.
TACCGTATCGACCGCTACCTATCGCAACTTCGACTTTCTGGGATCCTTAATGAAGTTTCTGGCATTATCGTTGGCAGCCTGACAGACTCAATCGAAAAAGAATCTCAGGCTCAAGCCGAGTGCCACGAGATATTCACTCACTATTTCTCCGACCTTGGCGTTCCCGTGGTAACGCACTTTCCGGTGGGCCACACGAGGTTCAACATTACGATTCCGATCGGCGCGAACGCGCATCTCGACGCCGACAGGAAGCGTCTTAGCATTCTCGAGAATCCTGTTTCTGTCTAGAGAGAAACAGAGCACCAACGCCAAGCCCCTGTGTGACAACAGTTGCATCGCGCACGCCAGGACGCAGCGGACAATCGTCAACACCTGAAGCTGCTGAGGTGTTCTTCACCACGGACAAATCGTCCTGCTGCTTGCAGCTCGTGGACGGTGCAACCTGCGCTCGTGTAAATCCCCACTAAATCGCGTCGGTATCTCGCGGACTGCGGCTATTTGCTAGTACCTCGGGACTGGAACTGGACAGCGTTTTCCTTCGCTGTCTGGTTTTTGACAGCTCTACACAGCGATCCGTATACTGACTCCACACAGATGCAATTCGTTTGCATTTAGTGCGAACAAGCAACCAGCGAGCCACGTAAACACCCTAACTCTTCACGGCTTCGTCGGGGTAGCTTGCTCAGCTATACAAGTTTGCTCGGTTATCGATTCATCAGGAATACGTCATGCAGTTCATTCGCGACCAGCTATTTGACGCAACAAATGAAGAAGTCTGCAGCGTTGACTCAACCGAGAGGGAGTTAGATCCAGGAGTGATTTTGAGGCGCCGGACTGCGTTCCGTTTCGGCCTAGGAGCATTGACGACGTTATTGTGCATGAGCCCGATGAACGTACTCGGACAGGAGGTTGCCGGTGAATCCGAGAAGCTCAACGACGAAGCTATTGAGCTTGAAACGCTGATTGCCCGGCTGCGCCCCGAGGCACGCAGAATGATAAGCAGTGACGTGCCGGATGAAGAAGTGTACATCAAGAGAGCGATCGAGGAGCTGACGAAACTTACGGAGCTGGAGACCAACCGCTTCGGCCCGCCGGGAAGCCCCATCCAAAGTGACTATCAAGCCTGGGTCTTTCCTGTCAGCCTCTATCAGTTTCGCATGGAGCCGAATTCTGTGATTCATATTCACGACCATCGGGATGTTAATGGTGCGATCAGCGTCCGTGAAGGGAGCGCGCGAATTCGGAGTTTTGACATCTTCGAGGAAGAAGGAGAGAAGCGATGGGATGTTCTCGCAGGCAAACTCCCGGAGAAGGGGGAAGAGTTCCTGATTCAGGAGAAGGGGGACGTCGTATTGAAAGAGCGACAAGGAGTTGGGCTGACGCGCACACGGGACAATTTCCACCAAGTCGAAGCCGGGCCTGATGGCTGCCTGCTCTACGATCTCTTTACCTACTTCAAGCTTAGTGCCGCCGGATCTCATCGAGTCGCCTGGGATGGAAAGCACTTCGATCCAAATAGGAAGCTGTGCAAGGTTACCTGGTTTTCGCCCGACCATGAGAAACAAGAGTCAAAGCAGAGCGAAGAAGATAACGGCTGACCGTTGTCGGGCGGTTGGCATGACGAACGCTTGTTGTTGGCAGACGCACCGCTTCCGCGATTGACCAGAATTTCAACTCTCGACGAGCCTCAAGAACAATACAATGCACCTCCACACTGCAGGCCTTCTCTCCATCACGTTCATTCTCACGCTTCTTTACTTCCCCGCCGTTGCCGAGGCAGAAACTGTCCTTGTCAAACGTGGGCAGAAAGGATGGCGTTACTGGGACAAGGGTGAGCGACCACCGCAAGGATGGAACAAAGAAGACTTCGACGATACCGCATGGGAAACAGGGACCGCGCCCTTGGGCTACGGAGTTGAAGGCATCGCCTCGACGATTAACTTGGGCAATGACAACAAAAGAAAAAACCCGACCGCGTACTTTCGTCTGACTTTTGAAATTGATCCCAACAGCCAGCACGCCTGCGTAGGCGAGCTGCGTTGTGACGACGGGGCAGCCGTTTATCTCAACGGGAAGGAGATTTATCGCTACAACATGCCAAAGGGCGAACTCGATGAAGCTACCTTCGCATGCAGGCAACTCTCTCGATATGTAAAGACCGAGTACCATCCGTTCTACCTTGACACTAGCCAACTAAAGGATGGCGAGAATGTGTTGGCGATCAGCGTGCACCAAGGCAGCCCAATGAGCGGCGATCTCGTCATGGATTTTGCTCTCACAGGAGGCGTGGACGCCAGTGGTCCTGAGGCCAAGCCACTTTCCTCCGATGGCACACTTGAAGCCGACGACATCATCTCCAGCTACATCAACTCTTGGGCCAAACACCTTCTTAAGCAAGACCGCTCACCAATCCCCTCACGCTTCCGCTTTGAACTGGATCAATTCCTTGACCGGGAGGTGGGCCTGGTCGAGCCGTCGAATATTCCTCTGAGTGCGGAAGAGCTCTACGAAAAGTGCGCCCCTGGTGTACTCATACTAAGTGGAGTCGCTGATACCGATTCGCTTCCACCCATGCACGGCAGTGGATTTGTGATCAGTGCTGATGGTCTCGCTATAACCAACCGTCATGTCATGCGCAATTTGGGAGGTGCGAATGTTATCACTGCAACCACACTGAGCGGGAAGGTGGTGCGGGTGAAGGAGATTCTTGCGACCGACGAAGCTGATGATATCGCATTGGTTCAACTAGATGGCGAGGGATTCCATCCACTGCCTATTGCAAAGTCGGCTTCGGTGGGTGCTGATTTGGTGACCATCAGTCATCCGGTCGGTTCACTTCCATGGAACCTCGACGCAGCCCCAGTAAACGCCTTCTTTACGCTTACCAAAGGGCAGCTCGCTCGCCGCACGAGAGCCGACAATGGCCGCCCCAGAATCATGGCCACCTCGGAATGGGCCTTGGGCAGCAGCGGGGCGCCAATCTTCGATCGCTTCGGTTGCGTAGCCGGCGTGGTCTCGGCGTTTCGTCCTTTTGCTTACAGAGTGGAGCGACTTCACGAAGAGGGCGGCGTGATCAAGCTGGGGAAAGGTAATCCCGACCGTCGCGGCCTCTTTCTTCCCATGGGACATCAGATGACGCTTGGAGTTGGTATTCCATGTGATAGCCTGCATTCCTTCCTAAAGCCGTTGCCTCTCCTCTCGGCTGAAAAAATCGAAGGCGCAAAAGCCGGTCTCCACTGGCAACTGTACGCGGGAGCTTGGAGCGCGCTGCCCGACTTTGCGACGCTCGATCCAATCGGCGAGGGGACCTGCGAATCACCAACGGCCGATGTTCACGGCGGTCGCCAGGACGACTACGCACTCGTCTTCACAGGTTTCGTAGACATTCCGCGCAAAGGTGTCTGGCAGTTTCGCGCTACGTCTGATGACGGCAGTCGGCTCTTCATCGACCACGAGCTGGTGGTCGACAACGATGGTATCCATGCTCCGGTTGAACGCAGCGGAATACGTCGCCTCGCTGCCGGCTTACACGCGGTTCGCATTGAGTTTTTTGAGCGCGGAAATGGCGAGGTACTGAAACTCGAGTTCTCAGGTCCCGAACAACCGTGGACCGAGATCCCGGCATCCGCATTCCGCCGCGCTGCCATTGCTGGAGAAAAAGCGGCGGTAACCGATTCGCGTTTGGCCGAGATCCTCGCCGGCGAGACTCCCGAAAATCTTGGCGAGCTGAGCGAACTGCAACGGCACGTGCATCGGCTTGTCGAGCGCGTGCTGCCCGCAACTGTCTTACTTTCAAACGCTGGCCAACCCTGGGGTTCAAGCGGCATTCTGGTGCAACGCGACGGTCGCAACTACGTACTGAGCGCGGCACACTCCACTCGTTCTGCCGGCCGAAAGATGACAATTTGGATGCCCGATGGTTCGCAGATTCCAGGTGTCACGCTAGGAGCCGATCGCCGCAATGACGTGGGTCTAGTTCTGGTGGAAACGGAGGCTGAGCTACCTGGTGTTGAAATCGGTGGTTCAGCCAACTTGAAGCGCGGTCAATGGGTATTAATGCTCGGACACCCCAGCGGCCGCAAGCCGGGACGCACCGCTCCGGTACGACTTGGTCGCGTTTTGGGAGTGGCCAAAAGTGGTTTCGTGGTGACCGATTGCGCGATGCAAGGCGGCGACTCTGGGGGACCGTTGTTAGACATGGACGGCAGGCTGGTAGGGATCAACAGCTTCTGTACTCCCAACCTAGCGGTTAACGTGCATGGACCGATCGATCCCCTGGTCGACCAGTGGGCGGAGTTCCATGATGGAAAGGTCATAGAATCTAAGTTGCCAAATAAATCAAAAGTGAGTGTTTCAAGTATGCTTCTCGCCCAGTCTCTGTCGCAAGGCGATGCCATGCGCAAGGCTTGGGCCAGTGTCGCAGCTCGAGCGAACGCGAGCATCGTGCGAGTTTTCGTCGGTGATGAGCAACGTGCAATTGGGACGGCCGTCGCGCGCAACCTAGTTGTGACGAAGTACAGCGAGATCGCGGACGAAGACGAAAACGCAGAGCGGACATGCAGACAAGGTGAGAACTCTTGGTCATACTCGATCGTGGGTCACGATTACCCATCGGATCTCGCAGTGCTACGTATCATTGGCGGGCAGCTCGAGCCTATCGCTTGGCATGATGCAACGCCCAGTACAGGTTCGCTGCTCGCTTCTCCAGGTGGAGACTCCGAATCGATTTGTGTTGGTGTATTGTCCGCCCCCCCGTACCAGCACACTCAACCGCACATCAAACTCGGCGTTTGGTTCAAGAATTGGTTTAAAGGGCAACCGCAGCTGCAGGGCGTGCATCAGGCCGGCGCCGCTAACGAGGCGGGATTGCGTGCAGGCGACGTCGTAACGCAATTCGCCCAAGAACGGATCGACAACACGCAGCAGCTAATGCGGCTGATCTCCAAGCAAAGGGTAGGTGACAAGGTCGAAGTGACCGTAAAACGTGACGATGCGGAAATGACCTTCGAGGTTACGCTCGGAGATTACCGCCGAAGTGAACGTGTAGGCCAAGAAGTCGTCTGGGGACCACTTAGCGATGTCCGGACCGGCTTCGAGATCATTCTGCAACACGACACCGTGCTCAAACCCGAACGTTGCGGCGGCCCTTTGATCGATCTTGAGGGCCAAGCAGTCGGCTTGAACATTTCCCGCGCTGGTCGAGTCGAGACACTGGCTCTGCCGGCTGGCGAGGTGCAACGCCTTGTGACAAGCCTGGTTGCAGCTAGCATACAAGCGAAACCGGCTGGCCGGTGACGCGTTCCGACCGACCGTCAGAGACAGTCAGAAAGCAACACCAACGATCGATCAAGCCGATACTCCGAAGGCTTTTCACCCGGCGAGGCTGCCAGCCAATTCATTACATCGGTACGCTAGCAGCATCGGCTCAGATTGAGCGTCTAGACCGCGGAATTGTCTTCGGTATTGCGTCTACGGCATCCGGTGCTCCGAAAACTCCTTCAACGAGGCGATGCCTAGCTGTCCAGAGTCCGTCTGCACCACACCGATGAATGCGCGGTCCACCTTGCTCAAGTCGAGTGGATTCAAGAAGGTCCCGTCAGCCGATACCGCTACGTATCCAGAATGCTGGACTGGCACGATCATCTCCAGAAATGCGCCGTTCTGAACGTCCAGCACGCACACGCCACCGTGGGTACCTGCAACGAAAACTCGTTGCCGAGAAATGTCCACAGCTAGATCCAAACAAACGCCGATGTTTGGTGCAAGCATTTGAACTAGGGTCCCGTCCGATCTCCACAGCTCGACAGCGCCGCTTTCCAATCCCAGCACGAGTGTTTCGGAGTTCAACCACTCCAGGCAAGTGACCACCTGATCGTCGTTCAGCTGGATCTTGCCGACTTGGCTGTGATCTTCGTCCCACAGCCGAACGGCATGTTCGCTAAAAGCGACACTGGCCAGCATGTGCTGCTCCGAATGCCATGCGACACACTGTATGGTTCCGTCGCACTGCGCCATCGAATGCTGCCCATCTTCCCCAACCACTTCGATGTTGCCGGCCAAGTCTCCTATCACCAGATCCTGGTCCATCCAAGCGATCGCAGTGATCGGTCCCGACACTTCGCCGAGGCGACGCAGCTGGCCGTCGCTCCAGCTCCAAACCTCCTGGTTGCGCGCGAACGCAAGCCGCGATTCGGTTGCATGCCAGGCGACGGGGTCGTGCCCGCGCAGTTTGGCGATGACTGCGCCCGCCTGGTTCCAAATCCGCACCGAACCGTCGATGCTGCCGCTGGCCAACAGTTGGTCATCGAAAGACGCATCGACAGCGAAGACGGCACGATCATGCCCTGCCAGCACTTGTTCCACTCGGTCGTGCGGCTCAAGTCGACGTAGGGTTCCATCTTCTGCGCCCAACACGACCAATCCGCGCTCGTTGATATGGACCGACCGGATTACTGGCATACCACTAGTCAGCACATCCAGTGGACCTTGTTCGGCCGACCAAAACCGCGCGGTCCCGTTCTGGCCCACGCTGGCAAACCATCGGCCACTGGGCGACCAGGCAACAGCATTGAGCTTACCGTCGCTGACCGACCATTCTCGCTCAAGGCTTCCTGATTGATCATAGAGTTGCACTGTGGAGTCGACCGCGCTGGAGATTAGTCGCCCGCTTGCGGCGCAGCTTAGCCCCGACACTGGACTCGCGTGTCCCTCGTGTAGTGGAAACTCCGTTCCGTCAGTAGTCCATGCACGGACGGAAAAGTCAGAGTATCCCGCGTAGAGTCGAGCCTGGTTTGCGTGCCAAGCCAGGCAATGGACGGCTGCGGGAATCCTGGGAATCAAACTCACGAAGTCGCGTTCCAGGTCTCTCCACACGTGGACTTCACCATCGAGGCTTCCGGAGGCGAGCAGCGTTGAATCCCAGGCTAGACACGTCACCCCGTGGGTGTGTCCGTCCAGCTCACGCAGCTCTCCCGAACTTGGTTCCCAGATGCGGACCATTCCATCGCTGCATCCGATTGCCAACCACTTCCCGTCGGGATGCCATGCTAAAGCTTGGCCTTGCGCCGAACCGACTGAGAGCGTGTTTGCAGGCTCATACCCTCCGCTCCAACACTGCACCAAGCCGTCGTCCCCGGTGCTTGCCAGTGTTTCGCCATCTGGGCTCCAGCAGATCCGTCGCACCGCAGCCGTGTGCGCCAGACCAATCGAAACCGGCTTCTTTTCCGGCCAGTCAAAGACGCGGACTTCGCCTACCTCCGTCCCAATGGCAAACAGAGATTCGCTAGGGTGCCAGGCGAAGCTGGTCATAGGACCTCGGGGTCTCGCGGTCGTGAGTTGCCGGCTCGGCAGGCCATCCAACGACGTCGGTCCGGGAATCAGCCCGGGCAGCGTCCCGCCTTGGAAGCTGATGAAGATGCTCTCCGGCGAGTCCCAGCTGTGAGTTCGATTCCGCTCAACTGCCGCCGGAGTTTTTGGCAGCCCTGCCTCTACAGCTGGGCTATGCGACTTGGAGGAAGTCGAACGCATTGTCATCGCAGCGAAATACACTCCGGCGACGACCACTACCATCACCGCCAAACCCACAACGAAGCGCACACCGCCAGATCCTAGAGCCAGCTTCTTTCCGCCTGCCGTTGAGTGTCCGCACTCTTGCAACGCCTGCAGAACTGCCTGGGCCGATGCAAAACGCTGTTGCGGCTTCTTTCGCAAGAGGCGCTCGATGGTCTTCGACAAGACCAAATCGAGTTGCGGATTGAGATCGAGAGGCCGGGGCGGAGCGTGGCCTACCACAGCCAGCAACGTCGCGGTGACTGTGGATCGAGCAAACGGAGCTTGGCCACATGCGCACTCGAACAGAACACATCCAAGACTGAACAAGTCCGAACGCGCATCCAGCTGCTCTCCGCGGGCCTGCTCAGGCGACATGTAGCCGGGCGTACCCAGAATAAGCTCGGGAGCAGTCAACAACGGTTGGCCGGGTTCGGCAGCGAGACCGAAGTCGAGTACCTTCACATGCCAAGGCCCGTGTACATCAGCCGACTCCCCACTCTCCGCGTTTGACTCCGGTGTACGCTCCAGCCAGATGTTGCTGGGTTTGATGTCTCGATGAATCATGCTCCTCGCGTTGGCCGCTTTCAAAGCTGCCGCGACCTCACGACCAATCTTCGCAATCTCCAGATTGGCTAGCGGAGCATCATCTCTCAATCGCTGTTCAAGTGACTCTCCTTCCAAACGCGGCATGACCATCCACGGCAAGCTGGGGCCATCGCGCATGTGGCATTCCGATTCGCCGACTTGAAGAACTTGCACGACGTGCGGATGCTGAAACGCGGCCATCGCCCGCCCTTCTCGAAGAAATCGCTCACGCGAGGATGCCCGACCTGCAAGCTCAGGCCGAAGCACCTTGATCGCAACATCCCGCTGCAACTTGACATCACGCGCAGACAGGACAATCCCCATCCCACCGGATCCGATCACGCCGAGCACATCAAAACCGCCTAGCGAACCGATGAATGGATCGGATGTGGCTGGCTGAAGCCAGTCTTTGATGTCCTGATGATCTCCACGCTCGCCTTCGATCTTCTCGTTGTCCGGCAATGGCCGCGCGGTCTTGTGTCGGCCAGCGGCAGTGCCACCGCTTTCGGGACGGTTGAGCTGCGGCAGAATCCGCTCGATCAAAGCGGCAGTTTCCTCGTCCGTTAAGTCCAAGTCATCAGCAATCGTTTCGGACGCAGCCTGTTCGATGAGCCGGACCAAGACGTCGCCGGAGGCCTGGCATCTTACCCGCGCGATGCAAGTCGGGCATTGTTGAAGATGTGTCGCAAACGACCGTACTTCGCCATCGGTCCCGAGGCCGACGCTGAGCCGATTGAGATCCTGGTGAGGAGGGCAGTCGTTCGTCATGTCACCTAGTGCAGACACACGTTAACTCGTAAGCCGACGAAGACAGTGCCAGCCGATCCAACTCCGACTTGCGGTCGACTCGCCCACGCTGAGAGCTGAGGGGCCACCCAACGATCGTCCGCAGGAAGGCAGTTTCCAACTATAGAGTATGCGCAGATCGCTGCAATCTAACGCAAAATTACTCCCGCGCCTCTGCGAAATGCTCTCCAGACCGCAGGCGTCTCATGCGCTCCGCATCCGCCCGACGAACGTCCAATGCGGCCAGCGCCCGCGCTCCCCAGGAACGTGATAACGCAAAATAGGCGATTAGAGATCGAGCAGACCCTCAAGCTCCTGCCGAAGACGGTTTAGCACCCGAAACTTTGCGGCATAGACGGCACCCTCGCTCAATCCCAACTCTTGCCCAACCTCTTTCGCAGTCCGACCAGAGACCATGTGTTCCCAGCAGGCTCTCCAGGTCGTCGCCGCGAAATCGACTTGAATGAGTTTTAGGGCGCGCAGCACGATCATCTGCCGGTATTCCTGGTCATCCAGCAGATCGGACGCACGCTGATCGGCGACTCGTTCCCAGGCCGAACCCGCCATCTGCACCGCAGGCAGTGTTCGTTTTCGCGCGTTCTCACGGAGTTTGTTGAGCGTAACGGTACACAACCAGCCTCGGAAGCTCTTGCTTTGATCGTATTCGAATTCCGGCAGCTTTCGTGCCAACACCAACAGCACGTCTTGAAGCAAGTCCTCTGCGTCGTTTCGATCGAGGCCCGCTTTGAGACCCATCCGAAGGATCATCGGAGCAAACAATCGCACGAACCGTCCCCAATCCTCGGCTTCGGTCGAAAGCCGCAGGCGATTCAAAAGGCTTACCGGTGTCGTTTGCAAGGTCCCACTACCCGTTCATAGCCGTGCGTCCCAAGCTGCGCAGAGCCAAGGCGGCCGCCAGCAGGGGGCTAGGAACATTCTAGTCCGACGAGATGACGTCTTGGTCCCAATGCTCCCGCTTGGCACAGCAAATATGCCACCCACGAAGCATTTTGCCGTAAGGCGGCCAACCTTATGCGCATATGTCCAATACAGTGCCTCCCGCGCCCGCGGTAACACGATAGATCGGGACCGTTCGCCGCCCGAAGTCAGTTGTGACGTAGCCAACTGTGATTGGAGCTCAGCATGCCATCGATTTCCCAGCTAAGGTCGGTTCAAGAACGAAAACGATCAGCGTTCCACGGTCGGCTCCGTCGCTGCCTCTTTGAAGGCTTGGAATCGCGCTGGATGCTGGCTAGTGACCTGTTGTTGGCCGATCCGACGACCGATAGCGTCCTGCAATTCGACGCGGAGACTGGAGACGAGCTGGGGACATTCGTGCCCAGCGGATCAGGCGGACTGAACGCTCCGCAGGCTCCCACATTCGGACCCGACGGCGACCTGTATGTGATCAGCCAGTCGCCTGCGCAAGTACTGAAGTTTGATGGGGAAACAGGCGACTTTGACAGCACGTTTGTGGTTGCAGGGGAGGGCGGTTTCAATGGTGGCAGCGACCTAGCATTTGGGCCGAGTGGTGACCTCTACGTTGCTACCAACAGTAGTGCGGGCATTCTACGATTCGACGGGCTCACCGGATCCTTCGAGGCGAGCTTGGCCCTGCCCGGGAACACACAACGAGCAATCTCGCTCGACTTCGGTCCCGATGGACTGCTGTATGTCTTGGATGTCGACTCCTCGATCAATACGTTGGCTGACCGGATACTTCGCTTCGATGTTGGCACGAACACTTTTGTCGACCAGTTCGTCAATCCCGGCCTACTGGATGATGCCTCTTCGTTGCGGTTCGGACCCGACTTGGCGATCTACGTCACCGATGTAAGCCTCGGGGAAACACGGCGGTTTGACGGAAGCACGGGATCGTTCCTCGGAATCGCCAGTTCCAACCAGCCAGTTTCGTTTGCGGCAGATTTCGGACCCAATGGCAATCTTTACGCGGCCAGCCCCGATGGCATCGAAGTGCTTGACGGTGAAAGCTACGAGTTCGTCGCGGACATCATCAGCGGGACCAGCGGGACGTTTACCTTCTTCCCAACTGGGCCGGCGAGCGACCTGCAAGTCACCAGCGTTTCGATCGACTCGGCAGCACTGATTGGGACAGATCAGTTCATCAATGTCGAGTACACGGTGGCCAACAACTCGACCGAGCCAACAGCCGCCGACAACTGGGTCGACGTGATCTACTTGTCGCAGGACATGGTGCTGGACTCGTATGACCTTGAACTGGCGCGCATTCCGCGTGCTGGCAGGCTTTCCGCAACTGCCAGTTACACCGAAGATTTGGCGATCTTGACTCCGAATGTCGTGCCCGGCGAATACTACGCGCTGGTCGTTGCGGACCGGCGTGGAAACATTCCGGATTCGGACCGTGCGAACAACTTCCTGATCGCAGATTCGCTGACACACATCATCCCGCAAGCCTTCGACCTGAGCGTCGACAACCCTCTTGCAGTTGGT
>JANQQA010000335.1 GCA_028285205.1 Bythopirellula sp. | reverse complement strand
GTTGTTCAGCACATTGGGGATTGAGCCTGGATCGTTCTGGTGCCAATGTCGAATCGGAATCTCAGCACTGCTGCCAAGACGACCACTACGCCAGCCGCTTCCCGTCAGTTCGTCGGTGTAGCCGTAGTTGCCGCCGTTGAGTGTGAAGCAAAATCGCGTGCCGCGATTGCCGTCGTCGTCGTTGTCGGTGAACCAGACATCGCCGAACGCGTCGACCGTCAGTTCATAGCTGTTGCGCAGGTTATGCGCCAGTACCTCGAAGTCGCTACCGTCCAGGCGCTGACGAAACGCCATGCCGTGTCGGAAGGGCTTGCCGTCTCGTCGCACCTCGCGACCGAAAAGGTCGCTAACGACATTCCCCTCAGTATCAAAGATCCCCTGGTTTTCATTACCAACATTCCAATACAAGCAACCATCGGGGCCGAATAGGAATGCATGTGCCGAATGATCATGCTGCTTATTCCCGGTGTTGGTGTACAGGAGATCTTTGCGGTCAGCGCGGCCATCGCCGTCTTCGTCGGCCAACACGAAAACGTCTGGCGAGCAACTGACGATGACTTTTTTGCCCAGGGCGCAAATACCTAACGCCGAATCGACGTCGTGGCCTTGATAGAACACCGTCGACTTGTCTGCTCGACCGTCTCCGTCCTCGTCTTCCAGCATTAGTATCCGGTCACCATCAGGCCGTTTGCCCTGGTTGCCGCGATAATTCACAACATCGCACACCCAGACACGTCCGCGCGCGTCGATCGCGATGTTGGTAGGATTGGTGATCATCGGCTCGGCGGCGAAGACTGTGGCTTCCAGATCGCCGTAGATCTTCATCGCCGCGACGGTTTGTTCCGGCTCCCTGGGGCCGTCAGCAGAGAATGCTGCACTCGCGTGAGTGGCAGCAATGAGCAGAATTGCGGTGATGTGAGACCTAGCCATCGAGCGCCTCGATCACCATCTGCCCAATCTCGTCGGTGCCGTAGCCGGAACGATCAAGGTTCTTGCCGCTGAACTTGGGGGTGACTCGCTTGACGGCGGCCCCGATCTGGTCGCCGCACTTCACCGCAGCTTCGTCCGATTTGATCCGACCGGTTTCCCGGAGCAACAGTCCGAGCGAGTCGATCGTTGCGATCGGATTGGCCAGATTCTGTCCGGCAATGTCGGGCGCCGAGCCGTGAACCGGCTCGAACATCGAGGGAGCCACCCCGTCAGGATTGAGGTTACCGCTGGACGCGATGCCCATGCCGCCCGCGATGGCAGCGCCCAGATCGGTGATGATATCACCAAACATGTTGGGCACAACGATCACGTCGTACACTTCCGGCTTGGCCACCATGAACATGCAACACGCATCGACATGGTGATAACCGGTTTCGACGTCCGCATACTCCTCGGCGATCTCCTGGAAAGTCCGCAGCCAGGTATCGCCGGCGAAGTTGAGCACATTCGTCTTATGCACGAGCGTGAGATGCTTACGCTCGCGCGTGCGAGCAAGCTCAAACGCGTAGCGGACACAACGTTCGACGCCAAAACGGGTGGAGACCATCGTCTGATTGCTAACTTCCTGTGGTGTGCCCTTACGGACGATGCCGCCCAGCCCACAGTAGAGGTCTTCGGTGTTCTCACGCACGCAAATGAAATCGATATGCTCGCTGGTTTTGTCCTTCAGCGGCGTGTCGATGCCTGGGTAAAGCGACACCGGGCGCAGGTTGATGTACTGATCTAGATCGAATCGCAGCTTGAGCAGAATGCCTTTTTCGATCACGCCACCGGCGAGTCGCGGGTCGTTCGGTAGTCCGCCAACGGCACCGAGCATGATCGCATCGAAGTTGCGCAGCTCCGCGATGTCTGCATCATCAAGGACATGTCCCGTGTCGAGAAAGTGGCTCGCCGAGAAGGGGAATTCGGTTGTGTCAAATGTGAAACCATGCTTCGGTGCGACCGCCTTCAGCACGCTCATCGCAACGCCCACGACCTCCGGACCAATTCCATCGCCGCCTATCACTGCCAGCTTCATAAGTTACTTTGCTCTGTTGCAATTATGTGAAGTAGAAAGACGCATTGTACTCGGAAAAAATCCGGGGCAAAACCGGCCGAATCGCGAGGGTTAGCTATGCATTCTGGCGAGAGGTTCGCCTTCTGCGACGATGGCGGCTTCCGCGTCGTAGAGTTCTTCGAGCCGGCCATTGACTTCATCTTCGGGAGCGAAGTGTTTGGCAAGTCGGGTGTAGGTGGTGTGATGCCGGGCTTCGGACTCGAACAAGCTGCGGTAGAATTCGGCCAGTTCTTGGTCGTCGACGTGCTGCGCTAACGCGTGGAAACGCTCGCAGCTGCGAGCTTCGATCAACCCAGCCACTAGCAACCGATCAACGGCGCGTTGCGGCTCTTGCTTGCGAATGAGCGCGTGGAGACGATTGCCGTATTGGCTGGGCTTGAGACGGCGAAACTTGATGCCGCGTCGTTCCAGTAGATCGAGCACCATGTGAAAGTGCTCGAGTTCTTCATTGACGATCTCCGTCATCTCCTGGCATAGTTCCCGGTTTTCGATGTAAGCGGACAGGAGATTAAGCGCGGTACCTGCGGCCTTCTTTTCGCAGTGCGCATGATCGATCAGCACTTCGTCGAGATGCGCGTCGACTTGTGCTAACCAGCGTGCGTTGGTGGAAGCTTTGAGATGCAGCACTGATGAAAGACCGAAGAACGAAACGAACAGTACAATCAATATGCCGTATCGCCGGGATTCGTTCAATCAGTCGTTCGCTCGGCGTCGGTGATGGATTGCATCTTCTTGCGATATCGCCAACCAATGATTCGCCCAAATCGACCAGGCAAGAATCGCTTCAGCCGCCACAGCCAGCGGGCTTTGCGTCCGAGGACCACATAGAGTTGGCCCCGGCGGATCGCTGCGAGGGTCCGATCGACGATTTCTTCTGTCGTGACGTTGGAGTTCTGCGTGTATTGCTCGGCGAGTTCTCGATCGGCGTCGGACTCGAAAGTGCCGCGCTGCACGAGATTGGAGGGGAAGAACCCCGGGGCAACGATCGTCACACCAACGCCATGAGGCCGAAGTTCGCCGTAGAGTGTTTCCGAAAGTGCCACGACGGCTGCCTTCGAACAGTTGTAGGCACTCATGCCAGGTGGCGCAATCAACCCGAAGATCGACGCAACGTTGACGATGTGGCCACCGGGGGCCGTTTGTTGTAGCCATGGGATCATCGTCTGACAGCCATTGAGCGTGCCGCAAAAGTTGACGTTCATCATCGCGTCGAAAGCGGGGAGCGTGTCACTGCCGATTTTGCCCGTGCCGCAAATCCCCGCGTTGTTTACCAGCAAGTCAATTCGCGGCCACGCTTGCTGCAAGCGTTGTGCGAGCGTTTCCCACGCCTGGAGATTAGTGACATCAAGTAGTTCGACTTGTGCGCTACCGTCTCGGGCCGCGATTTCCGCACTGGTCTTTTCGGCGGCCACCAGATCAATATCGGTCACCGCGACGTGCCACCCCTCGCGTGCGAGTCGCAAGCAAAACTCCCGTCCCAGTCCGCTGCCACCCCCCGTTACAAGGGCATATCGTAGAGGCTCGGAACTTGGCTGCGCGTCAGACATCGGTGCTATGATAGCAGGCGTATCGAGTGATTCGAACGGAATTCTTGTCAGCAGCGTAATCGATCCAACAGATCGCAGGGTAAGAGATTCCGTAACATGTCGTCAGACGGGTACGAAGCGTAGGAAACTCGCCACGACGAACCTAGCCCAGGAGCAGTTGGAATGCGGAAGATACCTCTCTTTGGAATTGCCTCGATGATGATTGCAATTCTGCCGGCGCGCGGGTGGGCAGGTCCCAAAACAACAGTCGGAGCGAATGTACCAACCGCTCAGCAAGTCTCGATTGACCGCATCGATCATCGGCTGTGGGATTCGCTGCTCAAGAAGTACTGCGATGATCGCGGATTTGTGAACTACCGCGCCTGGAAGGCTTCCCCGACTGATGTCGGACAGCTGGATAAGTACTTGGCGCAGCTTTCTACCGCCAATCCAGCACTCAATGCCAACAAGGCAAACCAATTCGCTTATTGGATCAACGCTTACAACGCTGTCACGGTGAAAGGGATCCTTCGCGAGTATCCCACGACCAGCATCCGTAATCACACCGCCAAGGTCGTCGGTTACAACATTTGGCACGATCTGTTGTTACCAGTAGGAGGCGAGAACTTCTCGCTCGACCAGATCGAACACAAGGTGCTTCGTCCAATGGGCGATCCACGGATTCATTTTGCGATCGTCTGCGCGTCAATCGGATGTCCGCCGCTGCTGAACGAAGCATACACCGGCGAGAAACTCGATGCACAGCTTGACCACAGCGCCAGACAGTTCTTCGCCGATCCCAACAAGTTTGCTGCCACTTCTAATGGCGTGCTTCAGCTATCACAGATTCTGCAGTGGTTTGCCAAAGATTTTGGAGCGAATCAAAATGCTCAGCTTCGGACGATCGCTCCCTACCTACCAACGCCAGCGGCCCAATCGCTAGCGACCAGTGGAAGGGCGCGCGTAACCTACTTGGAATACGATTGGGGCTTGAACGATCAAGCCACGTCGTCTAGGTAAGCTGGTCGGAAAATTTCTCAGAGTGATGCGTTTCACACTGACGGAGACCAAGGATGGTCGATCAAAACCAAGCGGTTCGTCAATTGCTGCTTGTTTTTTAACTGGAAGGGATGTCTCGTCATGCTACGAAAAATGTGTTGCGCCGCTGTTTTGTTGTTTGGTCTGACTAGCTTAGGCTGCCAGACACCCTATGCCGGAGGTTGTGCGGGAGGCTGCTGTGGTGGGTCCTGTGCCGTCGCCCCGCAGAGCAATGCCGCCTACTACCCACCGGCGCAGAACGCCTATGCTCCCGCTCCACAGCAACAGATGTTGCCACCCGCAGTTGCCGATGGCAGCGGTTCTCGATAGCCGAGGTGCGTTGGCGACGATTTCCAACAGGAGTTGAGTTTGCTGGACGGCCTCCAGATCGGTAGGCTGTCGGCATGAATCTCGACCGCGTCACCGTGATTATCCCCGCCTACAACGAGCAAGAATCGCTGCCCCGAGTGCTCAGCGATTTGCCGCAGGTTGGGCGCGTGATCGTGGCGAACAACGCCTCCACCGACCGCACGGCCGATGTTGCCGCCGCTGCAGGTGCCATCGTCGTCGACGAGCCTCAACGCGGCTACGGGGCGGCCTGCTTGGCGGGGTTGGCACGATTGCGTGATCTCGCGGATCGTGATTCTGAGTCGCCTGAGATTGTTGTTTTCGTCGATGGAGACTACAGCGATCATCCCGAGCAGCTTGTGGAACTTGTGGAACCAATTTTCGCCGATCAGGCAGATTTCGTGCTGGGTTCGCGCCTGCTCGGACAGCGCGAACCGGGAGCGATGCCGGCCCAGAGCGTCTACGGCAACAAGCTCGCCTGCGCGCTGATGCGACTCTTGTTTGGGGCGAGCTACACCGACCTCGGCCCGTTCCGCGCAATTCGATACCCGCATCTGATGGCTCTGGAGATGTCCGACACCAACTTCGGTTGGACGGTCGAAATGCAAATCAAGGCAGCGAAGGCAAAGCTGCGTACGCTTGAATTGCCCGTGCGCTACCGCAAGCGCATCGGCACCAGCAAAATCAGTGGGACAGTGCGGGGCACGATCTCGGCGGGGTACAAGATTCTGTACACGATCGCAAAGTACGGATTCTGGAATCGTGGTAACAGTAATTCCGATGGAGCTTCGCGGTGAAAGGAGAAGTTGTGGCTGAAGCCCCAAAGGTAGGCGGCAGAGAGATTGCCGTTATCGGCCTCGCGTCGGCGAGCGCGCTGTGTTACGCCTTTCTGTTGAAACTGAGTTGGAAATTCACCACGGACTCCGTAGCCCAGGATCGGCCGACGGCCTTGATGCTATCGATCTTCGCCGGGCTGTTTGTCTTGTATTGGATCGCGTTGTGGCTCATTGTGCGAATACCAGCTTCTCGCCTGCTGGTTGGGGGTATTCTCGCATCGTCTTGCCTCTTTCGAGGCATCCTCTTGCCTTCGATCCCGATCCATGAGATCGACGTTTATCGCTACATCTGGGACGGGGCAGTTCTTGCCGACGGGATCAGTCCGTATCGTTACACACCTGATCAGGTTCGCGATGCCGTCGATGCCGGCGGAGTCGACGACGATCCGACGCTGCAGCGGCTCGTAGAGCTCCAAGCGAACAGCGGATCCTTGGGCGCGAGCCTCGATCTGATTCACTTCGGGCAATACCCCTCGCCGTATCCGATCGTCAGCCAGGCGGTATTCGCGGTGGCGGCGAAAGTGACACCCGATGCGGCATCGCGTCACACGCGTTTGATCATCATGAAGGCTCTGCTCGTCGTGTTTGATGTCGCGACGCTAGTGGTCGTGTTGCTGTTGCTGCGAGAGCTTGGTATGCACCCGGGTCTGAGCATAGTCTACGGATGGTGTCCTCTGGTAATGAAAGAAATCGCCAATGGCGGACACCTTGATTCCATCGCGATCTTTTTCACAACGCTGGCAGTCTTAATGCTTGTCAGATGTGTGAATGCCAATTCGCGGCGGCGTGAGCACGTTGCAATTGCCGGAGCCGCGCTGGCGTTGGGAATCGGCGCGAAATTGTATCCCGTCATACTCATGCCACTGTTTGCTGCCGTTTGGCTACGGCGGCTTGGTTGGAAGGCGGCTGCCTTAGGAGTCGCCAGCACCGCACTGTCGTCGGCTCTGCTGCTGTACCCACTGCTGGGCCCCAGTGAACCTTCGGTTGCTGAAGCGACCGCATCGGAAGGTGCATCTGCATCCACGGCCTCAACTGTCGAAGCGGATGACGGGATTGAGGCGTTTCTTAAGCACTGGGAGATGAACGACTTCCTGTTCATGCTTGTGCTGGAGAATCTCCGTGAGCAGGAAGAAACTGAAGCTGCCAAGAAGCCTTGGTTCGTGCTGACATCCGACGATTGGTCGCGAAGCATCGTGACGCGATATGCGATTCTCAAGCAGGCGTGGGCTGGAGAGGGAGATGATGGACCGCTTGAAAATCCGCTGACGCCGTCACAAATGAGAGGAGCTTCGTTCTCGATGGCGCGGCTAATCACCGGCGGACTGTTTGCGCTGTTCGCATGCGTGCTGGCCTGGATTGCCGCTGGTAAGCACGAGCCCCTGGTCTGGTGTCGCGCGGCGATGCTAACGCTGGCGTGGTTTTGGTTGACGTGCCCCACGCAGAACCCGTGGTACTGGTGCTGGGTGCTACCGCTGTTGCCATTCGCTCGGTATCGCACTTGGCACGCCGTCGCGGCGCTAACGATGCTCTACTATCTGAGGTTTTGGCTCACCGCCCACTACCCCGAACCTCCGGTGCTGGGGACACCATACAACGGAACCTATTTTTTCTATTTTGTCGTCGCATGGATCGAGTTTCTGCCTCCCTTGCTCGGGCTGCTGTTCGAGTCGATCTACGCTTTCCGCTCGGAGAAAGTAACTTCTGACGGCAATCCCTAGTTTTCCAGACTATGTGGGGCATCTCACAGAAGCTGGAGTGGACATCACCTACTATTAGAAACAGTTGATCGTGTACCCCAATTGGTGTTGTGGTTGGCGGTGACCCCCAAACCCCAACCTGGCCCATGGTCCGCATAGCCATGTGGCTGTGCCGCCAACCACACACCTTCTTGGGCGTCTCTCACGCCGTCATCTCTTGGCTCAGTACGCCGCAGTCCCAGTCTGCCAGATGATTAGAGCAGGGGTCTGGTGCTAGCGTCTTTCGGCGTCGCCGCTGGGTTGCAAAACCGCTATACTCCGCGCCCGATTTCCTGCTCCGGAGCACGTCGTGGGCAACCTAGCCAACGTAGATCAATCTTGCCGCCGAGCCAGCTGCACTATGTTCGCACTCTGTTGCGTGCTGGCGGCCTCCTCGTTTTCAAGTGGCCAAAGCACAACCCGGTCGAATCTGCCGACTGGTTCAAGCACTCGGTCTTCGCAACAGTTATTGGCCGAGCCTAAACCACGGGCACCGAATCCATTCCTCCCAGCGATAGACCGTGACCTGCGGTTACCGGTCGCAATCAAGGGCTTTTGTGCGGTCACATTGCGCGATCGACAACAGTGGGTCGATGGCTCACAGTCGTTCCAGCAGATCTTCGACGGACAGCTCTATTGGTTCGCGGGACAACGTGAGCATGCAATATTCAAGTCCAATCCGAGGCGATATGTGCCTGCGCTGGCTGGAGATTGCGTGGTTACGTATGCTCTGGATGGCGAGCGTGTCCCAGGCGATCCGCAATACGGAATTCTTCACAACCGCCGCTTGTACTTCTTCAAGAGTCACGTCGAGCAGGATCTTTTTCGCGCCAGTCCCGATGAATTTGCTGACGCAGATCTTGCCGCCGAAGGTAAGTGCCTGGTCAGCAGAATCGACCAGCAACGGGAACTGCCGGGACTGGCCGAGACAACCGTTATCGTTCGCGGCCTGCGTTATCAATTCGCAACCGCGCATCAGCAACGCACGTTCTTGAATAACATGGTCCGTTATGGAGTGGAGGCACCCCAAGCCTTTCGGGTCGACGGGGGATCAGGAAGCCGTTTTCCCAATGCGGCGCAGCTGTTGTTGCCCGGAAATACAAGAGACGCCACAGCCGACAAGCAAAAGCCGTCCGAGCGTGACCGACCCGCCAAAATCAAGAACAAAGCGATGGCTGGGTACTCCCCAGTTTCAATCCGCGAAAAGGCCGATTGGGTTGAGGGCGATCCGCAGTTTCGCGCGGAGTTCGATGGCTACACGTACTTGATGGTTAGCAAGGAAGAACTGGTACAGTTCAAGGAGAACCCCAACCGCTACATTCCCGCGCTAGCAGGTCACTGCGTCGTGACGGAGGTAGATGAAAACCGACGCGTGAAAGGCACGATCTATCACGCTGCCATGCACGAGGGCGAGGACCGACTGTTCCTGTTCGCTGGAGTTGCGCAAAAGGAACGATTCAATTCCGATCCACAAAGGTACCTGAAGGCCGACGTGGCGACGGACGGTCTCTGCATTGTTTCCCTAGTGCAGGACCGAAAAGAAGTGCAGGGGTTGCCTGAATTCATGACATGGCACAACGGCAAGCGTTACTTCTTCGCCTCCGCTGAGAAGCAAGCTGAGTTCCTCGAGAATGTCGAACGCTACCAGGAATGATCGTCGGACTCGTTTAGCCGCGAACAGTGCCTAGTATCGATCAATGGAGTGCTCGGCAATCCAGGCTGGCTGTAGCGCGAGCATCAACACAGGCCGGGTCGTGCTTGAGACCGTAATGCGCTGCTCGGGGTACAGCGTGTTAAATTCTGTGCGGCACAGCTTGCATTTCTGCAAGTGGATCTTCATGCTCGCCAGCAGATCTTCATCTTCGAAACTCGATTGGCCAATCAGATGTAGCTGATATTCCGGGATGTGCTCGCGACACTGAGAGCAGGCGATACCGCCGTAGTGACTGCTTTGGTCAAGGAATGAACCCAGCGAGAGTACCACACAGGCGAAGACGATCGTGCTTACCAGCGCAGTGTTCAGCACCGTCTTGCGGTGGGCAGCTCGCTGACGGTAGTCCAGACGGTGAACTAATTTCGTCAATTCGCCGGGACTGCAAGCATCCCACTGGTCAATATTTTTGCCGTCGTCAGCCATCTCTAACCACGATTTCCAAAGTAAATGTACTTGGCCCTAGTTGCACTGAAGTGATTATATCTTCGTCAAGTGGGGAGGTCTTGTCTGTGAATTGGATCACATTCCCAAAAAGCCCCGTTTATTTACGTCTGAGCCCGACTCAGCGTAGGCATGGTAACGTTAACGCTGGCAGACAGTTGCGGCAAATCGGTTAGTATGATCTTCCGCCGTCCGAGCTTCAGGAGGCCCTCGGCCTGGAGCTCCCCGAGTACCACGGTAACCGTCTCGCGGGTACTCCCGACGATGCTCGCTAAGTCCTGATGAGACAACTTGATACGCAATTCCACTCCCTCTGGGGTCTGCTTCCCGTACTGTTCTGCCAGCTCGATCAACAAATGTACGAGTCGCTCGCGATTGGAGCGGAACAGCAGGTATTTCAGTCGCCGTTCCACGCGTTGTCGGCGTAAGCCAAACAGCTTTGTAACCCCCATGGAAACCGACGGATGCTCTGCCAGGAGTTGCTGTACCGCGGCATTTGGAATTAGGATAATGGTCGACTTTTCGACCGCTTCAGCGTACTCTTCTCGCTCTTGTGTGCCCATTAGTGACAGCTCACCGAACAGCTCACCTGGCTCGATGAAAGCCAGAATCGTCTGTTTGCCTTCTTCGGTGAAGCTTCCGATCTTCACGCGGCCAGCGGCGAGCAAGAGTACGCCGTCGGCATGGTCTGCGGGCAAGTAAATCGGTGTGCTGCGCGGATACTTGCGCACTCGGCAGCGCGACTCCAAGTCCGCTAACTGCTCGGCACTGAGCTGCTGGAAGAGGTCGCAGCTTTTCAGATACCAGAGTCGTTCCGACATGCACGCGGATCCTAATGGAGTTGGAAAACGAAACGAAAACAGCGCGGCAGAAACACGTTTCGGTGCCAAATACGAAGTAGCACGAAGATTTCGCCATTCTATCGTCTGAACATCGCGAGTCCAACAGCAGGAACTACGACTCGGTCGCCCAGTAACCACCGCGCGCATGATCGAATTGTGCCGGGCGTCCAGGTCGGTCTGCGTTGATCCGCCCGTCGCGGCAAACTTCATGTCCTAGCACCCAAGTACGGACCGGCCAGCCCGTGAGTTCAGTCCCGTGCCAAGGACTCCAGCCACATTTGCTAAGTTGATCCTCATTGCGGACTTGCCGCGTCAGCTCAAGGTCGACCAGGACCAAATCGGCATCGTATCCCTCAGCAATACGCCCCTTACTGAGGATATCCCACACACGCGCGGGGGCGTCGCACATGGCTTCCACGACGCGCGTCAGCGCAAGTCGCCCCTGATGCACCTCGTTGAGCATCAGTGCCAGACTGTTCTCGATTGAGGGCATGCCAGACGGCGATCGTGGGTACGCTTGCTGTTTTTCCTCAAGGGTGTGAGGCGCGTGGTCGGTGGCGATCACTTGCAGGGTGTTGTCGCGCAGGGCCTGCCACAGCTGGTCGCGATCTGCTGTTTCCTTGATTGAGGGGTTCGCTTGGATGAGGGTCCCAAGCCTCTGATAGTCATCGCTCGTGAACATCAAGTGGGGCGTACAAGCTTCCGCCGTAAGCAGCCCCTGATGGTCGTCAAGCAGCTCGGTCTCAGCGCCAGTCGTGACATGCAGTAGATGGAAGCGGTGTTGGTGCCGCTTGGCCAAGTCGAACGCGCGACGCGTGGCGATCATGGCAGCTTCGTGATCGCGAATGCGCGAATGGTCAGCGACATCGGTTGTACCGGCCAGCCGTTCAGCGTTCGCTCGCACTGTGGATTCGTCTTCACAGTGGGCGGTGATCGGCAGCGTGGTTTCGGCGAAGATGCGTTCTAATGCGTCCTGATCATCGACGAGTAAGTCGCCTGTGCTGGAACCGATGAAAATTTTTATGCCTGGGATATTCTGGGCGGTTTTCAAATCCTTAATGTTGTCAGGCGTCGCACCGATGTAGAAGCCATAATTTACCAGCGACTTCTGAGCGGCAACCGCGTACTTTTGATCGACCAAGGCCTGGGTTGTTGCTGAAGGCTTGGTGTTGGGCATCTCGAGGAACGTCGTCACGCCTCCTTTCGCGCAAGCGCGGCTCGCGTGAGCCAAATCTTCCTTGTGGGTGAGCCCGGGCTCTCGAAAATGCACCTGATCGTCGATCACGCCTGGCAGCAAGTGCAATCCAGCAGCGTCCACGACCTCATCGGCCACGGTTTGCGCCGCGACGTCGACGGCGGCGATTTTCTCGTCTTCAATTAACACCGAGACCGCCTCGACGCCGGTTGGCAACACGACTTGGGAGTTCTTGATGAGCGTTTTCATGCGTTGATAGTGGTGGGAGCAGTTGGGGGCTGCGCCCATTCTCACAAATCGACGCGGCATCGTCGACCCGCTGATCGGCGTTCCCTCTATGGGATGCGCTAGCGACGTTTACCGAGCCAGCCTTTCCAGCGGAAGAACAGCAGTTGGCCAATCGCAACCGAGCCCATCAAGCACAGTGCCATCGGATAACCCCAACGCCACTTGGTCTCGGGCATATTCAGCGCCGAGACGTCGTGGTCGAAGTTCATGCCGTAGACACCGGCGATAAAGCTGAGCGGAATGAATAGCGTTGCAATGATGGTCAGCACTTTCATGACCTCGCTGAGTCGATTGCTGATTGCCGTCGAGTAGTAGTCGCGGAGGTCGGAGCACGCCTCGCGGTAGTTTTCCAATGTGTCAATGATCTGCACGGTGTGGTCATGGCAATCGCGCAGGTAGACGCTCGTCTCGGAACTCACAAGCCATTCGCTGTCGGTGATCAGCGTGTCGACTGCCTCACGTAGCGGCCACACAATTCGTCGTAGCAGACGGACATCGTGACGAACCCCATGAATTCGGCTGATGATGGCGGTGTCCGCACCAGCTTCCAGCTCTTCGTCCAGTCCGTCGAGGGTTTCGCCAATCAGCTCCAATGCCGGGAAATAGCTGTCAATAACCGCATCGAGCAAGGCGTACAGCAAGTAGTCGGCGTTCGATGTACGCAGCGGTCGTCCGGCCACCTTAAGCCGTTCCCGCACTGCCTTAAAGCACTCATTTGGTCTTTCGCGCCAGGTGAGCACGTAGTCTTTCCCGGCGAAGAAACTGATCTGTTCCACTCGCTGCGATCGCGTGGGGTTCGGCAGCTGGGTGACAACGAAGAGGAAATCGTCGTAATGATCGACCTTTGATCGTTGCGGAATGTTCACGACGTCTTCCAGCGCCAAGCGATGAAGGCCCAACTGCTCGCCAATCGCGGTGATCGTATCGGCATCCCCGAGACCAACCACGTCGACCCACATTACCTGGGACTCACCGCGGAGTTCCGAGATCTTCGAGAGCGCCGGCTGCTCAACTTCCTGAATGTTCTTTCCGTCATAGCAGGTGATCCGAACCTGAGGCGGAATTGCGTGTTCCGGAACGTTGATGGACCCAGGCCGCGCGCCCGGGGTGGCACGAGCGCCGTACCGCCTCATGAACATGCTGGCGGTCGATTTGGGAGGGGAGTGGCTCATGTCAGCGTGAACGCGAACAAACTGAGATTGGCGATCTAAGAGTCATTTCCAGCGTATGGCCCCACCATCTGAACCGGGATCGGCCCCGTCGCGTCAAGATGCACATCGCGTTGTGGGAAGGCGATGACGATATCCTCTTCTCGGAAGAGTTGATCGATGCGGAACCGCACCGCGCTCTCAATTTGCATCTGATCCATCATCGTTCGCATGCGGAGCCAGAAATGAACCTCGAAAACGAGTGAATTGTCGGCAAAGTTCTTGAACAAGATGATCGGCGGAGGATCTTTCGCGACCCGCCCGGTCTCGACTACGGCGCGACGCAATAGCCGTGTGACCGAGACCGTCGGCGAACCGTAGATGACGCCGACTTCGACTTTGGTGCGCACCTTATCGCTGGAGCGTGTAAAGTTCACGACGTTATTCTGCAAGAACGCACTGTTGGGAACGATGATTTCGAGATTGCTGCCAGTGCGAACGACTGTGCTGCGCGCTCCAATGTGTTCGATGTTGCCGTAGAGCTGTTCGCCGTTGGGCTGATCGAGTTGGATCAGATCGCCGACTTTTACCGGCCGCTCGGAGAGCAGGATCAGTCCGCTAATGAAGTTGTTGATGATATTCTGGCTGCCGAAACCGACCCCCAAGGCCACGGCACCACTGAGGACCGTGAACGCGGTCAACGGCACCTTCGCCACGTTGAGGGCAAACAATGCAAATGTGAGCAGCAGTGCATAGAAGAAGAGAGCTTGGATCGTCGCCGTCGCGCTGGGATCGATGTCGAGGCGACGTAAGACTTGATTGCCAAGTGCGCGGCTGAGCACCCGTGAGAGGATCAGCCCGGCGAACAAAACCAGCAACGCCGTGACTACCTTTTGGACAGTGACGGACTTTTCTGCGCCCTTTTCGCCGAACGCGGTCAATTCGTAGTTCCAGACTGTCTTGACGCCGCGCCAAACACTGTGCAGGTGGTCCTTGGCGGTCGCGGCAAACGTGGTACCCTTCAACTCGCCTAGCAATCGTTCATGTAGCCAGAGGCTGTTACGGATGCTGTTGAGGTTTTCTTCGCGGTAGGTCTGCAACTGGCGGAGGCTGGCAACCTGCTTGTCGAGTTGCTGCCGTTGCTCGGAGTTATCTTCGGCTTGTTGCAAACGCTGTCGGACTTCGCTGAGTTTTTCTTTCAGATCATCGATCTCGAATTGCTCTTTGCGTTCCTCACGCCGCAGTTGTGTCACGGCATCTTCGGATTCTTCAGTCCATAACGCGCGGGTTTGACCATCCGGTCGGGATTGAAACACGCGTTGGCGCAAACGCCAGACTTTGCGATCGCCGGCCAAACGGTCGATCTGTTGACGCAACAGTGACGGGAACGTCCGCAGCGACTGATATTCCAGCTCAAACGCCCGCACACGCTCTTGCAATGCACTCTTGTCGCCCGTCGCTGCGTCGACTTCTCTGCGAGCGCTAATCCACTGCTCCTCGACGTACCGGATACGTGGTTTGGCGGCACTTTCGAATGTGGCGAGGCGTTTTTGGAGCTCGTCTTCTTGGCGGTCTAGGTCCTCAAACAACTCGGCGAGTTCGCTGGGGCCGAAGCTGACGACAAGGCTCAGGCGACTCTCGGTCTCCTCCAAGATGCGAACACGGAACTCTTGGGCCGCGAGGGAAGTCTTGGCATTCGCAAGTTCCTGTTTGCGGAGTAGTAAGGCCGCTTCCGCGATCTCATTCTGCTCGATCGCGTCTGCTAGCGCTTCCCCAAGTGCCTGCCGCCGCTTGTCGTCGGAGTTATCGTCTGCTCGTTCTTGAGCTCGCCGGCGCGCACTACTGCGTTCTTTGAGTTCCTCCTCGGCGGTTTCGAGCGCTGCCTGGGCACTTTCTTCGTTGTTCTTGCCACGCTGCAAGCGGCGTTGCTCGGATTCGAGATCCTCACGTACTTTGTCCAGGCGACGAAACGAGGTGTCTGCATCTTCCGGGAGCCCGTCCTGAATCAGATCCTCGCGAGTTTTCTTCAGCGTTTTCTGCTCGTCGTCCAGTTTTTCGGCCTTCGCCCGCTCGCCGACCAGTTGCGTGAGCAACCGATTAAGCCGTGTCAGCGCGTTGAGCTCGCGAGCCGCCGAGCGAGGCGGCTCGCTGTTCTCCTGTTCGGCTAATTCGATCGCTTCGGAAATCGAAGCCAAACGTTCCTCCACATCGGCTTTCCACGCTTCGATTGAGCGCTGGTCTTGCTCAGCCTGATCTGGCTTAGTTGCTTCTTGCCCGGTGAGGACGTTGGCGACCTGCGCGCCTGCATCCTGCAGCGCAACGAGCGACGTGGTGCTCGCGATTGCCACAATGAGGGCAGGCAGCACCCATCGACTCTTCAATGGTGTCGTGATCAGTGACAGGCGCAACATAAGTGATGTCAAACCGAAGGACTTGCGGAGAGAATGCTAGCACGCGAGGCGGGAGACTCGATGCCTGTTAACATATCCAGGATCAGCGCATCCACAAATATCAGCTACTACGGCAGACACTTGCGGGTTTTCGCCTACGCAATTCTAGGCCACCGGTGCCTCGATCTCCGGCGAGAAAAGGTGCAATCGTAGGGATTATCGCGAAGCTGGCACCATGCCAACACGTTAATCGACTAGCCATCTACCTCGTCGGTGTTCATTTCCGAGGCAATGTCCGGAATGTTGGTGAAAGCGATTCGCATTGGTGCTGTGTTGCGAGTCTCGTGCATCGAGGCGAAGTAGAGGGTGTTGGGGCCGAACTTCTCATTCGCCGCATCCATTGCCTTGGCCGCGGAAAGCGCACGGCGTTCCTCGGCGAACAACGAAGGCGTCGTGCATTTTCCCGGTGTGAGGTCGAACAAGGTTATCGCCGACTTCAGAGGCTGCGGGCCCGCGGGTCGCTGTTGCCAGGCTCGCTCGAACGCTTTCAACAGCGATGGCGTGTCCTGACACTGGCCCAAATAGACGGTCTTCTTCCACTTGGGCCAACCGTCGGTGTAGCTCAGTGAAATCGCCATTCTTGCCGCCCAGTAGTCGAGCCTGCGCAGACGCATGGCCGCCTTATGGAGCAATCGCACCATCACTCCGCGCGCGCCCTCGTCGGTGCGTAGTTTGGGCGGGAGCACGTGTGAGTGTCCTACGGTGCGTCGGGTTGTCGATTTCTCGGTGATTTCCTCACCGCGAAGCTGATGCCACCATTGGGCGCCGAGCACGCTTTCCCACGTATCGATCATCTGGCGTTTGGACAAACCACAAAGCTGGCGCGTCGTGTGCACGCCTTTGCGCTGCAGTCGCTTGCGCATGTTTTGGCCGATGCCGGGGAATTCGGAAAGGCTGAGCGAATAGAGTCGTCGCGGAAGTTCCTCGCGCGTGATGACGGATAGCCCATCGGGCTTTTGCATGTTGCTGGCGACCTTGGCCAAGAAGCGATTGGTGGCTAATCCCACTGAGCAACGTAGCGATACACCGACGCGGTCGTAGATTGCTTGTTTGACTTCGCGCGCTAGCTCGGTCGCTCGTCCCACCTCGCGATGCTGCGGCGAGAGCCGACAGACCATCTCGTCGATCGAACAGACCTTGGTCACTGGCAAGACAGTCTCGACGGCTTCGATGATCTGGTGATGAATCCGTATGTAGTTCTCATGCCGACCAGCGACTAACTGCAGACTGGGGCATCGCCGACGAGCAAGCCCGACATTCGTGCCCGTCTTGATACCGTAGGGACGCGCTTCGTAACTTACCGCGATACAGCACGTCCGATCGGTCATCATCGGCACGACCGCCACCGGCTTCCCGCGCAGCGCAGGCTGCAGGTGCTGCTCCGCAGAGGCGAAGAAAGAATTCATGTCCAGGAATAGCCAATCGACATATAGCATACAGGTGTACACTATAGCTCGGTCGAAGCGGCTTGGCAAATTTAGCCAACTTTTTCGAGAATCTGCTGCCAGATGGCTTCCATGCCAAGCACAGATCGGCAAGTAACTCAGACTACTACATGAGACAGCCTCTGGGCAGTTTCGCGCTGAATATGCGACTCACACCATTCCCGATCTTCGAACCGCGAGACGGCCATGGTCTGTGGCAGCGTATCAGACCGCACGTCGTAAGCGATTGCTAAACGTTCGGTTGGGTGTTCTTGCTCAAGACTTCAATCATAAGTCCATCGAGTGAGCAACGCTAGAGCGGCATTTTCATAGCCAGTACTGAGGCATGCTTGCGAGTCGTCCAACCAAACTACTCCGGTTGAGCGAGTGAGCCGTGCGGCCGCACTTCCGTTCCTTCACACTTCGTCAGCTTGTCGCCCAGTGTCTGACGGGCATGTTCAGCGTGTTGCGTCAGGCGTGCGACTACGTTGGGATACTGGTCGGCGACGTTGGTGGTTTCGCCGACGTCGTTCTTCAGATCGAACAACTCCATGCCGATTTCCAGTTGTTCGTACCTCACCGCATGTCCGTCCCTGCCGGGCGGCTTACCGTTGAGTGAGCGGTACTTGTGTGGGAAATGTAGTTTCCAGCGACGATCGCGCACCGCTTGCAACTCTCGGTCGTAGTAGCAGTAGAACGCGGCATGCGGGCTGACAGAGCCCATCTTGCCGACCATGAGATCCGAGATGTCCTTGCCATCGATCACTCGGCTGTCGGAAAGTTTGCTGCCGATCATCTTGCCGATCGTAGGCAGCAGGTCCATCGTGGTTGCCAGTTCGTCGCAGCTGGTGCCAGCGGGGATCGCGTTTGGCCAACGCATGACACACGGTTCGCGATACCCGCCCTCGAACATGGTGCCTTTCCCTTCGCGCAGCGGCCCGGCGGAACCCGCATAGTTTCCGTAATTTAGCCACGGACCGTTGTCCGACGTGAAGACGACCAGGGTGTTGTCGTCCACTCCAGTGCGTTTGAGGGCTTCGAGAATCTGGCCGACCGACCAATCGAGTTCCATGACCACATCGCCGTAGAGTCCGGTACCACTCTTGCCAGCAAACTTCTCGGAGACGAAGAGCGGCACGTGCACCATCGTGTGTGGTACGTACAAGAAAAACGGTTTCGACTTGTTTCGCTCGATGAAGCTCACCGCGCGCTCGGTATACATCGTCGTCAGTTGCGCTTGGTCCTCAGCGGTCACGTCTGCGTTGAGGATGCCGTTGTCTTCGATTAGTGGCAGCGGTGGCATCTTCTTCCGCCCCCGACTCTTGGGATCACCTGGCACGTCGGGATGCGGCCACATATCGTTGGAGTAGGGCAGGCCAAGGTATTCGTCAAAACCATGTTGCAGCGGCAAGTGAGGCTCTAGATGTCCCAAGTGCCATTTACCAAAGACCGCGGTCGCATATCCTTGCTGTTTGCACAATTCGGCAATCGTGAGCTCGTCGGGATGTAAGCCGTGCTTATCGTGCGGAAACAGAGCCCCCAAAATGCTAACGCGCTCTGGGTAGCACCCGGTCAGCAACGCGGCACGCGAAGCGGAACAGACCCCGGTCGCCGAGTGAAAATCGGTGAAGATTCGACCCTCGGCAGCCATGCGATCCAAATTGGGCGTCGCATAGTCCTTCGCACCAAACGGACCGATGTCGGCATAGCCCATGTCGTCGATGAAAATGATCACGACGTTGGGTTTGGAGTCAGCGATCGTCGCTGCACGAGCGCAAAGCGGTATCAGTAACAACGCGAGGCAGGCAATGAGTACTCTGCTGTGCATCTACATCTCAATTTCATAACCGGCACGGTAAGGACGCGAGAGCATGCTGTTGGCCTGGTCATCGCCGGTGATTTGTTCAGATGCACCATCCCATTTGACCTTGCGGCCCAGCCGAGCGGCGATTCCTGCCAGGTGGCAGATGTTCAGCGCTCGCATGTGGGAATGCACGTCGGAGACCGGCTCGGTTCGTTCGCGACAGCAGTGGAAGAAGTTCGCCCAATGTGCCTTACGCTCGTTGAACTCCATCGGGTTGCCTTTGTAGACCTTCGAGATAGCATCTTCCGGCAACGGATTCTCCTCGAGATCTTCCACAGGCTTGCCCGTGAGCTTGCCACGATTAACAAAGATTCGACCTTTGTCTCCTTCGATCAGCGCGCCGTTTTCCGTGTCGCTACGAATCGTCAGTTCCACGTCGTCGGCAAACATGGCCTTGATGTTGAACGACGTCGCGGTGTTGTAACGATCATTCTGGGTGGGATTGCCGTCCTTGAACGGTACGGGGTGTTCCGCTTCGCCGCCGACCCACAGTGGCTGTGGCGACTGACCATTCGCCTCCAGTGCCCACATACAAATGTCGACATGATGGGCACCCCAGTCGGTGAGCTTGCCGCCGGAATACTCGTACCACCAGCGGAACTCGTAATGAGCATTGGTTGCCCTGCGGGTGCGTTCCCTGCCCTCGTTGTCCTTGAAAGTCTCCGACAGGTAACGGAAATCTGCCATCGGTGCGGGGCCCAGCCAACGTTCCCAATCAAGTTCCTTCGGGACCTCGGCGACCGGAATCGCGCTGGAACTGGGAGCCCCCCCGATTGCCGCCGTCAATTTCTTGATCTT
>JANQQA010000320.1 GCA_028285205.1 Bythopirellula sp. | reverse complement strand
GCCGCAAGGGGCCGAGGTCGACTGGCTGCCGATAGGGCAGTTCCTTGATGCGGTGTTGTTGCCCACGGCGATGGCGATAGAGCGCGGCGGTTTCGCGCGTGCAGAGTCCCAGCTCGTGGCGCGCGATATGGTCGGAGTGGGCGTGGGACATGAAGCCCAGCTTTTGCCGGCGCGTCACGTCGAGCGCGAGGTTGGCCGCCGTGAGAAACAGTCCGCGGTCCCAGTGAAACATGGCCAACCCACACAGCGATCGCGGCAGGCTACCACTTCAGCCCGAATTGCTCGCCGCCACTGGGGCTGCTAATCCCGCCCTTGAGATGCTTGTCGGAGTCTTTCTTCTTGCGCTGAATCTCCTCAGGGGCAGGAACGTCGCCTTCCTTTTTCTCCGGCGCGGCTTTTTCGGGTTCAGGCATCAGCGCTTTCAGCGACAGCCCGATTCGCTGTTTGTCGGTATCGACCGACAGTACTTTGACTTCGACTTCCTGTCGTTCGCTGACTACATCGCCGGCTTTATTGACTCGACCGTGTCCCATTTCGGAAATGTGGATCAGACCCTCGACGCCCGGTTCAAGTTTGACGAATGCACCAAACTGCATCAGCTTGGTCACCGCGCCTTTGACGGTCGAGCCGGTGGGATACTTGCTAGTCACGCTGTCCCAAGGATTGTCGGCCAGATCGCGGTAGGCGAGGCCGATCTTGCCCGATTCTTTGTCTACTTTCTCGATGCGGACTTTGACCGCTTGACCTTCGCTGAGCACGTCGCGGGGATGATTGACACGCTCCCAGCTGATTTGACTGACGTGGATCAGACCATCGATGCCACCCAAATCAACGAACGCGCCAAAATCTTGCAGACTGCGAACCGTGCCTTCGCGAATCTGGCCTGGAGCCAGTTCTTCTAACAGCTTCGCACGTTGTTCTTTGCGTTCGCGCTCCATCAACGCGCGGTGACTGAGCACAAGGTTTTTCTTCGCGCGATTGGCCTCGGTGATGACGCAGGAGAGCTTCTGCCCGACGTATTCCTCGGCGTTCTCCACCCGATAAATCGAAATCTGGCCCATCGGAATGAAACCACGGATGCCGGAGACCTGGCACTCAAGGCCACCCTTGTTATGGCCGGTGATCGTGACGTCGATGATCTGGCCGACTTCGACTTCGTCCCAATTGCCGACGGAAACGGAGGCCGTTGGCAGTGTGACTTCGTACAGCCCCTGCTCCGCGTCGAAACGCGCGACCGTCACGTCGATTTCGCTACCAACCTCGGGTGGCTCTTTCTTCTCGAATTGCTTGAGCGGTAACAGCCCTTGGTTGCGACCACCGAGTTCGACGAAGATGTCTTCGCGATGAATCTTGACGACTTTGCCTTTCACCTTGGTGTCGGGCTTCAGTTCGTCGCCGGGCGAGGCGGCGTTGGTCGGGTCGTCGATAATCGCGTCAAGCGATTCCCCACCCAGCGCTTCCTCCAGTTCTTTCTCCAACTCCGGCGACAACTGATCGCGCACGTTGGGTGGCGGGTAGTTACTCTTCGTCGGCTCCGGTTCCTTGGGCGTCGTGTCACCGGTGAGTAGCGGCTTGGCCTCGGCAGACTCAGCCGTATCGGTCTCGCGCTGCGTACCGATTTGGATCCGCTCGCTTGGACGCGCGTCGGCGGTGGCCGCTGCAGGCTCAGCCGCGGGTGGTTCGGCACTCGTGCCCGCTTGCTCCAACGGGTTGCTGGGCTGTGTTGGACTGGTTACCTGCGGCTCGCTACTCGCCTCGGCCGGGCTGCTTACTTCAGCGGAGGTGCTCTGCTCGCCGGCGGCGGGCTGCGCGTCTGCGGTCACCACGTCAGTCGGTTGCTGCTCCGCGTCCTCCGCCGCAGGGGTTGCTTGAGTCGTTTCGGCTGCCGTTGTTTCAGAGGCGGGAGCTTCAGGAGCGGTCTTGGATTCTGGAGGTTGTCCCGGCGAATCGGGAGCCTGCGTGTCGGAACTCATACTGTTTCAGCTGTGCGGAGAAGAATCTATCTGGCAGCCCAATGGACCAACCTACGTCTGGCAAGTTTAGCAAGAGCGGGGGAACCTTTGCAACTCTTTTGACAGCAAAGATATACGCGTTTTCGCGTCGATCTGCTGCAACCCAAAACGCGTGAATTGAGAAACGTCGTAATTCCGGTCACTGCGGCGAATCCCAACGCTAACGGACCGTTACTCGCTCGCATCCTGTTTCGAGTAAGTTTGGAGCCTTTGGGCAACGCCGGGGATGAGTTTCGCCGCGTTTTGAAAGTAGATCTTTCTCAGCACCTCATCGGGAAGATCAAGTCCGTAGATGCTCCACAAGCCCTGCGGCGGGTATTGGTTTTCCGCATAGGTGAAATACTCGTCGGCGGTCTCGAGCATCCTCCAATGAGGCAACAGTCGCCCAACAGGGCGCGGTCCATCGGTTCCGAACATCACGCGATCGGCGTATTTGATGAGGAACTTCCGCGCAGTGCGTGGCTGACGGCCTAGCTCGGCAATGCGGGCCGCAATCTCGACGTATAGATTCGGGTACTGGTCGAGCCATTTGCCAACCTGCGCCAGATTCTCGGGGTAGTTCGCGACGTGCGCACCGAAAAATATCGTTTTGGGGTGGCGCGCGATCACGCAGTTGCGCGCGGCCAAGATCTCATCGTGGGAAGGATACTCTTCGCCGGCAAAACTCCAATCGGGGTGGCGGTTCAGTTCTTCCCACCGCTCGTTAAAGCGATCAACCGGCTGAAAGAATGCCACCGGGTCGGCGCTGTGAATCAGTACCGGCATCTCCAATTCGCCGCACGCGTGCCAAATCGGATCCCAACGATGGTCATCAATCGCAGCGAGCGTACCGTCGGGATTGCGTAGGTAGAGCCCCAACACCTTAAACACCTTCAGTCCGACGGCACCGCGCTCTTTCGCATCGGCCAGTTCTTGCGCCATGCGACGCCCGAATCCCGGGCGATGACAGGCGTAGCTGGTTGGATCTTCTCGCTTGCCACTGCCGATCCAATCGATGTTGGCAAAGATCACAAAACGATCGCGGTGCTTCGTCCACAAGAGTTTCTTGTGCTCCTCAAGCCGCTCACCCAGCCGACCATCGAGACTGACGCTGACCGCGATGTTTTGTTGGTCCATGATCCGCACGTACTCGTCCAGTTGCTCGGCATTGCTATGCAACTTGATGCGCGGATGCACGTGGACATCGACCACCGGAAACTTCGCCCGCAACGGACGGTCCTGCGGCAGTTGCAGCGATGACTTCGGCTGGAATTGATCCAGCGCCAACGGACGGCCATCTTCGCCGTCCAGTGGTTCTTGCGCCAACGCCGGCCAACTGAGCGTCAAGAACGCGATCAAAAAACTAGTCCGCTGCGCTGGCGAAGTAAGAACGCGATGCGACGAGCACCCCGCGCTGACGCGCCGGGCTGGTGTTGGTGACTTTGAGAGCAACATGTCAGCCGAGCAACTCGTACAAATGGAAGTGGAACTTGCCGAGCTTGCCGCCGTAGTTGCCGGCGCCGATTGCGAGAACTCCGTCACCGGCGGCGGTTTCGACCGCAGCTTTCATGGCCCTGCCGACCGCATCTTCGCTCACGCCATCGATCACGATCTCGTACGCGCAATTGGCCCCTTCGACCAGGTTGCTTTCCACCCGTCCCCGCAGCGTGGGGCAGTACGCGTCGTTGGTCGAGGCGACCATCCCTTTGTAGGTCGAACCAACCTTGCTGCCGCTGCGGACGACTCCACCCGGAAAAGGTGCCACCACACCATCGAGCTTCGCGATCGCCTCGCTCGCACGCCGCGCCGCGTCAAGCGCGACTTCCTGCGTCGTGCCTTGCAGAATGATGTTGCCACCGGCGACGCCTTGCCCGACGCCCAGTTTTTCTTCCAGCAGAAACTCGCCGTCCATCACCGGCACCCGCCAGTAGCGCCGCCGGCCCAGCAACTTGCTCTTTTGGAATCCATCGCCGAAGTAGCGCAGGTGCTTGCCTAGCGGAATCGTCTTCTCCGTGTCCAGCAAGCCGTTGTAAACCGCCGTCGTCGGGCATGTCATCACACATTGGCCCACGCGATTGGGCACCGCTTTGGCGAGCGCTTCGGTGGAGAACCCAAACGCCAGCACCGACGCGCCAGGTCGACCATCGGGCGTGTCTGCGGGCGACAGCATTCGCTCCACACCGATTTCGGCGTCGCAACCAATCACCGACGAACTGTATCCGCCCGCCTCGCGCAAGGCCGCATCAAGCCAATGGTCATCAACCGCCGTGATGATGAAACGCACGAAGCGCATCCCGAACGCTTCGGCAAAGGTGTCAATAATCTGCGTCGAGCCGATTTGCATTGGCGAAGGCGAGGTGCTCAGATGCTGCGGAACAATCAGCTCCCATCATCGCCAGCAGCCGAGTCTTCGGCAAGGTCTAGATTGGCTGGTTTTCCGGCATCGCTCGTCGATGGAACAATATCGATCCCGCCGCCACCGCGGGAATGCCGATGGCGATCGAGTACGTTCATATCCCAAAGCACGGTCTCAACCTGAGCGAGAACAAGCGGCACATGGCGTACGAGCAAGCGATCGGGCAACACTTTAATCCAGACATCATCGTCCGACACGCCCGCTGCTGAGTCAGACCACTGCACACTTTTCTTAAGCGCCTCGGTCAGTTGCAGCTTTTCCTGCTCGGCGTTCTCTCCGAAATCGACTTCCAAAACAAAGCCCTGGGTTGCCGCGACAGCTTTCGACTCGTCCAAGGCCGATGTCGCCGCGATGCGCTGATTGGTGACTCGCATTTGGTCGAACAAGGACTCGATCTTTTCATGCACGAAGTGAGTTTGAGTCACCAAGAGCATGCCTGGCGCGTAAAACTGCACCTCGCCATCTCCCGTGCTGTTTTTCGCCCAAGAGTTTACCTCAACCGTCCGCAGCAAGACATTGATCAACGTTCCGGGGTCCTCTTGGTGGCGGGTCTCGTTGAATCGCCTAGGCATCGTGCTGAGCAAGTCGTCGACGCGATACACCCGTGTCAGCAGCTTCTCGTTAGCACGATCTTCGGTGGTGATCAGCAGCACCTCATTGTCAATGATGCAGCACAAGTCCTCTAGTCCAGGTTCCTTGAACATCAAATTCAACGCCGAGCGCAGCGAGATCTCGTCCAGACTGATCGACACCTCAGCCTCTGGACTTATAGCCACCTCATCAAGTGCTGACTTATCGAACACGATCGGAATGCCGTAGTCCTCTTGGATTTCATCGAAGACGACATCGAGCTGTTCCGGGGCATATTCCAAACGCCGACGCAAAGGCTGCGCGAGTATGTCCGCGATCCGTCGCGCAGCCATCTCCGGTGACTTTCGCGTAGACGGGACCGGTCGGTTTCTACCCTGCGCGGAGCACTCCTGTGTAGAGAAGAAACCAACCGCCACCATGAGCGTGTAACACAAGAATCTCACGAGCTTCGACATCATCATTGCCTCCTAAAGAACGTGGCCCACGGAAAAGGAGAGGACAGATTGGCAAACCGGTTCCGGACGGCTCTGCCAGACATTCGGCAAGCTAGCGGAAATCCAATCCGCCCGTCAAGTTTTTGCCGCTGCGGCGAAGGGCAGCTTCAATGAGCCGTGATGCGCCCGATAATGGTCCCACCGTCAGCCGACCCGCAAGCTGTTCGACACTGCCGGTTCTCTGTTCCACAAAGTCCCGCTAACGGCGTCTGTCTTGCGCGATCGTCCGTTTGGTCCGCCGAATCTGCTGCAGAAGTGTTTCGATTTGACGTTGAATATGACGGGGTTGACTTACCACCAGCATCCCAGGGGTGAGGTACTGGATATCTCCGTCACCCGTACCATTTTCCATCCAAGAATCATGTTCGACGCATTGAACAACCACATCTATGAGCGAGTCGGGGTACGCTTCCGTTTCTTTACCCTGTGACAATTGGAGGTCCAGCAGGTCGTCGACTCGATAGACGCGCGTCGTAAGTCGCGCGTCGCGTCGCTCTTCCGTGGTGATCAACAACACTTCGTCCTGCACCGAATACGCGAGATCTTCGAGCCCCGGTTCTCGGAATATGAGGTTCAATGCCGAGCGCAATGTGATTTCGCGCACGGAAATCGTCACTTCGCTCTCGAGTTTGATTGCCAGCTCATCTAGTGCCGCTCTGTCGACGACGATGGGAATATCGTATTG
Source organism: Bythopirellula sp. (assembly GCA_028285205.1). Classification (GTDB taxonomy): domain Bacteria; phylum Planctomycetota; class Planctomycetia; order Pirellulales; family Lacipirellulaceae; genus Bythopirellula. The sequence continues at coordinate 77,278 of JANQQA010000320.1, read as the reverse complement.
CTCAGCCAGCCCGTCCATCACTACGGTGAGATACTCGCTATCGTATTCCAGCGGCCGTACCAAACGTTGCTCCAGAACTGTTTCGATACGTTGTTCAGCTGCTGATTCGATGAACTCACGCGTGACAGGTGCGGTGCTTATGTCGCCTGGTGTCGAAACACTCGACGAGGATGAGATCGTCGACGACGCCGAAGAAATGGTCGATTCCGAAGCAGTCAGCAACCTGTTGCAACACCAGCCCACCAACATCACAGCGCACAACAACCGGATAACGGTACTCGACATTATTTGCCTCTTTCGTTTCTGGCCCGCAGAACAGGGCATGACAGATTGGCAAGCCGGTTCCGGGCGGCTTCGCCAGACAGTAGCATTTGGCAAGCTAGCGGAAACTCTCGCGCCGCGTCAAGTTTTTCCCGCTATCGCGAACGGCGGACTTGGTGAACCGCACACAGGCCTACAACGCCCCCGCCATTCGCAATGACGCCACGACACGAAAGTCGTTCAGCAGGCAGTCTGAGGCGTAGTAGGTCTGTTCTTCAATCCCGCAAAACCTCCGCTTAAAATCGGCGTGCCCGGCCAGATTGTAAAAGAACCGATTGAGCCACCACGCATTTAGCGCGCGGCTCCAGCCGAAGTGTTGCAAGCGATTCGCGCGAAACTCTTCGTCTTTGATTCCCGCCATCGGCGAAAGGCCCAGCATCACCAACTCACGACCTTCCTGTTGAAACTTTTCGATCGCAAACTTCATCATGCCCTCTTCAGCGCGTAATGGCGCGTCGGGTAGCCGACGCTTGACCGCGGGCGAATAGCCGATCACTTCGCTGGCCCGAAAGATCGGGTCGAAGGACACAAATGCCACCGGCTCGCCGTCGGGGGCGAGCAGAAAGAACTTCCGCACATCGGGTTCGTCTTCCAGCATCAGCGGCCGGTTGAAAAAGTGAACCGAGCGTTTCGTCCGTCGTGAGGCTTGCCAGGTCTCGGACAGCTGACGAATCTTCTCAACGTCGATATCGTCGGCATAAGTTCCTTCGCGAACGGTGAATTGGTTCTTGGCAAGCCAATTCGTCGCATGACGTAGCCGTTCTTTCTTGCGTCCGGCAAAGTCATAATCCGCCAGGTCGAGCCGCGTGTCGCAACCCATCTCATTGATCCAGAACCCCAGTTTCTGCAAGATCGTCGCGGTGGAACGACCGATCTGCCAGAAACAGGTTTTGCGAAACTGGTCCAAGAATTCACGCAGTAGGGGTTCATGCAATTCGGCCGCACCGAGCGGATCCGCCAACACACACGCCACGCCCCACTTCTGCCGATAGGCCAGATAACATTCACCATGCCAGAAGTGTTGCAACTCCGGCTGCACGGCGGTGGAGTACGCCTGCGTGAACGTGCCAAAGTGACGAACTAGCTGGAGGCGTTTCTCTTGCTGCGAATCCTGCATGCCTAAGGCATACCACAACGCTGCTTATGTTGCCATCAACCACTGATCGTCATGAGCCTCGAACACGATTGGCTCTTCAGGGAGTTTGGCTAAGTCGAAACGCGCAAGAAACTCCTCGATCGACATCTCCCGGCGAGGCCCGAGACCGCACCATTCGCCCAGCAGCCCAAGGACTCGATCGCGGTGAACGCCTTGCTCGCGGTAATGTAACAAGCGGCTATCGCCGTGCCGTTTAGCCAGGCGCCGTCCGTCCTCGCCGATCACCAGCGGCAGATGATAGTAGCTTGGTGGAGTGCCGAGTTGCAATCGCTCGTACAGCAGCATCTGCCGCGGCGTAGAAGCCAGCAGGTCATCGCCACGGACGACCTGGTCGATACCTTGACGTGCATCGTCTACCACAACCGCCAACTGATAACTGGTCAGTCCCGCTTTGGTCGCGACGAGAAAATCACCAACGGTTTGCTGAACGTTGAATTCTTGTCGCCCAGCAAAGCGATCGTCGAAGGCAATCGACTCGTCTGGTACTCGCAGTCGCCATGCGACGCCTTCGCTGCCGAGCAACCCGTGATCGATCGATTCGCCGTCAGCCGGGCGGCAATTGCCCGGATAGCGCAAATCGTGTTCATGTCCGTGGGGTGCTGAAAGACTGGCCGCCTCAAGCTGTTTGCGTGTGCAACGACACGGATAAATCACCCCCGCACTGGCCAACTGCTGGAGTGCCGCCTGGTAGGCCGATTGATCGCTGAGCTGATAGTACGGCCCCTCGTCCCAATCGAGTCCGAGCCACTCGAGTAGTTCGATCGCCTGCTCGCTCGCCCCGGCTTTGATGCGCGGCCCGTCCAGATCTTCCACGCGCAGGATGATTTCCCAGCCCAGCTGCCGCGCCAGAGCCCAATTCACCAGAAATGTCCGCGCGTTGCCGAGGTGCAAGGCGCCGGTAGGCGAGGGTGCAAGTCGGGTGCGCGGCATCTTTGGCAACTCGGCGGTGGGCAAAAAGATCAACGTAAATGTAATCGAGACAAGGGCTTAGAAGAACCTTCCGAGCCCGGCCTGCGGAAAATTAAACTTTATCTATATATTTCTTCAATATTTTCAACTTTTCTTAGAATTACGCATACATTGTTTGCATAATCAACAACATGAGCGACAAGCCGATCAACGCTGAGTGCCCTTACTGCCAACAGGCGATGACGGTCAGCCAAATGACCTGTCACGGCTGCGAGGTGACGATCGAAGCCGCCTTCCCGACGGCGCGACTCGCCAACTTGCCGACTGAGCATCAGCGGTTCATCGAAATCTTTGTGCTGGCCAGCGGCAGTCTGAAAGAGATCGCCGAGCAGACGGGCGTCTCCTACCCGACGGTTCGCTCCCGGTTGGACAAAGTAATCGCAGCACTTCGTGAAGAGATTGGCCGGACGCAACAAACCAAAGGGACGATTCTCGACGCGGTGAGCGAAGGCAAACTGTCCGCCGAGAGCGCTGCGAAATTGATCAAGGCAATTTGAATTGATGCATACTTCGACCAACGTGGTTGGAGGGCGAAGCATGACACAACACGAAACAACAATTGATTCCACGCTTCCTGAGCGTGAACAAGAAATCCTGGACACGGCACTCCTGGAATCGGACCAGCTGTTGGCCCGATCACTTCACGACGACGATCAGCGGCGCCGACGGCGGCGACTCTGGTTGTTGACACTCGCATTAGGAGGAGTCGCTATGGGTATCTTACTGATTGCCATCGCAATGGGCTGGCTGACGTTCGCGCAACCGCAAGTCGCCGAGGCCGCGAGGCCAACTCTAGAGGAAGTTGAACAAGCAGAGACGCTCTCCGCCGAAGGCTGGGCACTGTGGAAGAAGCGCGATTTTGCCGCCGCCGTCAAGAGTTTTGAGAAGTCGGTAGACCTCAACCCCAAAGATGCCAACGCGTGGAATGGTTACGGCTGGGCCTTGTTCAATGGCGGGAAGCGGTCCGAGGCAATCAAAGCTTTCGAGTCGTGCATCAAGCTTTCGCCCAAGCATCCAGCGGGACTCAACGGGCTCGGACAGGCCTACCTCGTCGACGGCTATCTTAAGAAGGCTGAAAAGTACCTTCAGAAGGCTGCTCCAAGCGCACCTGCCGCATGGTACGGACTGACTCGGGTCTACCTACTCAACGGCGACTACAAGCAGGCGAAGACGTGGGCAGAGAAACTCGTAAAACAGAACCCCGACGACGAGACTTCACAAAAAATGCTGATGGCCGCCGTCACGGAAAATGTCGACAGCGCGTTGCGAAAGATGATTGAGCCCTCCGGGGGCATAAAAGAGGAAAGCTCTTCGGAGAGGACGGCAAACGAGAAAAAAGAAAACGTTGCAACCAACGACAGCAGCGCCGACTTCAAACGCGGCTGGCAGATGTTCGGCGATCAGCGATACGCCACCGCCCAGCGCCTGTTCGAACGCTCATTAAATTCCGACCCGGATAATCCGCACGCAATGAACGGATTGGGCTGGTCGCTACTAAATCAAGGCAAGCACGACGAAGCGAAGAAGTGGCTGGAGAAATGCCTTACGAGTGAAAAAGAGCACAGCGGCGCGCTGAATGGGCTGGCGATCTGCTTGAAAGCCGAAGGCAAGGTCGACGAGGCGATTGATCTGTGGGAACGCGGTTATGCTGCTGCCCCAGGGCCTAATGCGCTGGCAATCGGACTCGCGACGACGTATTTGGAACGCAACGAATACGCCAAAGCCGCTAAGTACTACGACGTCCTCGTTGAAGGTGACGCGAACAACAAGCAATACCAGCGCGGCTTGAAGCAAGCCCGCGACGGCCTCGCGGCAGCGACAGACGAGTCCAAATAGCATAATAACGGGGCGCGGCCCGGCCCGTTGAGATTTTCACGTGCCGTGTCCAACTCGACAGCCGGTCGCGCCCCAACCGAAGTATACAGGAATTAATCACGAATAACGAAATACCCAATAACGAATGAAGGCCGAAGGCCAAACATTTTCGTTATTGGGTATTTCGTTACTCGTCATCTCAAGCAGACACGTCCGCCGACGCCGGGGAAGCCATCGGCGGACGCTGCTTCGATCGGACCACGCCGATCAGTCCGTCACCTCCATTTCAACACGCGGAACACTCCTTCGCCGTTTTGCATGCGTTGCGGAATTGAGAGCAGGCGGTCGCGGTAGATGCTCAGCATCACCGCCGTGCCGAAGAACAACCCGCCACCGACCATCATGTAAACGGCCGTCGACTGCAATTGATCGGGCACGTTGATCAATCCAATCAGGCTGACGACGTAAACCAACAGGGTCGAGCCGCCGACAATCGTCGACCAGCGGATACGACACAGTACGCCCGCACCCAACAGCAGCAGACCGATGGAGAGCACGCCAACTTCGTGAATTACGACCCAACCCCAATCGGCAATCTTGCTGTCGAATCGTTGAACCAGCATGCCAATTGCCAGTGGGACTGCGCTCAGCAAGCTGCCTAGCGCCAAGTTGAAGCTGACCATCTCATCCTGCGCGTCCGTCTCGCGGTACCAGCCGAAGAATCCAACCGCTAGCGCGATCAATCCCACGGCGGTGAGGAACAGTTCGCCGCGCTGCCAGAAACTGAGTGTGATCAGTGTGTTGTAAACGAGCGCCGACATGAGTAGTTGTCCAGCGGCGAGGAACCAGAAATGTCGCCGCCAACCCGATTCGTTCGCCAGTAGTCCCGCCAGCCCTCCGGCCCCGACTTGTGTGGCCACCAACCCAAGCAACGGCCAATCGGTTTCGCCGGCTAGCAGCCGCGTCAGTGCAATCAGTAGCGTCGCCACGCCGGCTGTCGAGAGACAGAGCCGGCCGGTCCATTGACTGACGTTCGCCAATCGCGTCGCAACACCGTCGCGTCGATCCACGACGCTACGGACTACCACGCAGACGATCCCAATCGCGGTCATCGCGAGGATGAATACATAGCGAGTCACGCCCATCAGCAGCAACGTTTGCCACGTTGCAGCGCAGACGCTGAGTGCGGCCAAGATCGCCGGCAGCAGACGCCCCGAAGTGCGACTCGCTAGTCCGAAACTGAGTGAAGCGACCACAAAGAATGCGGCCAATCCGAGGTGACTCGTCGCGAACTGGACACCTGTCAGCAGCCCCAGCGAGCCGAATACGCCAACGCCTAAAGTCAACGAGGCGAGTATCTCCGCACCGACGGCGAGCGGCCAACGGATTCCCTGCTTGCTCGTCAACGCTGCGCCAATCGCAAGCGTAAGCGAGACCAACATTTCGAGAATCAAGACAAACACGGTCAGTTCAATTCCAACCACTGCAAGTCCCGCATCAACCGCAAGCCAAGAGAGGACGATCCCCGCCTGGAATTGCGCGCCACCGCGTCGAGATAACGAGAATTCGTTTCCGAAGTGTGCAGCGAGCCAACACGAAACGACGCCAACCAGCGCCGCCAAAGCGAACATGCCACTGAAGGCCCCTAGATCGCCGAGTCCAAAACGAACTCCGCACCAGATGGCCATACCTAACGCAAACGTGGCGAAGTTGAGCCATTTCGACCAGCTTCCGCTTCCCTGTTGCACAGGTGCGAGTAGCGACTTGATCGGTCCCGATTCAGCGGTGTCCCCAGACTGACGAGCGCTGCCAACATGCAGCAGGCCGAAACTCAACGCGGATACGGCAATCAGCAGCATCACCAGCTCAATCGTCAGCGCCACTTGCAATAGATCGAACACCATGATCGCCGCCCACACCAGTGTCAACAACGCTGCTCCCACATAGCGTCCCTTGGCCTTCACGACCAGCTGGGAGTAGATGTAGGAGTAGGTCGCACCGAGCACGAGGGCGATTGCTATTAACTTCAGATTCGCTTGCGTTGCAACCTCTGGCAGTGTCATCCAATCGACACCGACGAAGAACCTCTCATACAGTCTTCCGACGAGTCGACCTACGAGCAAGACAATCAGCCCTAGGCCCATTACGACGTGTCCGGCCATGAAAAACGCGCGGCCAAAGTTGGAGCGCGAGAAGCGGCCCTCCTCGGGCGGGAATGCACGCTCAAAGTGAATGCAGAGCATGCCGAGAATCACCAGGAAGCTGGACGGAGCCATGATCTCCCACAGGCGATCGACCTGTTGATCGGCCAGCAGTAGCAATCCGGTCATCGTTACTCCGCCGACGATCGCGTTAACAAACAGCGGATCGGCCAACACCCTCGCCACAAGCACATACAACGCGCAGCAAACCAACGCCGGCACCCATAGGTGTCCGCCTTGGTCAAGCGTGATAAGCCCCTGCGCGTCGTAGAACCACAAGTTGAGCGGCATCACCAGACACGCCAGCATCGTGACGGCCCTGCTGGCGGTTTGATAACGCGAGTACCTGGCGCCAGCCAGACCGACTGCAAGCAGGGCCGCGTTGGCCACACCCAGGCAACTAGCGACGACCAACTTGTTGGCGAACACCCCGATTGCCCACAGCCATGTCACAAGTCCCAATACGAGCAGCCCACCACCGCAGAGCATCAAACCCTGCAGGGTGCGCGGATCGACGAGGACTTCAATCCAGCTAGTTTTAGGGCTGGCTGCAGTTGGCTTCGATTCCGTTCCCGCTCGTGTTTCTTCACTAGTGGCGCGCTCCGGCGTCACCGCATCTTCTGGCTTTTCCATGACCATTCCCCGGTAGTGTGTGACGGATCGTTCATTGATGGCTCGCGCTGCATCAGCGGAGCCCCCTGACGTCGGTGACACTCAATGCACGCGAGATGCCAGAGCCGATGATTCGTCGTTACCTGTTTCTATAAAACGACTTATGGAAAACACCAAGATGGCGATAATGCACACGGCATGCAGGTGGTGTACAATCAACGTACATAGGCGCACATCAGATGTCCGCCTATCGCGCGACGACCCTCCAGCCAGAAAGCGACTCTCAACATGCTCTCCACCGCTGATCGCCGCTTCGTTGATGCCCTCTCTCAGCTGAATTTCCAAAATCCTTTCCAGCCCGAGCGGCTGGAGTTGGAACGCGTCGCGCTCGGGAGCGACTACCAGCCTGAGGATCACATCGCATGGAGCAACGACTTCTCCCGACAAGCGAACGACCGCCCCAACGTGCGCAAGATCAACGAACGTGCACAGCAACTCGTAGAACAATTACGTGCTCAACTGCACAAGGGAGAGAACGCCGACGACGCGACGTTGCAACTCTATTTCGATCTCGTGTTGTACGTGCTGTACTACCGCCACGCCGTGCAACTCGACGTCGATGAGTTGCTGCGCGGTGGAACGCGACCCCAGAAGAAAGTCAAACAGATCTGGCGAGGGTTCCTTGAGGAGTTTCAGCACTACCTCGTGCGACCGAGTAACTCATTGCTCGAGTTAAACGACCCAGCGCATCTGTTCGCCATCTTCTTTCAAATTCGTCGTGCATTTCTTTCGATCTTCGACAACATTTTGGGCGAGTCACTGCCTGCGGTCGAGCTGCGTGCCGCAGTCTGGCAATCGGTGTTCACTCACGACATGCGGCGTTATCGACGGTCGCTCTACTTGCACATGCGCGAACTGACAACTCTGATCACCGGTCCGTCGGGCACAGGGAAGGAACTCGTCGCGCGGGCGATCAGTTTGTCGCAGTATATTCCATTCGATGTCGAGAAAGAAGCGTTCCACGGCGAGCTTCCCGGCGCATTCTCACCCGTGAACCTGTCGGCCCTGTCGCCAACGTTGATCGAGTCGGAGCTGTTTGGGCATTGCCGTGGGTCGTTCACCGGTGCGCTGGCCGATCGGCCTGGCTGGTTGGAAAACTGTCCGTCGCACGGGGCCGTATTCCTTGACGAGATTGGTGAACTCGATCCGGCCGTCCAAGTGAAGCTGCTACGCGTCGTGCAAAGCGGCGATTTCTCGCGCATCGGCGAGGCTCGACAGCGCTGCTTCCAAGGCAAATTGATCGCCGCAACGCATCGCGATCTGGCAGTCGAGATGCATGAGGGGCGCTTTCGCGAAGATTTGTACTATCGCTTGTGTTCCGACCGCGTCACGACGCCCTCGCTCCGCGAACAGTTAGACGATCGCCCCGAAGCACTCACCGGACTAATTTCGTTCATCGCTCAAGGGTTGGTCGCTAACGAGGCGGATGCATTGACCGACGAAGTCGAGCGCTGGATCAGTCAGCACGTCGGTGCCGACTATCCTTGGCCGGGCAACATTCGCGAACTGGAGCAATGCGTTCGCAACGTGTTGGTACGCCACGAATATGAGCCGCAACCGCCTGCTGAATCCTCTTCACGTTTGCCTGATTGGTTGCACGAAGTCGAGCAGGGCACACTCACGCACAACGAGTTACTCAGCCGCTACTGCACTGCCGTGTACGCGAAGCTCGGCAGTTATCAAAAAACTGCCGAAGTCTTAGGCCTCGACCGCCGGACGGTGCGCAGCAAGGTCGACGAGGAACTTCTCGCAGTCCTCTCAAACGATCGGTAGCTGCGATCGACGGATGGAGAGGCGTCCTCCGTGACTCCGCGGTAAATCCTTGAATCAATCCAGCAACGCAGACATTCGCGCGGCGTTCAGCTCCCGCAAGCTATCGACGACGAGGTCGGCTTCGTCGAGTTGCTCGCGCGTCGCGGTTCCCGTAAGCGCGACGCATGCCATTTCGGCAGCTTTGGCCGCCGCGACACCGACCGTCGCGTCCTCCACTACGACGCACTGATGTGGTGCCACGCCCAGCCGTTCGGCGGCTAATTGAAATACTTGCGGATCGGGCTTTCCGCGCTCGACGTCCACGCCGGTTACACGCGCTGCGATTTTTTTATCGCAGCCCAGGCACTCCATTGTCAGCGCGACATTCTCGGGTGGCCCCGACGACCCAACTCCCAACAGAAAGTCCGCGTCCGCCAATGCGTCGATCAGCTCGGCCGCGCCGTCGATGGCGGGAAAGTCAGCTCGAATGATCTCGCGATACAGTGCTTCCTTGCGATCGGCGGCTGCCACCACTTCGGCATCGGAGTACTTGTCGCCAAACAGATCAGCAAAGATATCACGATTGGTGCGTCCGAACGTGCCGCGAAACGTCTCTTCGGTAAACTCCTCCCCCAGCTCGGCCAGCATGCGCCGCCAGCTTTCAAAGTGGGGTCGGTAAGAATCGACAAGCACGCCGTCGACGTCAAAAATTACTGCAGGTTGGGGCACGGTACTGATTCGCTCACGGTGAGGTTCCATTCGGGCACGCCTTGGCGAGTCCCACGAGTATTGCAAACATCCTGGCTCAAAAGTGATGCGCTGCAAACGTGCAAAACACCAAGAAAACAGTGCTTTTCCGAACCGCGTTTTTGCGGTGAAAACGAAAACGCTACTCAAAAACTCAAAAGTCCGGTCCCGACGGACACGGTCATCACGGAAAACTCCTGAAAACGTAGTGCATGATTGATTCCATCGCATCCTCTGGTGTGAGGTTCTTGCAAATTTCGACGTGATTGACGCGCATCGCTACCATCATTGGCCTCACTCGCAGGTCCTCTGGTCCTTGAGTTTCTTGCCCAGGGCTTCTGCTAAGGCTTCAACATTTGCATAACCGGGTGAGTCTGAAGTCGTATACGGGTATAGGTATTTATGATTTTCGGAATCATATGCGATGAGCGCTTCTGAACTTAACCGGTAAACGATCCAAACGTATCTTGCTGCTTGCTCAGGCTCCCGCAGCTGACTACTGTGAAGCAGCCGTTTGGCTGCAGAATTTGGGAGGCACCTTCGTTCTGTTTGAACAGATAGAAAGACTGAAGACGGCCTGTTCCAGTCCGGGTTGTGTCTATGCCACTCGGCTTCGGCCTTGCGGCATTCAGGGCAGTACAACACATTAGTTTCCGCTCTGCGACATACGCCCGGCCTACCCATCACCACGAAGCTTCGTGCATGTGGGAATACCTGCTTGGCAGCTTCTTTGTAATCTGCCGGAATTAGGACTCTTCCATAACTAGTGGTTGCTGTGCCGCTCAATAGTTCACGGTCATGGACCTTGCAACGTTTAGAGCCTAGCAACCACTCTAGCATTAAGAAGCCTCCGGGCTTTTGTATCGCAGCCGAATTAGCAAATCATTCAACGCCGCCTTCCCACTTGCCTGTTCGGGGAGTGTCGACTTCTCCATCGCGGTTTCCAACTCAGCCACCAGACGTTCGTATTCCTGCTTGTGAAACTCGAGATCAGCCGCGTCGAGCCGACCCTTCTCAGGCCCGGACAGTTTTCGCTCGACCAGCTCCTCGAGGTAGGGCAGCTTGGCCATTTCATTGAGGTGGAGGAGATTCGCCTCGACCTCGCCAGTCCGCATCAGGTGGATGCCGGTCAGCAGCACGCGATAGACGTACAGCAGCGGTTTGACTCGCGGAGGATCTTCGTTGCCAAACAGTTTCCACTGCCGCGCGGAGAAGCCCAGGTAATGATGGCCGTGAAACTTGGTCACGCAGTCGGACGCGATGGACTTCAGCTCTTCATGCTCTGGCGTGGTGTGCACGACCAGCGGCGACAGTAGCTGCTCCAACACGTAGCCGTTCTTTTTCAGCATCAGGCCGAAGAACTTCTTCGCGTCGTGCGTGACGAGGTCCATCTCCAGCCCATCGTGGATGCCCTCTTTCTCGACCGTTTCTTCACCCGGATCGAGGCCGACGACTTGCTCTAAGGGCAACAGGTGCACCCCTCTCAGATCGAAGTCGGAGTCCGCCGACGGAAATCCATACAAGTGAGCACCACTGATCGTCGCAAAGACGAGCGGATAGGGATGCGCGTCGACCTGACGTTGCAGTTTTGTATAGTCGATCGTTTGTGCATTCATGACGATTTCCTTCACGGCCTATCGATCGACGTTGCGTATTGGTTGTCGACTGCTTCGACCAATTCGACTGTGTGCCCATCGAAGTCCTTGACTACTGCCCGACGCCCCCATTCAGTATCAGTTGGGTCAGTCACAATGGTGGCTTCAGAATTGCTCAGTAACGACACAACCTTATCTACGTCGTTCACCCTGAATCCGATGCGGGTACCACGTGTATCATCGTTGTCGTTCTTGTGGGGGTAAATCTCAAAAACGAAACCTGCAGCTTCCGATGCGTAGTGCTTGGGTCCCTTGCCGTGAGCATGGAGTTCAAAATTCATTCCGATCTCCTTATAGAATTCAACAGCACGATGAATGTCTTTCGAGCGAATGACGAGCAAGTTTAGAGTCGGTGACGACGTATTGTCTCCTACCATAATTGTTTCCCCGCAATCGCAGCTCGACGTGCGCTCATCAGAGACCCATTCGCCTCTCGAAGTCCCGCCACTGATACAAACTGGCGTTCGTAGTCCATCCGTTGTTCGTGCATAGTTTTTTTACCACAGAGGCCACAGAGTGACGCAGAGAAGTTAGCAACTTACCTCTGTGCTCCTCCGTGGCCTCTGTGGTGATCTTTTCTTAGTTTGTCAGTTCTAGTGATGCGTTACGGCAAGTCCTCCGCGATAGCCGCTCGGCGTGCTCGTACGAGAAACTCATTCGCCCGTTCGTAGTCGGGACGCTCGGGTAGGTTGGTCTCTTCCAACGCTTGGTCAAATTCCTTGTGCAGGTCCTTGCGCCAGGCCTCGATGTCATCCCACGGCATCTCTTCCTTCTTGATAGCGAACAGCCGTTCGCGGTGCTCGCCCACGTCGACCGGTACGAAACCCTCGCGCAGCACGTGGATGCCTGACAGCAGCAACCGGATGAGGTGCATCACGTGCTTTGGCTTCACCTTGCCCTGGTTGCGGAGGTCAGCCTGCATCCGCTTGAACTGCGACATCACGTAGCCGTTATACGTCTGATAGACCAACCGCGAAAGGAAGGCGTCGCGCATATCGAGCAGCTGTTGGGCGAGCGGCGTCGCGTGCTCGACCAGTGGCGTGTAGAGGCACTCCAGGATGTTTGGGTTCCCCTTCAGGGCCATGACGAGGAACTTTTGGAGTTCCCAATAGCATTCCTCCGTTGCATCGTTCTCCAGCTGTTCGGGCACGCCGTAGAGCGACCAATCCAAATCGGCGGGTGGCAGATAGATGCCGCGTCGGTCGGTGTCCGACTCCTCGGTCGCCAGGCCAAACGCCCGCGATCCTACCACGCAACGGTAGATAACGCGATCGAACAACCCATGAGTCGATAGTGTTTGGTTGGCGTCGTTGATGCTTCCCTGCTTGCCCGGCATTTCTTTGTAGGCCGCGAGCAACACGAGGTTGTCGTGATGCAGCGCCGATTCGAATCCATCAGGAAAGCGAACGCGATAAGAATGCTGCCGGTCGTTAGGCGAACGAACCACTACGCCCACCGCACCCACTGGGTGTACCGCCTCGCCGTTGGACCCTTGCACTGCCTTCAGGGAAACAACCTGTGTTCCCACTGAGTAGATGAACTTCGGACTGGTGTGAGTGTGAGATTTCATCGCGCGTCGGTCGTAGCTCGTTAAGTGCTTCCAGCCAAACCAAAACTCATCGTAGATAATAGCTGACTCCCAGCCAGCCGACGAGGTTCTCTACTTTGTTAACGGGTTTATCGAACAGCATGCGCAGCGAACCTCCGCCTCGGATCGCATGTCTCGTAGGATCTCGCCACGTCATTCGCGCTAGGTTCTCATCGGGACCAATACAATAGCAACAACTTGCTCTGCAGCCGATCCAAACGCCGTGGCAGTCGCACGACGTCACTGCCGCATAATTTATGGCGATTCTCGCCAAGATTGGGCGACTTGCGTCGAACTAGCTGGAGAGGCAGTGCGGACAGTTCTTTGCAGCGACGCTGCCTGGAAATCACACAACCCGTGGAGGACTAATGATACGCGTCGTAAATCTGACGCAGCACTACAGTGTGCGTCCCGTTTTGGTCGACGTTTCTTTTGAAGTTCAAACCGGCGAGTTAGTGACAGTGCTGGGCCCCAACGGTATGGGTAAGAGCACTTTGCTATCTGCCATGGCCGGTGTTCTTTCGCCGCAGGAAGGCTACGTTGAGTTCGACGGCGTGCGGCGGCGCAGCTCACCTGAGGGTGAGCTGGCGATACGCAAAAAGGTCGCCTACCTGCCCGACAAACCGTGGCTACCGGCGACCCACTCAGGTCGCGAGTTTCTCTTAGCGGTCGCTGAGCTCTACGACATCGGACCGTCTGCGCGGATGGAACATGCAGAGCGGTTGCTTAAGTTGTTCAATCTAGCCGAACAGGGCGACCGAGCGATTTCCAGCTATTCCGCGGGTCAGTTGAAAAAGATCGCGATCTGCGGAGCGCTGATCACGCGGGCACCGTATCTTTTACTCGACGAACCTTTTTCCGGCGGACTCGATCCGGCGGGGATCTTGGCGCTCAAGCGCGTGCTGAAGCGACTAGCCGACGACAAGGCGGTGACGGTCGTGATGACCACGCCTGTTCCCGAACTCGTGGAGGAGTTGTCCGATCGCGTAGCGATCGTCGCCGACGGGCGCCTGGCCGCGTACGACACGGTCGCGGGGCTCCGGCGCGAAGCGGGTATCGAGGGCGACCTCGGCGAAGTCCTGCAGCGATTGATTCATCCGGAAACGCTGCGCAATATCGACAGCTATTTTGCGGAGGATGCCAAATAGTGAAACTCAATTCAGATGCCATGTCTCAATTCAAGCGCTCGTACCAGTGGGTGTTCTATTTGGCCGTGTTCTTGCTCTCGCTGTATTTGGCGCAATTGCTGCTAATGGGAACGCTATTCTGGTTCTACGCGGCATTGCCAGACAACTGGGCAGCACCGCTGCTTCCTGGCGGAGCCCTGGCTCTTGCAATCATCTTCGCCGCCCTGCTGCGATTTTCGTTCCGCTGTCCGGTGTGGAACACGGGTTTGCGCGGCTGGATAGAGAACACGCCTTGGACACCAGATCGGCGTTTGCCATTTGGCCCAGTCACATTGACGCGGAACGAGCTGTCAATTCTTGGCGTTTGTGCACTGCTGGCCGGATACTTCTTTCAGAACGTCTATCCAGTTCTCCTGTATGTTGCGCCTTACTGCGGCATGATGACGTTCGCAAACCTCAGAACCAGGTCGTTTGGGTCGGTATATGCGACTGTTTTGCTGACATCGTTAATCCCTTTAACGACTAGCTCTCAGTGGATGACTATGGCGTTGATTGCAGCCGCCTATTTCTCTTGCTGTCGAGGCTACGAGAATGCATTGCGGCGCTTTCCGTGGGATGCTTCGGTAGACCGAGAGTTCAGGCTAATCCCTGCGAGTTCAGCCGCGCTTTGTGAATACTGGCCTCTTGTGAATCGCGGTCGCCAGGGGAGTCTGGAGCCGCAGATCTCATGGAAGCACGTTTGGGGAATCAGCCTGGTGTGCGCATGGTTAGCCGCGGAGATGACCTACCTGTGTTCAATCACAGCAAATGGGGGTGATGCGACTGAACTTCATGACGCTGCCATTGGCACGACGATATTCTTTGCTTTGGTTGTTGCGTGCGCAAGATTATTGATTTACGGTTCTTTGTACGCCCCGATTTCCGTTGTGGGAAGGATCGCGACCGGCCGCTTACGTATCCCAGGCTATGATCAAGTCTTCAGAGCTCCGATGTTGATTCTCGGTTCTGGCGTTCTGATTCCCGCCGTTCTTCTATCGATAAAGGTCTATCCAGAAGTCGTGGTATTCTTAACGGTGTTTACCACCCTTGCATTGGCAATGGGCATGAGGCCGACGCTTGCCGAGTGGGTGTTCACCGGAGAATACCGGATGAGTAACAACCGCCCTGGCTTGCCTAAGGAATGGGTGCAGACTGCGTAGCGCCTTCGGCAGCAGCAACTAATCTACCGCTGCGTCTTCCACACTGGATCGTGGTGCGAAGAGTCAGCCGATTGGAACCAGCGTGTGAGTATCGTTTTTTGGCGTGTGTAAAAGTGGACGCTTTCGCTGCCTTGGAGGTGGAGGTCGCCGAAGAAGGATTGGTTCCAGCCGGTGAATGGGAACCAGGCCATCGGGGCGGGCACGCCGACGTTGATACCGATCATGCCGGCGTTGAAGTGTTGCTTGAACTCGCGCGCGGCGTAGCCATCGCGGGTGAAGATCGAGGCTCCGTTGCCGTAGGGGCAATTGCGACCGATTTCCAGGGCGCTTTCCAGATCGTTCGCCCGCATGACGGACAGGACGGGGCCGAAGATTTCTTCGGACGCCAGGCGCATGTCCGGCTGCACACGATCGACGACACAGGGGCCGAGCAGGAACGAATCGTCGCCGACGCGTCCGTCGAGCGCGACATCGGCACCTTCGCTGCTGGCGATGTCGATGTAACTGCTCACACGGTCCAAGTGTTCGCGACGGATGAGTGGGCCGACGTCGACGCCTTCGTTTCCGTCCGTGGGTCCGACGGTGAGCGAGCTGGCGTGACTGCACAGCTCACCGACCAGCGGCTCGGCGATTTCACCGACTGCAACCGCCACGCTCCCCGCCATGCAGCGCTGACCGGCACAGCCGTAGGCGCTGGCTGCGAGCGCTTTGACCGACTGTTCCAAATCAGCGTCGGGCATAATGATGAGGTGATTCTTCGCACCGCCTGCCGCTTGCACGCGTTTGGCATTCTGCGTGCCGGTTTCATAGATGTACTTGGCAATCGCTGTCGAGCCGACAAACGAAATTGCCGCGACGCTTGGATGCGTCAGCAGAACGTCGACACACGTCTTATCGCCATGGACGATATTAAACACGCCAGCGGGCAGCCCGGCTGCAACGAGCAGTTCCCCGAGGCGGATCGACGAGAGTGGGACTTTTTCCGACGGCTTCAGTACAAACGTATTCCCGCAAACCAATGCTACCGGAATCATCCACAGCGGCACCATGGACGGAAAGTTATACGGCGTGATGCCCACGCAAACGCCCACGGGATGACGATTGGTCTCGGCGTCGACACTGGCGGCAATGTTCGGGAGCGTTTCACCCGTAAGCAGCGACGGCACGCCGCAGGCGAACTCCACCATCTCCAGTCCGCGCTGCACTTCGGCTCGCGCTTCTGGCAACGTCTTGCCATGCTCGCGCGTGACCAGCGCAGCCAGTTCGTCGAAGTGATCTTCCATCAACTGACGGAACTTGAACATCACACGCGCCCGTTCGACGGCGGGTGTCTCCGACCAGGCTGGCAATGCGCGTGCCGCCGACTCGATGATCGCGGCGGTCTCTGCTTCGTCGCAGAGCGGCACTTCAGCGATGATCTCGCCTGTCGACGGATTGTATACGTCGGCGGTGTTTGTGGAGTTGCTCCTGCGCCAGTTGCCACCATCGAGGAGAGGAACGGTCTGAGGTGTGCTGGTAGCCATGTTCGTCGCGCGACTTAAACGTCGCTGTTGGGAGGAAAATGCGGGAAGAGTCTAGTAGGATTTTTTGGGTTGAATCGCTATCATAATCAATTCTTAATTTTTACCCAAGTCAGCCAAACATCCGTTGCTGGGGAGTTTTTTGATGAGCCGAATGGTCCGTGGTGCACTCATCCAAGCCAAGCTAAACGAACCGGGTGATTCGCCGGTTGCCAAGATCAAGCAGGCGATGACCGACAAGACCGTCGGCATGCTGGAGGAAGCTGCCAGCAAAGGTGCACAGGTAGTCTGCTTGCAGGAGCTTTTCAACGGTCCGTACTTCTGCTGCGAGCAAGAGGCCAAGTGGTACGAGCTCACCGAACGGGTGCCCGACGGACCGACGACGAAGCTAATGCAAGAGATTGCCAAGAAGCACGAAATGGTTATGGTCGTGCCGGTCTATGAGGAAGAACTGCCGGGCGTCTACTACAACACGGCGGCCGTCATCGATGCCGATGGGAGCTATCTCGGCAAGTTTCGGAAGATCCATATCCCGCAATGTGCTCCCGGCTTTTGGGAGAAGTTCTACTTCCGTCCAGGCAACCTGGGGTATCCCGTGTTCGACACGCGCGTCGGGAAGGTGGGAGTCTACATCTGCTATGATCGACATTTCCCCGATGGGGCCAGATGTTTGGGACTCAACGGTGCAGAGATCGTGTTCAACCCCTCAGCCACCGTCGCCGGCTTGAGCGAATACCTGTGGAAGATTGAGCAACCTGCGCACGCAGTGGCAAATCAGTACTTTGTCGGCGCGATCAATCGCCCCGGCACGGAAGAACCCTGGAAGTTCGGCGAGTTCTACGGACAAAGCTACTTCTGCGATCCTCGTGGGCAGATCATGGCCGAAGCGTGCCGCGACAACGACGAAATCGTCATCGCTGACATGGACCTCGATATGATCCGCGAAGTCCGCAACGTCTGGCAGTTTTTCCGAGACCGTCGTCCCGACACCTACGGTGCGATTGTCGAGCCCTAGTTCCGTCGCTTGCGAGTCCGAGTCCTCACGGAGACACAGCCCATCGACCGATCCCAGCTAGTCTACGGTCTTGATGATCGCCCGCCCCCTGGCAAGGCGTTCGTGCTCGCACTCCAACATGTGCTGACGATGTTTGGCTCGACAGTCGCGGTGCCGCTAATCTTCGGCCCACAACTTTGGCCGATTCCAGAACAGCTGCCTGAGCAGGTTCAGTCCGCGCTGTTGGAACTGCAGCTGACCAATACGGCCCTGCTCATTTCGTCGGTCATGCTCTGCAGCGGCGTCGCCACTTTGCTGCAATCAACCTACGGTTCGCGGTTGCCGATTATTCAAGGCGTTTCCTTTTCGTTCCTCGCTGCCTTTTTTGGAATTGTGGCAACAACGCAGACCAGTTCTGCGCCAGATTGGTCCGCCGTCATCGCCGGAGATACCGCCGAGGCCACTCTTAATCCGCTCGTCGAGCAATGGGAGGCGACCGGCGCCCAGGGAATGCGCACGATTGCCGGCGCAGTCATCATCGGCGGAATCCTCGAAGCAATCATCGGCTTTACCGGGCTGATGGGTTTGGTGCGGCGGGTGCTATCGCCGGTCGTCATTGGACCGGTGATTATGCTGATTGGTCTGGCGTTGTATCAGGCGGGAGCGCCAGTGGCCGCGAGCAACTGGGCCATCTCGATACCCATGATGGTTTTGATTGTGCTGTTCGCGTTGGTGCTGTCCAAGCGATTTCGCATCTTCCAGCTGTTTCCGATGCTGTTGGCAATCGTCGCGATGGTCACGACTTGCTGGTGGCTGGGACGCAACGGCACGATTCCCAAGGGCAACCCGGCCTTTGTCGACCTGTCGGCGTTCGAACGCTCAGACTGGTTTCGCGTGACCGACGTGTTCTTTCCGTGGGGCCTCCCGCAATGGTCGATCAGTGCGTTGGTCGCAGTGCTGGCAGGATACCTGGCATCGATGATCGAATCCTTCGGCGACTACCATGCCTGCAAAAACATGGCGGGCGGCGGTGATCCCACGCAGGACGAAATATCGCGAGGGATTGGCATGGAGGGAATTGGTTGCGCGCTAACCGGCCTGTTCGGCGGATTCAGCTCGACGAGTTACTCGGAGAACATCGGACTCGTTGGGCTGACCAAAGTCGGCAGTCGGCATGTCGTGCAGATCGGTGCCGTGATCCTCATTTTGCTCGGTCTGTTTGGCAAGTTTGGCGCGTTAGCGTCGGCCATCCCCAAACCGGTGGTGGGAGGACTGTATTGCGCCATGTTCGGTCTCATCGCTGCGGTGGGAGTGCGTCAGTTTTCGAAAGCCGATCTCAACTCGGATCGCAATCTGTTTATTGGTGGATTCGCGCTGTTCATGGGGCTAAGCTTGCCCGCCTGGTTCAATTCGCCTGAAGCGGCCGAGTCGATCAGTTCGCTTAATAGTTGGATCATTGATAAACTAGTGGCATGGTTCGGTCCCTTGACTGACACCGAAACCGATTGGCGAATGACGGTGGCCAACACGTTTACCGAATCTTTCTCCGCTATCGGCAAGACAGGCATGGCCGTCGCGGCGATCCTGGGCATCACACTCGACAATCTGGTTCCCGGCTCGCGCGAAGAGCGAGGCTTGGCCGAGCCGCCAGGCGTGCTAGTGCCGGAGGCGGGCGATTTGGGGATTGAGGAGTAACTAGAGGAAATCAGTGTAATGAGCCAAACGACAAACACGCCGCAACTGCCGATCGTCGACCACAAACCTGCAGCTTACGATGGTCCGTCGCGCGACGAAGTGATCGCGCTGAGGCATCAGTACGTATCGCCAGGGGTGCTGACTTACTATCGCGATCCGCTGATGATCGTTGAAGGCAAGATGCAGTACCTCTGGGACGAGACAGGACGTCGATACCTCGACGCGTTCGCGGGAATCGTTACGGTCAGTGTTGGACACTGCCATCCCCAGGTCCTGGAGAAGGTCAAAGCTCAGTCCGACCGACTGCAACACACGACTACAATTTATTTGCATCCAGCCATCGCCCAGTTTGCCGAGAAGCTGGCCAGCAAGATGCCCGAAGGGCTGACGCGTAGCTACTTCACCAATAGCGGTAGCGAAGCCAACGAAGTGGCCATCCTCTCATGCCGCGAGTTCACCGGGAATCAAGACGTCATCGCGCAGCGCAACGGCTACCACGGCGGCACCAGCACGCCGATGAGTTTGACGGCCCATGGCACCTGGAAATTCCCGTCGAACAATCGGTCGCACGTCCATCACACGCACGCAGGTTACTGTTATCGCTGTCCCTATGGCTTGGAATATCCGTCGTGCGACTTGAAGTGTGCCCACGATATCAAGAACGTCATTCAGTACGAAACGCCGGGGGAGATCGCCTGTTTTATTGGCGAGCCCATTCAGGGTGTCGGTGGTTCGGTCACGCCACCGAAGGAATTTTTCGGCATCGTCTATGACATCGTCCGACAACACGGCGGGCTGTGTATTGCCGACGAAGTCCAGGGCGGCTTTGGACGCACCGGTACCCACTACTGGGCTCACCAAAATTGGGGCGTGAAGCCCGACATGATCACGATGGCCAAGGGGATCGGTAACGGCGCACCGCTAGGTGCGATGACCACAACCGAAGAAATTTCCGAAGTCATGACCAAGCGAATTCACTTCAACACGTTCGGTGGCAACCCAATCAGCATGACGCAGGGCTTGGCAACGCTAGAGGTGATCGACGAAGAGAATATTCAGCAGAACGCGATCCAGGTAGGCGGGCACATCAAGGATCGACTGCTCGAACTGCAAGACAAGCACGATCTGATTGGCGAGGTGCGTGGCATGGGCCTAATGCTCGGCGTGGAGTTGGTCACCGATCGTCAGACGAAAGCCCCCGCCACAACCCAAGCTGCCGACGTGATGGAACGTTGCAAGCAACTCGGACTAATCATCGGCAAGGGCGGACTCTACGGCAATACACTGCGGATCAAACCGCCGATGTGCATCACCAAAGACGACGCCGACTTTTTGGTGGATTGTTTGGATGTGGTGCTGGGCGAAGTTTAGAATAGATTGACTACGGGCGCGCAGAAATTGCCTATCCGAATCCCGCGTGACTCCGTGGAGCACAAGATTTCGACGCACGAGGAGCATTTGCGATGCCCACCCTAGAAACCACGGTCAACGGCCTCAAGCTTCCGAATCCGTTCGTGATTGGCTCCGGCCCTCCCGGAACGAACGGCAACGTCATTGGCAAGGCCTTCGACGAAGGCTGGGGCGCGGTCATTTGCAAGACCATCAGCCTCGATGCTGACAAAGTGACCAATGTGCAACCACGCTACGCGCGGCTCCGCGCACGAGATTCGAAAGAGATCATCGGCTGGGAAAACATCGAGCTGATCTCCGATCGCAGCTTCGACGTGTGGGCGGACGAACTCAAAGCGGTGAAGGACAAGTACCCTGATCGGATTCTTATTGCTTCGGTGATGGAGGAATACAACCGTGATGCGTGGCAAGAGATCATCCAGCGCTGCCAAGACCTGGGCGTCGATGCGTTCGAACTTAACTTCTCGTGTCCGCACGGACTGCCCGAGCGGAAGATGGGGTCGGCCATGGGCGAGAACCCAGAGATCCTCGGCGAAGTCTCCAGCTGGGTGAACGAAGTGGCCACCGTCCCTGTGTGGGCGAAGTTGACCCCCAACGTCACTCATATCGAAGACCCCGCGCGGGCCGCCTTCGCAGCAGATTGCGAAGGTGTGGCCGCGATCAACACGATTCGCAGTGTGCTGGGCGTTAATCTCGACACGCTGCGGCCCGAGCCCTCGGTCGAGGGCTACACCACACCGGGCGGTTACTCCTGCCGCGCCGTCATGCCGATCGCGCTGCGCATGTGCATGGAGATCTCACAGGTCATTCGCAAGGAGTTTCCCGATCGGACGCTAAGCGGCATTGGCGGCGTGGAGACCGGCGAGGACGCGGCCCAGTTTATCTTGTTGGGTGCGGACACGGTGCAGGTTTGCACGGGCGTGATGAAGTTCGGCTATCGTATTGTCGCGGACATGTGCGAACAACTGCTGGCGTTCATGGAGAAGCACAGCTTTGACACGCTCGACGACTTCAAGGGGCATAGCCTGCCCTATTTCACCACGCACTTCGATCTCGTGGCTCGTCAAGCGGAAGCACGGGCGGAAGCCAAAGCCGCCAAGTCCCAACAGCAGGACGACAAGCAGATGATCGAAGCCGACGACCAGTGGAGCGGCGACGACTTCGTCGACCAGAGCGACGCCTTAGCGCGTGGCTAGTCGTAGTCCTGCTAGACGAACAACTCCTCGACCACTTCGCCCCCGTCGACAAGCTTAATGGGCCGGCCGATCTTGCTAACGTTCTCGTGGTCGGGGTCGATGTCGAGTGTGTGGTAAATCGTGCGGAACAAATCGTTGACCGTTACCGGACGTTCGTCGACTTCTGTGCCTGCGTAGTTTGTACTTCCGATCACTTGCCCCCCCTGAACGCCGCCCCCGGCGAGAACCGCATTAAACGCCTTGGGGTAGTGGTCGCGACCAGCGCGGGGGTTGATACGCGGTGTGCGCCCAAATTCTCCCATCCAGACGACCAGCGTGCGGTCGAGCATCCCACGTCGCTTGAGATCGGTGATTAGCGTCGCCATGGGCTGATCGATCTGAGCCGTAAGATCTTTCGTGCGTTCGAAGACGTCCTGGTGCGTATCCCAACCGTTAGAAACCACTTCAACGAAGGTGACGCCGTGCTCGATCAGACGACGTGCCATTTGGCAGCCGGAGGCAAAGTTCCCCGACCCGTATTCCTCGCGGACTTTCTGAGGCTCTTGCTCAAGATCGAACGCCTTCATGCTGGGGCTCAAGATCATCTCCGCAGCCCGGTCAGTCAGCTTGCGATGATCGGAGACGACCTGCGTTCCCACCGAGGCGGCGAACTCCGTTTGAATCGAATCGAGCAACTCCAGGCGGCGATGATAACGATCCAAGCCGGTACGCGGTTTCGTATTCTGTGGCATTCGCTCCGCGGAGTTCAGCACGAGCGGATCATATTCGACTCCCAGGAATCCGCCGTTCCCTCCGTTGGGAAGGCGGCCGCCGATGCGTACGTAGCTGGGCAGTTGGTGAGACGCGTCGCCGATTTGATGCGCGACGTTAGCACCTAATGTTGGAAACTTCACCCCGCCCATGGGCAAGTACCCGTGATGCAACAGATAACTGGCCCGTTGGTGATTGCCTTCCTTGCTCGTCATCGAACGGATGATGGCCAACTCATCCATTACTTTGGCACAGTGCGGCAGGTGTTCAGAGATTTCGATCCCAGGGACGCTCGTCGAGATCGCCTTGGTCTCGCCACCGTGGTCGTGTTTGGGCTTGGGGCTGAAGGTTTCGAACTGTGAAGGCCCGCCCTGCATCCAGAGCAAGATGCACGCCATCCCGCGTGAACGCAACTCCTCGGCTGAAGCACTAATCACGTCGGTCCAGTTACAGGCTCCCGCGGCGAGCCCCGTGGCCGCGACGTGACGTAGGAAATCTCGCCGTCCGACGACGTGACCGCGATGCAAGGCGATGTTCGTGTGATGCTGAAGACGCGCCATCGTTGGATTCCTCGATTAAGTTCTCAGTTCGCAATCAATGTGGAGCCGACTGACACCTGCAAATTCCCGGTGTTCCCCGCGACGTGAAGCTATCTGCGATGTTGAAATTCTGCGGAGTTCACCAGTACCCACAACAGATCTTCAAACGCTTCAGTTCGTTTCGATACTTCGTAGCAATAAGCCGTCGCGCGAGCGAGTTCATCGTCCGAGGGCTCACGATTGAAGCATCGCAAGTACAGTTCCACGATCAGTGCCTCGTTATTGTCAATCTCACGAGTTAACTTTCGCAGCAGAGTTTGCTTCGCAGGGTTGAGATAGCTGTGTACCTCCGATCCGTTCATCAGGGCGAGCGATTGTGGGATCGTAGCGGAAATACCTTCGCGTGGCTCACTGGGGTCGTAGCCAAATAACTCGTCAAATGCATCGCGCGGGCGGGCCGAGCCGCGATTGGCACCGCGATACCCGCGGGCGTTGCTACCCTGCTCTTCGCCACCCATTGCTGTCAGTAGTGCGTTGTACAACTGATCGCTCCGCAGTCGTTGCGGCACATTGGCCGCAAACGAAGTCCCCGTCGGCCCCCGGCGCGGTCGCGCTTCGCGCTGGTAGGCGTCTGTTTGACAGATGGTTGCCACCAACCATTTGATGTCGTGGCCGCCCTCAGCGAACTTCTTGGCGAGGAGCTTCATGGCGGTCGGCGCGGTTGGCTCGCGATCGGGGCCGATGTCGTCGATCGCCGGGTAAAACGGCTCGCCCACCAATTCTGCCCACATGCGGTTAACGATCGCGATCGAGAACCACTCGTTTTCGGTCAGCCACTCGGCCAGTTGCTCGCGACGCTCGTCGTCGCGGAGAGCCAGCGGAAGGCTAGCGCTGGTGAGAAAGAACTTCGGCTTCATCACGGCACCGGGAAGCTCTGGATGGTTGAGATCGGGCATGCGATGTTCCGCCGTGGGACGACGGTCGTTGTTCTGCTTCCGCTGTCGTTGGCTGTAGCGGTCGCTCGCATACACTTCGAAACTGCGTTTGGTGACTTCGCGAACCTGCCTCACGCCGATGCGCGGAAAAAATGCCGCCAGTTCGTGAAATTGCTCCCGCTTCCAGCGATCGTAGGGATGGTCGTGGCACTGGGCACACTGGATTTGAATGCCGAGAAAAATCCGCGACATTTCGGCGGTGGTTTCCTCGGTGCGACCATCCTGCGCCATGACGATCGCGGTGTGACCGTCCTCGCGCACGTCGCCTCGTGCGGTAATGAATTCGCTGGCGATCTGGTCCCAACCAACGTTTTCGTTCAGTTGTTGGGCTAGATCCACAACCATCGCGTTCACCGCGATGCGCGCCCGCGGTTCCTGGGCTCGATAAAATACGACATCGCGCCAGTAACGAGCCCAGTTTTGCCCGTAATGGGGCTCATCGAGCAATTCCTGCACAAGCCGGGCACGCTTGTCGGCTGCGGGATCGAGCAGAAACGCGACCGCCGCCTCGGGAGTCGGAATGTCACCGACGATGTCGAGGTAGGCCCGGCGCAGAAAGGTCTCATCGTCGCAGCGAGGCGCCAACTCGGTCGATTCGTCGAACACCTCGGAAGTAATCGCAACGTCCACGCGTTTTGCCACGCCAGAGATCGATGGGGCCGCGATACCACTCGAAATACCAACGAGCAGCAAAAACGCCACCAGACACGCAGCCGTAGAACTTCTAAAGGTCAACGCCATCAGAATCTCCCGTCGAGAAGACTACCGAAACCCACACACTTAAGCATACCATCCCGGTTCTAAGGAGATGAAACCCCGCCCGATTCGAGAGGTTTCGGCCAGATTTGGTAGGCGTTTCCCGGACGCGAACAGAAAGAGCAACCGCAAATCAGTACGGCCGCCCTGCAATGGCATCGGCTTCGGTCTGCCTGCCGCTGCTGCGAGCAATCAGACAGCCGACATACCAACAGCAATCATACCTCGGGTACTGCTGCTATTGGCTCCGCGGCAAGTATAGCAGCGGGGTCTTCGGTAGCGGCGATAGCCACGGCACGCGCACGTCGGCGGTGTCGAGCCCACGACCGACCCAGGAGTTGCAGGTGTTGAGCAAGTGGTATGTGCCAAGGGCAGCGAAGAACGCGTCGGTCTGCCAGTAGGCGAACCCGTCAATTTGCACAGGTTTGCCTTGTTCGCTGTGAACGTGCGAGCTTTTGATGAACGCCACAAGGTCTCGGTATTCGTCTTCCGTGATGCTCACTTCCGCACGCCCAGCGTGGAACTCTGGGTTCGTGTAGTTGACGTGAATGCAGGACTCCGACGGGAGGAACATCGCGTTGGCGGCAGTGGAGAGCTTAAAGTCATCCCACGTGCGGGTCTTCAGGAAGAACCCTCGGTCGCCCCAGCCGATCGCGACATGCGTGTAGGGATCGACGTCGCCACGGAATGCGGCATCGGAGTAGAATCCACGCCAGTCCATGATGTCGTTTGTCGCCGGCATGATGATGTCGGCGTGCACGGCGTTAGAAGTAACGAAGATCTCAACGCCGTCAGGCGTCGCTGAGTAATCGTTGTTTACGGGCAGCATGCCCAGCAGCAGCACGCCTACCAGCAGCAGTACGCCCCGGCTTAGCCACTTCACCAGCTTGCGGCCACCGGTGACTAGTCGTGATTTGCTGGCTGTCGAATCCACGTCCACTTGCCTGGGCCTCAGGGGATCATCCGGCAGCCATCTATCCTATCCTGAAGTGGCGGCTACCAATAGCAAGAATCCCGGTGCAGACCACCACGAAAAAAGCCGCCCCGGAGGGCGGCTTGTGGTGTTTTCGAAAACCATCCGAATGCACTAACGCTTGGAGAACTGTGTCCCGCGACGGGCACCGTGCAAACCAGGCTTCTTGCGCTCCTTCATACGCGAGTCGCGCGTGAGGAAGTGCTTCTCGCGGAGCTTCTCAGTCAAGTCGGTATCGTGCTTGAGCAACGCCCGGGCGATGCCTTGCATGCAGGCACCGGCTTGCCCGGTCGTACCACCGCCGTGACAGCGGATTATCACGTCGACAGAATCCCGGACTTCGCAGTGCTCCAGCGGAGCCAGCACCGCGTTGCGATCCTGATCGGTCTTGAAGTAATCGTCCAATTCACGTTTGTTGATGGTGATCTTGCCACTGCCTTCGCGAATGCGAACGCGAGCGACCGATGTCTTGCGTCGACCGGTGCCGAGGGCTTCTTCGACGGTAGCTGCCATGAACAAATATCCTAGTTTGGGGGTGGGAGATCAGCGGCGAGGGGTGCTGCGTGCTGTGAAGTGGACCGCTCTGGCCTCTCGCCTTCTTAACGCTACGCCTGCAGGGCGAGCTCTGTTGGTTCGGGTTGCTGTGCGGAATGGGGATGATCGGAGCCGGCGTAAACTTTCAGTTTCGCTAGCATCGCACGACCAAGCTTATTCTTGGGAAGCATACGACGGACCGCCTCGGTGAGGATCAATTCCGGCTTCTTGTCCCGACGGTCTTCCGCCGTAATTGTCCGTTGACGCGGGTAGCCGGTGTACCAGGCGTACTTCTTCTGCTCCCATTTCTTGCCGCTAAAGCTGATCTTCTCGACGTTGGTCACGACGACGTAATCGCCGGTATCGACGTGCGGGGTATAAGTCGGGCGGTGCTTGCCCATCAGGATCGTGGCGATTTCGCTCGCCAGGCGACCGACAGCTTTATCGGTGGCGTCGACCAGCAGCCATTTCTGCTCGACCTCACCAGTTTTGGCCATGTAGGTTTTCATCTGCTTACGTCCAGTTAAGGGTTGGGAATCCATTAATCTACCGGCCCCGCCACGACTCAGCAAGGGTGGACCTCCCACGAAACTTTGACCAGATGGGTCAAGAATCCCTGTTTTTCTCGACCCGCCCGTCAGAATCCTCAGCCCGTCGGCGGGCTTTCCCGCGATGGATCAGGAGCACGAACACCCACAGCAACAGGAATCCGCCTGTCGTGGCCGCGACGACCCACAACTTGCGGAAGTCGCCGCCCGCCCCCTCGCCGACAGGAGCCCAATATGCGCCCGCCGCTAGAATGGCCATCCACACCACCAGCGCCCCTGCGATCACGACGACAGGTAGCCAAGTCTGATTTTTCTCGGTTTGCATACGTGAAGGTTGGGTCGTTGAAACAGTGGAAATCGGGGCTACGCAAATCGAACAAAAACGGGCGGCGAATGCGAGAACCTAGGCTGCTGCTGCCCCTGGTGGCAACCTGCCCCAGTGTTACACTGACCGCAATGTTACCAAAATATGAACCGGAGTTGTTGAGATGATTGTTGGCGTGCCTCGTGAAATCAAGTCAGACGAGTACCGTGTCGGAATGCTGCCCGTGGGAGTCGAAGAACTGACACGTCGCGGCCATCAAGTGTTGGTTGAGGCGGGCGCGGGGCTGGGCTCGGGATTGCCAGACCATGACTACCTACAACAGGGTTGCGAAATGGTTAGCAGCGCGGAGGAAATCTTCGCCCGCGCCGACATGATCGTCAAAGTGAAGGAACCGCAGCCAAGCGAATGGTCGCTGATTCGCGAAGGCCAAATCGTCTTCACCTACTTCCATTTCGCCGCCGATCGGGCTCTCACGGAGGCGATTCTCAACACAAAATGCACGGCCGTCGCCTACGAGACACTTGCTGACGACGCCGGACGGCTACCGCTGCTCACGCCGATGAGCGAAGTTGCGGGACGGATGAGCATCCAGGAAGGCGCAAAGTATCTCGAGCGTCCGCAGATGGGCCGTGGCATCTTGCTGGGGGGAGTTCCCGGCGTCGCCCCGGCGAACATTACGATCCTCGGCGGCGGCGTGGTCGGCGCCAATGCCGCGAAAATCGCCGCGGGCTTCAATGCCAATGTGAGCATTCTCGACATCAACATGGATCGGCTGCGATATCTGGCCGACGTCATGCCACCAAATGTCGATGTGTTGTTCAGCGATCGTCATATCGTTCGCGAACAGATCGCGCTAGCCGATCTGGTGGTCGGTGCGGTGTTGATTCCTGGAGCCAAGGCACCGCGGTTGATCGAACGCGACGATCTCAAGACCATGAAGCATGGCAGCGTGATCATCGACGTCGCGATTGACCAAGGTGGCTGCATCGAAACGAGCAAACCGACATCACACGCTGAGCCGACCTATGTCGTCGACGACGTGGTGCACTATTGCGTGACGAATATGCCCGGTGCCGTTGGACGGACGAGCACCTACGCCCTGTGCAACGTCACGCTCCCCTGGGCGATTCAAATTGCGGAACATGGCATCGAGCCCGCCGCACAGCAGCTACCGCCCGTCGCGCGAGCGATCAACATGCACGCCGGCGAAACGACCAATCGTGCGGTCGCCGAGACGTTCGACCTGCCCCTGAGCGAACGGTTTGATGCCACCTAAGCTGATCTACGATCTGCTGGTCATCCTGGCGGCAGGGCTGATCGCCGCGGTCGTCTGCCGACGACTGCGTGTTTCGGTACTGGTCGGCTATCTGGCTATCGGTGTGCTCATCGGTGCGAGCGCACTCGGTTGGGTCGTCGATCGAGAGCACGAGATCGAGTATCTAGCGGAGTTGGGCGTCTTTCTGCTGCTATTTTCTATCGGCATTGAGTTCTCGCTTGATGAACTGCTGAAACTTGGCAGGCACTTGCTCGTAGGCGGCAGCGTGCAAATGTTGCTAGTGGCTCTGCCAGTCGCCGGATTGCTGTCTGCCTACGGCCTGCCGTGGGAGACGGCATTTCTCATCGCGGCCGCAGTCTCGTTTAGCTCAACCGTGCTCATCTTCAAGGCTCTCTCCGAGCAAGGACACTCTGGACTCGCCCACGGACGGCGCGCGATTGGCATCTTGCTGTTTCAAGATGTGGCGCTAATCCCGTTGCTGCTACTGATCCCGCTGTTGACGGGTGAAGGCGAGGCGGCGACTGCCGCTGACTATCTGCGACTAGCAATCGTCTCATTGCTTTTTGTCGCATCGGTGGTCGCGCTACGCCAACTGTTGGCGCAATGGTTAATTCCGCAACTGGCCGCCTTTCGCAGTCCCGACTTGGTCGTGCTGCTGACGCTCGTGTGCTTGGGCGGCGTCACGTGGGCAGCTCACGCGATCGGCTTACCACCGGCGATCGGAGCGTTCGCTGCTGGACTTATCTTCAGCGGCAATCGTTGGACACACCAGGTCGATGCGCTGGTGTTGCCATTTCGCGAGTCGTTCTCAGCCATCTTTTTTGTCAGTCTCGGTTTGCTGGCCGACGTGAGCTTGCTCTGGAAGCAGCCTTTACTACTGTTCGGCGGTCTGGCTGGGATCATGCTGACCAAGAGCTTGGCGGCTGCGATCGCCTTGCGGCTGACCGGCATAAATTGGCGTACGGCTCTCGGGTTGGGTGTGGGGCTTGCCCACATTGGCGAGTTCGCCTTCGTTCTGATCGTGCTTGGTTGGGAATCGGGTTTGATCAGCGAAGCGCAATATCGACTGCTTGTGACTTTGGCAATTTGCTCGTTGATCATCACTCCACTAATGTTGCGGACCGGACTGCGTCGGATCCAAACCGCAGCGGACCATGACCGCGAGGCTCAGCCACACCGCGTTCCGGCCGACGTCGGCGAGCAGGCGGTGGTGATCGGAGCCGGCCCGTCTGGTCGGCAGATCGCTTCGCGTCTTGAAATCGCGGGAAAAAATGTCTGTATCGTCGACTACAGCCCGCTGAATCTGCATCCGTTCGCTCAGCAAGGATTTCGCACGGTCAACGGCGATGCGACGCAATCCGAGATTCTTGAGATCGCAGGTGTGTCGGATGCGACGATGATTGTCGTGTGCGTAACGCGCGACGAAACGGCGATCCGCATCGTTCGCGCCGTCCGCTCAGCTAACCGGAGCTGCTTCCTTCTGGTACGCTGCCGTTTTCAAACCAATGTCCCGCTGCTGAACAAAGCGGGTGCCAGCGAGATCGTCAGCGAAGAGGCGCAAGCCAACGACGCCCTGTTCGCGATCTTGTCGAATTTTGGAACCAAACCATGAATCGAATTCCCGAAACCATGTCGTGGAAAGGCGGACTCGACGGTTACCTGGTCCTGCTCGACCAGACTAAGCTGCCGCGCGAGCACGTCGAAGTCGACTGCAAGACGGTCGAGGATGTATGGCAGTCGATCAAGCGCCTTGCGGTTCGCGGCGCCCCGGCCATCGGGTGTGCCGCGGCCTACGGTGTCTGCCTCAGCGAACCCGAGCTAGCTGAAGTCGAGCAGGCTTGCGACTACCTGGCGACCAGTCGCCCGACGGCGGTGAATTTATTTTGGGCGTTGAATCGCATGCGCGAGACTGCTCAGCAAACCTCGACACTCGCTCCACATCAATTCGCCGAGGCGTTACTCACCGAAGCTCGTGCGATTCGCGAAGAAGACCGCCAAATGTGTACCGACATCGGCAACCACGGGGCCGACTTGCTCGCAGATCTGCCCGTCGGTAGTGGCATACTCACGCACTGCAACGCTGGCGCGCTCGCCACCGCCGGCGACGGCACGGCGCT
The DNA here is from genome assembly GCA_028285205.1 of Bythopirellula sp. Classification (GTDB taxonomy): domain Bacteria; phylum Planctomycetota; class Planctomycetia; order Pirellulales; family Lacipirellulaceae; genus Bythopirellula. The sequence continues at coordinate 46,448 of JANQQA010000320.1, read as the reverse complement.
GTCAGTGATCTTTGAATTAGCCCGCCGCAAGCGGAAGCCGCACGTCTGGGTCGACGAGACACGGCCGTTGCTGCAGGGGGCAAGACTCACGACGTGGGAGCTGATGCAACGCGGGATCGACTGCACGTTGATTTGTGACTCGATGGCGGCCCAAGTGATGCGTGAAGGGCGCGTGCAAGCGATCGTCACCGGCGCCGATCGTATTGCTGCCAACGGCGACGCTGCCAACAAGATCGGCACTTACGGAGTGGCGACACTCGCGAAGGTCCACGACATCCCATTCTACATCGCCGCGCCAACGAGCACCTTTGACGTGTCGCTCACCAACGGCAGTGAAATCCCAATCGAACAACGAGACGTCGAAGAGATTACCTGCGGATTTGGCACCCCGACCGCGCCGGAGAAGGTGTCCGTCTACAATCCGGCGTTCGACGTCACTCCGGTCGAGCTGATCGCGGGGATCATCACCGAGCAGGGCGTGAAACGCTACTGATCGACAGTACGCTCAACAGCAGCAGCGTAAGCCCACACGGCTCGGGAACACCGGCAACCGCTTGCAGTGGATTCGGACTGATCCCGAATTGGCGCTGCCATCGGAGGAAGTCCACTCCGTCGGAGTCACCGTCCGCGTCGGTATCTCCCCCGCTGCTTGCGGAGTAGGCCGTCTGCCACATTGCCAAGTCGGCGGCATCGACATCGCCATCGCTGTCAAAGTCGGCCGTCGGGTCGAATTGAAAGTCTGACAGCACCACGTTGTTGAAGCCGAACGGACTTGCGAGTCCGTAGTTCACAACAAACGAGCCAAGCCCGTCGGCCGTCGTCAGGCGATCGCCGCTCGCGACGTTCGTGAACGCGCCACTCACCGAGTTCAGCGTTTGCAGTATCTGAAACGTGTCTACCGCGTCGGGCAAGAATATGCCACTGCCCAGATCCAACAAGCTCACGTCTAAGGGACCACCGAGGAATCCGAAGAAACCCTGTACATCGAGTACATCAAACTCTGTTTCGGGAGTAAGCCCGCCAATGTCGATTCGCAAGGTGGTGGCAGCCGATTGATTGAAGTCTCTTGTGAGCGACAGTCGTCCGACCGGGTCGCCGATCTCGATCACCCCCGCGTTGAAGGTTAGGTTTCCATCAAGCGTTCCGTCCAACTGCATCGTACCGCCGTTAAGCGTGAGATTCCCCTGAAGCGTCCCGTTGCCTTTGGTCATGCCGCCGTCCTGAATATAGCTGTCGACGATAATGCGGCTGCCAGCGTCTCCAAGGATGATCTCCCCCGAATTGCGAATAACCGATCCACCAGTTCGAAAGAATAGCCGACTGTCGGCAGTGGTCAGCTGGATGGAACCTTCGTTGGTCACTTCCTCGCCCACCGGCAAGTAGATCTCCAAATCGTCATCGGCCACAATCGTGCCGCGATTGGTCAGGACCGGTGCATTCACAATAGACGAGCCAATGGTGAGCGCTCGATTAGCAAGAATTGTCGAGCCATTGATAAGATGACTCGGCTCGCCGCCGCTGCCTGGTTGGGCAAGCAAACGCGCGCTTCCCATGCCAGCCATTTGTACGGTGCCACCTCCACCCAGACCAACCTCTCCGTAAACAAAAACGTCCGTGGTTTGGAATGACGAGGTAGTGCCATCGCCCAACTCGATCGTACCGTCATTGGTCACCGAACCGCGTAAACCAAAGTCCGCCTGTCCCTGCACAACGACCGTACCTCGGTTGGTGGTATTCTCCAACGTGCCAAAACCACCGGAAAGCGTGTTGAACTCAACAACGACCGCACCATCACCAGAGGTCTCGATCGCTCCGCCACTGATCATGGCACCGTTCTTCATCGTGACTTGACTGCCGGCGTCGACGTGCAGGACTCCACCGGTCACCATACCAGCGCCGACAGCCGCCAGAGGCGTGACGGGAGGCGTATCGAGAAACAGCGGAGAGAGAATCGCGAAATCCGCGCCGGCCGTTACATTGAGTTCCGATTCGGCGATGACGCCGCCTCCCTGCGCCGTGATCGTCGCGCCTTCGATGTCCAGGGTGCCGAGAACGCGCATCGTGGGGTGTGTCTCGCCCGCGCGACCGATCACGCCATTGCCGCCCGTCATCGTGAGTGTCGAACCTGAGGGAATGAGAAACACATCGTCGGCTGTTTCCGTCACGACCTCGGGCGTCAGCGAAGTGCCAACGCTCTGAAACTGCCATTCGCTGTTGCCTTCGAGGGTCACTTCGCCACCGGCCGCCTGCACATCTGCGGTGGAATCGAGGGCAATCGTGCTATCAGACTTAAACTGAGTTCGCAATGTGGTCAAGCTGCGAAACTCCGCATCGCCGCCGAAGACTTTCGCGTTGTCGAGCGTCGTCGCCGTAAACCGTGCCGAACTTGTGAGTGCCATTGAAACGCCAACGTTATTCAGCTCGGTACCCACGAATCGCAATTCGGCGTCACCGCCCGCGACTATTGCGTTGTCGCGGGCGGTTGGGATCATGATCTGCGAGCCTCCGAATGCCGCGATGCCATCCGCCACGATGAGGCTGGCAGCGGTCAGATCGATCTCTCCGAAGTTCGTCGTGCCGTCTCGATCAAGCCGAAGATTCGTCACTGCTTTGACCGGCACAGTGATATTCAGGGTCCCAGATCCACCCAGTTCCAGAAAACTTGCACTGAGTTGCCCGTTATTTCCGGCGGTGATACTAGCTCCGGGCATCGTGTCAAGATTCCCATCAACTGTTACGTCACCTTCAAGCTGCAAGGATGCACTACTTGCGAGAATACTGTTACTACCCGCGGAAAAGAATTCCGCAGTACCGATCAGCGAGACTGAGCCGGAAGCAAAAATAACGTTCTGGAAATCCGCGTTCGAAAACGCACCGTCGAAGATACGCAGCGTCGCTCCCGATTGCACGTCGACAAACCCATTCGCAAAACTCAAGTCGTTGAGTTGAACTACGCTGTTCCCCGTGACGGTCAGATTGTTGGCGGCGCCGCCATTGTCAATTGCGACGGAGTTAAACGTCACGAGACTAGCGTTGTTACCGGCAATGCGGATGTCGCCATTGTTCGCGATGTCCGTGTTGACATTGATTAGACCAACGTCGTTAAACAGCAGCTCCGCCTGCGGGGCGATATCGATGGAACCGGCCCCGTTGATTCCACCACGCCCTGCTCCGAGACTCGGACCATCGATCGTGAGGGTGGTATTGGTTGGCAGTGACAATACACCGTTGACCTCAAGCGACGTCGCCAGATTCTCGTCTGAGAAGCGAATCGTCCCGGAGTGCGTGTACGTTGCGTTGTTGGTGATCGACAGTTCGCTGACGAGTCCCGCCGTCGCATCCAACTCAATCATGCCACGATTGATGAGAGACGACCCGTCAAGTTGCAGCCTTCCGCCAGGATTGAGTTTCAGGCGATCGTTCGTCGCATTAATCGTCAGCGAACCAATCGTACGGTCGGAACCCAATTCAACTTCGACGTTGCCCAGCACTGAAATCAGGACATCTTCCGTAGCGCTATCAGGCACCGTCAACGTATCCCAATTGTTTGGGTCTTCCCATACTCCGCTGCCACCGTTCCAAACTGCCGCATCAGCTGGAACCAATTGGTGAACTGCTACTAACGCCAGCGCATAGGCCCAAATTGATCGGCGGAAGTGATGGCAAACTTGGCCTATCACGGAATTGCCCCCAAGAAACCAAGAATTCGAATTGAGGCTGAAAAGATCACCTAACCCAAGCATATTTGCTGCGTCAGAATAATGCCAAGAAGAATTTTCGCGTGTCTGCTGGCTGCGCAGCGCAACCCGTAACCTGCTCGCCCAAAACGACTTGCGCCGATCGTACTGCTGATCTTTCATCGCGTGCAAACGGCGTCACGACTATAATTCAGCGAGCAATTTGCGGCAGGTAACGCAGTTAATGGAGGACTGAGCATTGAATCATTCCGCGACGAAGCCCACGGATTCGGCGGCTAAACCGTCGATCGGCGAGTATCTCATCCAGCGTCTTCAGGACTACGGCATTGCCGACGTGTTTGGCATTCCCGGTGACTATGTGCTGTCGTTTTACACGATGCTCGAAGAAGGGCCACTGAACACGATTGGCTGTACTCGCGAAGACTGCGCGGGCTTCGCGGCCGATGCGTACGCACGCGTCAACGGCATGGGCGCGCTCTGTGTCACCTACTGCGTTGGCGGGCTTAGCGTGTGTAACTCAATCGCCGGCGCCTACGCAGAGAAGTCGCCTGTGGTGATGATCACGGGCTCGCCTGGCCTCCGCGAACGCATACACAACCCACTGTTGCATCACATGGTTCGGAACTTTCGTACTCAGTACGATGTCTTCGAAAAGCTGTGCGTGGCCGGCGCTGAACTGAACGATCCGCTCACCGCCTTCAGGGAAATTGATCGCGTACTTGCAGCTTGCGAGCGCTACAAAAGGCCGGTCTACCTCGAGATCCCTCGCGATATGGTGCATGTCCGGCCAGAAGGGGCACCTCCGTATGAGCAGCCAGTCGCGCTCAGCAATCAAGGCGCACTGGCCGAGGCCGTGGAAGAGGCGGCGAAGCGGATCGATGCCGCTGAGCGGCCTGTTTTTCTGCTCGGTGTGGAAGTCCATCGCTTTGGATTGCAGGACACGGTGCTTCAACTCGCCGAGTCGGCAAATATTCCCCTTGCCGCGACAATGCTGGGGAAAGGCGTCGTCGCTGAAACGCATCCGCTGTACATGGGGTTGTACGAGGGTGCTCTCGGACCTGAAGCAGTCACCGAGTACGTCGAGTCGAGTGATTGCGTCGTGATGCTCGGCACCTTTATGACCGACATCAATCTCGGCATCTATACTGCTAAACTCGATGTATCTGACTGCGTGTATGCGACGAGCGAAGAACTGCGCATCCGGCACCATCACTATCACGATGTGCGTCTGGAAGATTTTCTAGCTGGGCTCGCCAAGCGCGGCCTCAGCCAGCACTCGCCCGTTCCTACGGAACTCACCGATTGGCGCAAAGAACCGTTTCAGCTCAATGCAGAAGCGGAAATCACTATCTCACGCATGATCGACCGGCTCGACGAGCAACTCGAGGGCGACACGATTGTCGTGGCGGACATCGGCGACGCGCTGTTCGCGTCGACTGAACTTACCACCCGCGGGCAGACCGAATTCCTCAGCCCGGCGTACTACACATCGATGGGATTTTCTGTGCCTGCGGCATTGGGTGCTCAAGTTGCGCGTCCCGAGGCACGTGTCATTGCGATTGTCGGAGACGGCGCGTTTCAAATGACAGGCATGGAACTCTCGAGTATCGTCCGTCACCACATGCCGGTGATCGCGATCGTGCTCAACAATAGCGGCTACGGCACCGAACGCTTGCTCCATCCCGGCGAATACGAATTCAATCAGATTCACTCGTGGCAGTACGATCAACTTCCGGAAGTGTTGAGGGGTGGAACTGGCTACGAAATCCACACCGAGGGCGACTTCGATCGCGCGCTGAGGGCTGCGTGGGAAGACAAGTCGGGGCCCAGCATTCTGCACGTGCACCTCGACCCGCAAGACTGCAGCAAGGCACTCGATCGGCTTGGCAAGATGATGCGTGAGACCGTCACGCAAGGGAAGTGAAGGGCCATCGTGAACAACGGGTAGAAGTTGGTCGTAACCCTTGGTCGCGACGGCTCTGTCGTCGGAAACGCGTGCAGGTGGACACACGCTGTTCTCAGCACGGTTGCGAGGTCTTTCTCGAGTCTGACAGACGTCCCCGTTCTGGTGCTGACATGCTAAAATAGAGGTAGAGCAAAACTAGTTGCTGGAGCGTTGAGACCCATCTGAAATGAGCTATCTGCTTCCCGTCTTAGTGTTTCTGTTGGCACTGACGATCTCGTTGATTGTCATCCGTGTCGGTACGATGGCGCTGATGCTGACGGGGTTATCGAGGGAAGTGGCACGGTTTCAATCGCACTCCGCATTCACCGGCGTCGGCTTCACCACCAAAGAAGCTGAACTGATCAATGAACACCCGGTACGTCGACACCTAGTCATGGGGTTGATGATGCTGGGAAACATCGGCATGGCGACGGTCATTGCGACGCTGACAGCCACACTCTTAAGCACACGAACCACAGAACACCTGGGAGCGAGTTTCGCGGTGCTCGCCATTGGAATCGTAATCCTGATTTCCCTCTTTAAGAGCCGTTGGATTGAGCAACAACTGAATCGCCCAATCAGTTGGGCGCTGAAACACTTCACACAGCTGGACGTCCGTGATTATGTTTCGCTGCTGGAGTTTTCGAGCGGCTTTGCCGTCTCGGAGCTAGTTGTGAAGCCAGGCGACTGGGTGGCTGGGAAAACATTGGTCGAATTGGGCCTAGCTCGCGAAGGAGTCTTGGTATTGGGCATCCGCCGCCACACCGGACCGTACGTCGGAGCGCCGTCAGGCAGTAGCAAGATTGAGGCCAACGACACGCTGATCATCTACGGTCCGCTGGACCGACTTGAAGACCTCGACACCCGCTGCCACGGCGATGAAGGCGATCTGGCCCATCAAGAAGCCAAGCAGGAATACGATGAGTACTTGGTCGAAGTCGAAGAACTCGACAAAGTCGAGACTGCGGACATCGGCAAGTAATGCCTCGCATCCCCACTTCATTGGCGACAGAATTGACTTTGCCGTCGTCAGCGGCTTATACTTAAACCCACTATTCGTACGGTGTTCGTCGCCGCTTTAGATGCCAATTTACCTGTACCTTCTTGATGGCAGGTCTCGACCAATGAGCAATCGCAAGGTCTTTCGGGCGTTTACACTAGTCGAACTGTTGGTGGTGATCGCGATTATCGGAGTGCTGGTCGCACTGCTCCTACCCGCTGTCCAGAGCGCTCGCGAGGCGGCACGCCGCTCGGAATGCCAGAATAAATTGAAGCAGTTAGGACTGGCGGCGCTACAGCACTTGGATACGAAAGGTCACTTCCCCCACGGTACTTATAACTACATCGACAGCACAGGTAGCACCGGGCCTCCCTACGGCACTTACGATGGCAGACGAGTCGGGCGCGGACCGCACACGCAGGATCGTCGATGCTGGATGCACGATCTGTTGCCTTACGTTGAGCAGACGGCACAGTACGACTTGTTTTCTACGCACATGGACACCGGTGCGAGCGCTTTGGCATTCCTGCAAATGGACGCGATCATCCCGGTGGCCATGTGCCCAAGCGACCCACTCAGTCCCAAGCTACACACGTTTTGGGGAGGGCTACGGGGCAACCAAACGCCGACGCAAGGTTTCTCAGGCAATTACGTTGCGAACGCAAGTAGTACTTTTTTCAACCGTGTCGATCCAGAAAATCCAGAGCATCGAAATCCCCATCAGGCAAGTGCCAACACGGACGGAGTCCTTTATGCGTTGTCCGAAGTCTCGATGGCAGATATCACCGATGGGTCTTCGAACACGCTGCTGCTCAGCGAACTGATTCTCGTGGAAGATACGGACTCACACGATATACGGGGCCGCTATCACAATCCGGCCCATGGAGGCGTGCTCTTCAGCACATTGAATCCTCCCAACACGACGCTACCAGATGTGTTCAATTGGTGTTCTCACAATCCGCCACCCGACGCACCCTGCCTGCAATCCGGCAGTAACATGCAGGTCGCTGCGCGAAGTTATCACCCCGGCATGGTGAATGTTTGCCGAGCTGATGGTTCTGTTGATGGCGTCCAGGATGGTATCGATGTGATCGTCTACAACGCGATGGGAAGCCGCAATGGCGAGGACATACTGACCAGCGGGGTGCAATAGCAAGATGCAGATGACGTTTCACGGAAGTGACGGGGGCAAGCGATTTGCGATTTCTACGTTCGCTTACTGCGCCCTGGCTGTTGCGCTGATCAGCGGCTGCGCGCCGTCAGGCCCAAAAACCTACCCTGTCAGCGGCAGCGTCACGCTTGACGGCGAACCAATTCCCGAGGGATACATTTCGTTTGCCGCCCAGTCGAGCGGCGAGACGCCGGTGGCAGGCAAAATCGAAGCAGGCGAGTACTCGGTGTATGCGACCGCAGGCGCGAAGAAGGTTTCGATTCAGGCCTCACGTTTCATTGGCCCCGAAAATCCCATCATGGGACTGCGCGCGAAGGAGCAGTACATCCCCGAACGTTACAATCTCGCGACCACTCTCACCGCAACGGTTTCCCCAAGTGGCGAGAATCAATTCGATTTTGCCTTGACGTCAAGCGTCGAAGAAGAAGACGCGAATTGACTGGAAATACCGTGCCGCAGAGGACATGCCGTGGTCCGCTCCATGAAGTCCGCAGGACCTGCCCGCAGCTGCAGGTCGACCTTCAGCGAGCAGCGACGCGGCTCCCCTCGCCGAGTTACATGTCGTAGTACAGGCAAAACTCGTACGGATGGGGTCGCAACGCGAGGGCATCGACCTCGTTCTTCTTTTTGTACGTGATCCAAGTGTTGATCACATCGAGCGTGAAGACATCGCCGCGAAGCAGGAACTCGTGATCGGCCGCCAGCGCGTCAAGAGCTGCTCCCAAGGAATCCGGAGTCGTCGGCACCTTGGAAAGCTCTTCTGGCTCCATGTCGTAGATATCCTTGTCGAGCGGATCCCCCGGGTGGATCTTGTTTTGGATACCATCGAGCGCGGCCATCATGAGTGCGGAGAATGCCAAGTACGGATTGGAACTCGGATCAGGGCAACGAAATTCGATGCGTTTCGATTTTGGACTCGCACTGTACATCGGAATGCGGCAGGCGGCGGACCGATTGCGTTGTGAATAGGCGAGGTTCACAGGTGCTTCGTAGCCGGGAACCAACCGCTTGTAGCTATTGGTCGTGGGATTGGTGAAGGCGAGGATCGCGGGCGCATGGGCCAAGATCCCTCCGATCGCATGAATCGCCTCATCGCTCAAACCTGCGTAGCCACCACCAGCAAACAGCGGCTGCTCGCCCTTCCAGAGTGAAATATGCGTGTGCATGCCGGACCCATTGTCGCCGAAAATGGGCTTGGGCATGAAGGTGACGGTCTTCTGATACTTGTGCGCGACATTCTTCACGATGTACTTGTAAAGGCACATGTCGTCCGCCATTTGGACCAAGTCGCTATACCGCAGGTCGATCTCCGATTGGCCTGCGGTCGCGACCTCATGGTGCTGCGCTTCGACATTCAGTCCGCAGTCGATCATCGTTTGCATCATTTCATTGCGCAGATTCATCAGTTGATCGGCAGGCGGGCAGGGGAAGTAACCTTCTTTGTGGCGTAGCTTGTGGCCAAGGTTAGGACCCTCGCCGCGTCGGCGAGAGTTGTAGCCCCGGTTCCACTCTCCTTCGGAGCTGTCGATGTAGAAGAATCCGCTGTTGGGACTCTGGTCGAAACGAATATCATCGAACACGAAGAACTCTGCTTCGGGTCCGATGTAACAGGTGTCAGCGATGCCGGTGCTCTTGAGGTAGTTGGCTGCTTTACGCGCCACGTTACGTGGGTCACGCGTGTAGTCTTCGCGTGTGATCGGATCTTGGATGTTGCAGATCATGCACAGCGTCGACAACTCCGTAAATGGGTCGATGAAGGCGGTCTCTGGCTGAGGCACGAGCAACATGTCGCTTTCGTTGATCTCCTGCCAGCCACGAATGCTGGAGCCGTCGAAGCCGAGTCCATCGTCGAAGACCTCTTCGTCGAGCTTGTCCACGGGAATCGTAAAGTGTTGCCACAACCCGGGGAAATCCATGAAGCGTAGATCAACCGCTTTCACGTCGCGTTCGCGACACAATGCCAAGACATCCTGAGGAGTCATCGTTCTCGCCTTTATTGTGGAGCGTTGGTTGGTCGTGAGTTGCGGTCGGCATTGATTTGTGGGCTCGGCACATCGCTAGCCGCAACGCAATCTTCACAACCTACAACAGAAAACCCCTCTTCGCCAGCAGGGCAAAGAGGGGTTGGTGCTTCAGCAATGCGAGTCTCCAGCGTTCGACGAACGCGTCTGGGAATTCAGTGTCTAGGAACGCAGCGTCGCGAGAATCTCGCCTACCACTTTGTAGGGATCGGCGTTCGATGCGGGACGACGATCTTCCAGATAGCCCTTCCAGCCATTCTGGACAGTGCCAACTGGGATACGAATCGAAGCACCACGGTCGCTGACGCCGTAGCTAAACTGATCGATCGCTTGCGTTTCGTGCAGACCGGTCAGACGTTGATCGTTGTCCGAGCCGTAGGAAGCGATGTGAGCTTCGTGACGGCCGCGGAACTTCTCGCAGATGCCCTTGATCATGTCTTCGCCACCCTTCTCACGAATGTCCGTATTCGAGAAGTTGGTGTGCATGCCGCTGCCATTCCAATCACCCTTGATTGGCTTAGGATGCAGCTCAATGTTCACACCGTATTGCTCTGCACTACGGTGCAAGATGTAACGCGAGAGCCAAAGGTCATCGCAGGCATTCTTGGCACCTTTGCCGAACAGCTGGTACTCCCACTGGCCTTTCATCACTTCCGCGTTGATGCCGGTGATGCTCAAGCCCGCTTCGAGGCACGTGTCTAGGTGATCTTCGACGATGTCGCGACCGACGCAGTTGTCGATGCCGACCGAACAGTAGTAGGGCCCCTGCGGTCCCGGATAACCACCCTCTGGGAAGCCGAGTGGCTTGCCACTTTGCATGATGGTGTACTCTTGCTCAAAGCCGAGCCACAAATCAGTATCGTCTTCGAACTTACCACGGCCATTGGAGGCGTGGACAGAGCCGTCGGCATTGAGGACCTCGCACAGCACAAGCGAGGCGTTGTTACGCTGTGGATCGGCAATCATCTTCACTGGCTTCAATAGGCAGTCTGAAGAGCTACCTTCCGCCTGCTCGGTGCTACTGCCGTCGAACGACCAGCCGGGGCAATCTTCGACGGTGGCTGGCTCGCTATCGACGACCTTTGTCTTGCTGCGCAGGCTCGGCTCGGGAGTGTAGCCGTCCAACCAAATGTATTCTAGCTTGTAACTCATGTAATACGTTCTCCTGATAATACGACTGTCAAAACTGACCGATGGCTGAAAACTTCCTGTGGAAATCGCATTCCTTGCAGGAAAAACACGCTCGATCCCAACGACCTTAAGCCATGTCTGGCCGATCGAAGGGCGCGCGAAAAGCAATCTTTCGAGACTTCGCCCCGCTGCTCCCACTAATGACGAAGGCCACACGAACTGCGCAAGCCCTCAATGTAAGGAGATTGTGGGTGTCCCGCTAGGCATCGGGCGTATTCTTGGCCAAAAACGGCCTTCTCCATGCGGTCCGCATAGAAAGTACCTCGTCGCCCGGGCGCCCCACGGTCAAGCCACTCCGCAAAGCGTCTCTCGCAGGAGATCTGCATCCGCAGGGAATCGACCCTAAACCAATTGGAGAGCATAGAAGTTTCCGCCTTTTTCATTGGTGGCTGCCACTGGGGTAGTGTGAGTGAACTCCAAAGACAGCAATCAACCGGATCATAAGTGCAATTGGGGTGCCAGTTGCGAAGTCGGCAAGTGCGATTTATCGTAAGTACTGCATAGATTAAGATTTAGCTCTGTCGATGACCTATTGGCCAATGGGCGGTACGCGGAAGATGCCAACCAAAGACGCAGATATTGCCCTGTCGCTAGGCACTTCGTGGAACTGCTTACTGCAGTATGGTAGAAATCCAATACGACGGGCACTTGGTCCGCTAGAACCCACTTTTCGCTTGGCGGCTAACTCTTGAGGAACTGATGGACTCCCCAGTCTCGAAACCGCCTTTTGAGCTTAAATTCATGCCGACACCGGCGACATTTAAGCTCCTGGAACCGCTGGGGATGGGCACCGTCGGTACCGTCTATCGAGCCGAAAGTCCGGATCTCGACCACCCCGTGGCGGTCAAGATGTTGCATCCGACGATTGCTCACGACGAGAACATCAATAACCGCTTCCAGCGTGAGATCACGATCATGGAGCGGCTGAACCATCCACACATCGTACGCAACTACGGGGGCGGACTAATGGATGGTCAGTACTTTTATGCGATGCAGCTGCTGAGCCACGGATCCCTCAAGGAGCGATTGGAGAAGACTGGGCCGTTGAGTTGGTCTCAAGCAGCCGCCTTTGCGGCGCAAATCGCTTCAGCCCTGCAACACGCCCATAACCACGGCATCATTCACCGCGACCTCAAAACAAGCAATTTGTTCTTCGATGAAAAGGGACGGATTGTGCTAGGCGACTTTGGCATCGCACGTGACACGCATGAAGCCGACGTCACCGCTGATGGAATTACAGTAGGCACGTATGCGTACATGTCACCTGAGCAGATTTGTGCTGATAAGGATATCTCAGGGAAAGCCGATTTGTACTCACTGGGGTGTGTGATGTACGAAATGCTGACTGGCAAACCACCGTTTCAGGGCGTGAACTTCGCACAAATCTGGGACCAGCATCTCAACAAGAAACCACTCGGCTTGCGCGAGCGGGGAATCGACTGCCCAGAGTGGCTTGAGAAATTGGTTATGCAACTTCTGGAGAAAGACCCAGAACGTCGCCCGTTCAACGCGCGTGCCGTACAAGGATTGATTAAAGATCAATTGGAAGACGAATTTGGGCCCGATCTGGACCAGTTGACTCAAAACCTACCACCACTGGAGCAAGCCGGTCCACCGTCGAGAACGAGCTGGTTTCGAGTGGTACTTGGTATTTTGGCTCTTGCGGCACTAGTGGCGTGCGCGGTGCTGATGGACAAGGAATGACTTCCGCACTCGCGCTGAGTCACAAGAGAGCTGCCAAGTTTGCTTCCAGCGACTTTTCGGCTTCGAACTCGTCGAGCAATTCTTGTCGCGTGGCTTCGTCCATGAATCCCAATTCCACCAGCAGTCTTCCAAGCGGCGGACCGCTACGCATCCATGTCTCGCGAATGATATGGCATTGCTCTTGGGAAATGAAGTTCTCTTGTAACAAGACGTCTAAGAAATCCTCGCCTTGCTCATCTGCCTGCGAGCAAAAGCTCAAAGCGCGATGATCCTCCAGGGCCCCCAAATCGACCAAGAGTAAGGGGAGAAACTTTCTCCGCCTTCGCTGTTCAGCCAGCGCTTTTAGGATTTGGTGAGCGGAAAGCACTTTCCGCTGCACCAAGTAGTCTCCCAGACGCATGATCCTGCCCCGATCAATAGATGAGAAATCTTGGCTCTGCTAATATGAGCCCTACCTACTACAAGTATGGAACATGAACCGATCTCCATTGCATCGGGTTCCCGCGAATCATATCCGCACGTGGGCAATACTGAGCGTGAGTAGTAACGATTGTTCCGATGCTAACGACGTACGTTTGCACCCGCACTCCAGCTAAGCGGAGTGTCTAAGCGAAAGTGCTAGAAACGCAGGCACGAGAATCGTGCGCACGACAAACGTGTCGAGCAGGATTCCCAACGAGAGAGCGAAACCCAGCTCGATCATCCCGTTCATTTGGGCTGTGACCATCGAAATAAAGGTCCCGACCATAATCAGACCGCAACTGGTGATGATGCCGCCCGTTTGCACCAGCGCTTGACGAAGTCCTGCTCGCTTTCCTAATTTGCGTTGCTCCTCCAATACACGGCTCACCAGATAGATGTTGTAGTCTTGGCCCACCGCGACCAGAATCACAAACAAAAACAGGGGGACTTTCCAGTCCAACCCCAGGTAGTCCTCTCCACGAATCGTCCCGAACACAAAATCCGCGATGCCCATCGTGACCAGATAGCTGAAAATCACTGTCACGATGAGATAGGCACAAATGAGAGGTCGCCGCAGCAGTCCGATGATGACCAAGAACACAGCTGCTGCCACCAACATCTGAATGCGCTCGCGATCAGCGCTGGTGACGCGCTGTAAATCGCGAATACCTGCCGTCGTGCCGATCAGTTCGAAGCGGGCGTCGTGCCATGGAGATTTCGGATCTTGGCTGGCGATCTTGAGCGTCTGCTCAACTTCGTCACAGGTCGCGACGGCCTCCTCCGAAAACGGCTCGTCGGTAAGGATTAGGTGCAGTCGCGTGACCTTGTCTTTGTACTCGCCAACCTGGGAAACAAACGCTGCTTTGGCCATCGGGCTCCCCTTGATCGTTAGCTCCATCACTCCTTCGGGGGAAAGGGAAACTGTTCCAGGCGGATCTCCCAGTGGTTGATACCAGCTGCGAACGCGCGAAATCCCAGGCATCTCGTACAGTGGCCTTGAGAGCTCCGCAACGAGATATTGTCCGTCTTGACCTACGAGTTTTGCCTCGGGGAGCTGGACCAATACCACTAGAGGTCCGATCTCGCCGGGCGGGAAGTTCTCGCGCAGTAATTGGGTTCCTTGCCGCGTGACACGATCAGCCGGTAGCTCCCCAAGCAGATCGTACGTCAAATCGACCGACCAACCATTCCACGCCAATGGAATCATCAACACAAGTGATGCGATGAGGATCTTCCCTGGTCGCTGCAGTATCAGGTCCGCCGCGCGCTGCCAGAATCTGGTCGCCAGGGGGCTACTTTCGATCGCCACGTGCGCGCCTAGGCGGGTTGCCAGAAGCGCAGGCACGAGTGTCATCGAGGCCAGGAGCGTCACCGCCAGACAGATTGCGATCGCCGGACCGCTGTAGGTAAATTTGCCGAAATCGGCCCAGCCCATCATCGTCAATCCAACGATTGTCGTCAGCGCGCTTGCCACCAGCGCAAGTCCGACATGCTCCAAGGCCTTGGCCATCGCCAAATGCTGCTTAAGCCCCTTGGCGCGCAATTCGCGAAAACGCGCGGTGAGAAAAAGGCAGTAATCCGTGCCCGCCCCAAACAACAGCACAATCACAAAGATTTTCGTCGTTGTAAAAACTCGAATCGTTAGCCAACTGGTAGGATGCTCTAGACTCCAGCCAGCCAGGATCGCCAGCAGATCAAGCGAGGTTGAAGCCGCGACGCCAATCGTAAACAGCGGTACCAACACCAACCACGGAGACCGATAGATCAAGATTAGCACCAGCGTGACGAGCAGAATCGTGGTCTGGTGTGTGCTCGCGACGCTCTCCGCGGCGGCGGTGAGCATGTCACCCCCAATTGCTGCAACACCCGAGGTGCCGATTTCCAAACCGTCCGCGGCTTCTTCGCGGGCAGTGGCGACAATTTCCTCCGCCAAGCGGAGCAGACGAATATTGTCGGTCGCCATAAACTCGTTGGTCAGTCGCACTACGACGCGCGTGGCACGGCCCGACGGGCTTTGCAACTGGGAGCCCACAATCGGCGTTTTCTCGGTCCAGACGTCGACCAACGTCGGTTCATCCAACGCGACGAATCGATTGGCCGTCCGCAGGGCGAGTTGCCGATCTTCGACGCTGAGTTGCTGCTGGTCGCGGGCAAAGACGATCACGATTTGGCTCTTCGCGAGATCGTCGGGAAATGCTTGTGCATTGAGCCGGCTGCCGCGGACCGTGGTCGTCTCGTCAGGCAAATGCTTGAGATCACCATCGATTGCGACGGAGTCCCAATCGGGCGCTAGAATCAAGAGCGAGATGAGGGCTGTGACCCATCCTGCGATCACCCACCTGCGACGCCGCTCTATCACGCGTCCTATGTGTCTGAGGCCAGCTTGCTGAATCATCGAAAGTCAGGTGTGGATCGCGGCGGAAGAGTTCGAAGCAGGCGGCCTACTGATCGTACTCAGAATCCGCAGGCTCAACCAGTTGCCGCCGGCAGAATTGCCAGCCAACAAAAAAGCGGCGTCGAGCCAAGAGAGGCTCGACGCCGCGTGGGAAAGTAGCATCCGGCTGGTGAAGTTTAGTCTTTATCGAGCCCCAGATCGTCGAAGTCGATGTCGACTTCGTCTTTCAGTTCGATATCACCAAGATCCTCGATCGGATCTTCCACCGCGACGGGTGGCTCATCCGCTTTCGGTGCTGGCTTGGCTGCAGACTTGGCAGCCGATTTGCTTGAGTTCTGCTCCGCCTTAGGAGCTGACAGCTTCGCCGGTTTCTTGGCGTTTTTCTTGTGCAGTTGCACGACACGTCGATCCGTCTTGATGGGCTCGCCGTTGACGACCGAACCAAGCAAGCGAATACCCAAGCTCTTGAGTTGCTCAATCGCTTGGTACACTTTGCGAACCTCGCTGTGATCGCGAAGCACGGTGAGAATCGCACCGTCCACGTGCTGACCGATGGAGATCGAATCGGAAAGACCCAAGACCGGAGCACCGTCGATGATGATGAAATCGAATTGTTCCCGTAGCTTCTCCATGATCGGCTGTGGCTGATCTGTTGCCAGGGCATGAACCGCGTCCATATCGCAGTGACCCGCGGAGAGGAGCCATAGCCCCTCGGTGTTGGTGGGTCTCACCGCGTCGGCAACATCGATATCCGACCGCAGCAACTCGCACAAACCGTCTTCCAGCGGCATACCGAACAACTTGTGGAGTGCCGGCTCACGAATATCGCCGTCCACCAAGAGGGTTCGGCGACCGGCACGCGTGAGACTCAATGCCAAGTGGCTCGCGACGGTCGTGGTGCCTTCCATCGTCGCGGGGCTGGTCACCAAAATGACTTGTCGCTTGCGGGTTGTCGAGTCGTGCATCAAAGTGGCACGCACGTTGTCGATCGATTCCGAGACTTGTGCCGCGACCGCACCTCCCGGAGCCATTGCCTTGCGAGACGAAACCGATGGGAGGACGCCCAAAACACGCACACCCAAGCCTTCGTCCATATCTGAGGCACCATTGAGCCGGCGACGACGGAATTCGATCAATGCAATGCCGTAGCAAGTCGCACAGAACGCTGCAATCGCACCTAGTCCTGAGATTGCCCAGCGTTGTACCTCGTTGATCTTGTCCGTTGAAATTGGCTTTTGCAGTACTCGGAAGAGATCATCGGCAGCTCGATCTTGAATCTTCCAAGTCCGCAGTTTGTACTCCATTTCGTGCTCAAGTTCGGTGAGCTGATCGATCTGCGACTGCAGAATCGAGAGCTGGGCATCTTGGACACCTTTCTGTTCGATTTCCTCGATCTTCTCATCGTATTGAGCATTAAGATTGGCCAATTCCGAATCGATATACTGTTTCCGCAAGACGTACTCGGTCATCGCCATATCGAGCGCTGTTTGCGGAGACTTTTTGATTTCCTCGCGAATTTCTCGCTCCAATTGCGTTCTATACGCATCCGCTTCCTGGAGGAGAGCAGCGAGGCCCGCCTCCATACGTCGGATCTGTGCGGAAGTCCCCGTCTTCGAACCGGCGGCGAGCGTCCGAATCTGCTGCTTGTACGCGAATTCTTCCGCCTTGTACCCTTCCAGCGTTGGATCTTCGGCCATCGCTGTATCGACAGCCTCTTCGATCGCGGCCGGACTGGAGACCGACTTCTGAATCAATTGAACGCCCACCGTTAGGTCGAGCAGCTCCTGCTTGAGCTTGAGCATTGCCTGTTGAATCTGTCGCACTTCGCCGGTCAGTAGGTTGACCTGAGAAAGTGACGTCTGATCGGATGCGTTGCCTAGTTCTGCGGCGAGATCATTGTACTCGTCCATCTTCTCTTTTAGTTCGGTAGCCAGATCTTCATGCATCGTATCTAGGTTTTTGCGTAGTTCTTCGCTACGGATGCGATCTACGCCGAGCACGTCCGCCTCGTAGGCTTCGATCACTGCTTGAACGATCATCTTCATTTCATCGGCGTCCTCTTCGCCGTCGTAGCGAATCTGCATGTTGTCACCGGCAAAGTTGACATGCAGGTTGTCTTTGAGCCAAGTCAGTGGATCAGGTTCTTCTTTTCTTACGGCTTCGGTTTGTGCGACATCCGAGCGATTTAAGGCGGATTGCAATACGAACTGACTCTTGATCAGTCCTAGTTGAGTCTCTTGGAAGTGCTCAATCTCGTGCGGCGAAAACGGTCGCTTCTTCTCCATCAGATCTTCGGCTTCTTGCTTGACCGAGATGATCGCTGTAATTGACGAGGAGAGTGGGAAAAGCCATAGCAGCAGCAAAGCGGCTCCCAGTGCGAACAATGCTCCCATGCACAGCGCCATCAACCATCGGCGACGTAGACAGTTGAGCAACCAGGTCTGGTTAAATGCTCCGTGGATTAGCTCCGGACCACGCGACGGAACGGCACCTGTCGCAGCTGGCATCGGGCCTGGGTAAGGAGCCGCCGGCATCATCTGTTGCCGGACATCACCGGTCGTGGCGACGGGGTACATTACTTCGGAGCTACTGAATCCATCGTTATTCGCCATCGAATACCTCTCTCTCAACCAAACGGTCAGTGCGGCTACGTGAGTTGGTTAGGGGTGACTTGAGCGTTATCGAAAAAGGGCCCCAACTGGGGTCGGCCGGCGATGCCTGCCAATCGTCAGTCTAAAGGAATCCAGACATCCTGTCTTCGAATTTCACCAGTCCATCCGAGACTGCTCGCAGGTGATCCATCCCTGCCGAGGCTTCGACTGGCAGAAAGCAAACGTCAGGCCAAAATGAGAATTAGCTCCAATTCCAGCTGATTTTGCTCCCTATTCGCCGGCGGGCGAGGAATCTTGTCGCCCATTTGCATCAATGCGGTGATTTTATGCGACTGAGTTCGCCGGAGGCTTCGGAAGCCGAGCAGCTAACCGTGAGCGGCACCGAACGCCGCGTATTCCTCCTCGGCGTCGATGGGCACGGTAATCTTTTGCAATAGCTTCAATTCCAGGGCCAAAATACCCATGGCAACGGGCATCATGGCAAATCCAGCCCAGTCATGAACGTACTTGTGCGCGGCATCGCTGTCAGGAAACGCCATGTAGATCAGTGCTGTGACGGTGATTCGAATTACGTTCGTGAACAAAGCCACAGGGATGGCAGACAGGAGAATAGTCAGTCGATCCCACCACGGGCGATTGATCAGCATGGCCAGTGCGACTGACATGGCCCCAAAAATCGTGCTCATCCGCAACCCACTGCACGCATCCGCCACGTCCAAGTTCAGGCCGTCGATGGCCAGCTTACTGCCCTCACGCAGAGCCGGCACGCCGATTAGCTGCAGTGTCCAGGTACTACTAATCGCGGCCACGCGCTGCAACCCCCACAGGACGCTGTTCTCCAAAACCGACGGCAGGGGAAACATGAACACCAGGAACGCCAGCGGCGGGCCAGCCCACTTAAGCATCGACCAGCCGCCCATCATCAATGTGATTCCCAGCATAGCTCCGATGTAGGTTAGCCGGTCGACGGGGTTCATGTCGTACGTCGAGGCAGGAATCCTCGCGCACAGGCAGGCGAGCAGCACGGCAAATCCGATCCATCGTTCGCTGGTGCTCACCGATCTCAGCCGCACACGACTGAGAAAATGCAAGAATACCGCGCAGGCCGCCGCGATCGATCCGACCAGCAGCCAATCGGGGATTTTCTCACCAGTAGTAAGCGCCTTGACCGGGAAAATCGCGAGCAAGAACATCGATATCGAGAAGTAAAGGCCGTCATTTCCCTGTAACGTCGCGCCAGACCGCGTCCATAGCAAGTAGCCAGCGATCAGGGGAATAATGTAGCCGTGCGAGTACAGCGCTTTGCCCCAGAAGCTGGCTGTGAACTCAAACATGTTCCAATAGCCGGCAGTCAGCACGGCCAGCAGAATTCCATAGATTGCCCAGGTCGCCTTGTTCTCTGCATCGCTCAACGGTTGACCGAGTTCGTCATCGTCGTGAAACGCAAAGGCGTGAGTGTCTGTAGACATGCGTCAGGCTCGTCGTGTTGCTCGCTGCTGGCAGTTTCCGCCAGCATGTCGAGTGAAATTGCTGTCGTGGAAGATATACGGGAAGACGGACGATTTAGAAGCAGCTGGCTGTGGCCCTGGATACAGGACGGACAATTCGACTCAGAACAGTGTGTTTCCGTCAGAACCTCGAAAAAGCAGCTGGCGATCCGTCGTGCCCCTCTGAACGTCCGATTCCGCAGGCGCCTCACAGTGCGTAAGTATCGCTGTGGTAGCACTTTGCTATGCAATTGAGCATACGCGGGTACCCCCCAATCTGTCAAACGGATTGCCGTGCCCAGCGCTGCCAGCAGGCCGCAATACTCACGCATTGCGCACGTCACGACCAGTCATGCTGGTCAGTGGGAATAGGTGAGCCATTCGCGAAAATGGGACTCGCAACAAAATGTGAATGCTCTCACCGTCCATGCGGCGAGACGAGCGCACGTGTAGTTTGGCTCGTCGTCGCCATAAGGGGTTCGAAGAGCACGTGTTTTTGAAGGCCATGCGTGCTAGCAACCTGTAGGAGCCCTGAGTTTTCGCAGATTTTAGCGAAGTCTGCCGAAAGTCGCTGTTAAACCTTACCGATTATATGCACTGTAGCTGTTAGTGAGGCCCTAACGCCTGGCTAGTATTTTCCTCCAAATCATGGGTCGAGTCGTTCCCAGAAATCTCTCTCCAGCGAGAAACTCCGATGAAGTATTGCGACCAAAACCAGACGCAATTCGGCAAAATCATTGCACTTATGGCGATGCTGCTGGGAACCACAGGCTGCACGGCCGCGCTAACTCCGCGAGATCCCTTCCCGGCGACGCCACCGGAGCCACCGCTGGAAAGCACGGTACCTCGTGAACTCGATAAAGTCACATTGCCGCGTTACGTTATTGAGCCGCCGGACATTCTGTTGATCGAAGGCGTGAAACTCGTCCCCAAGGCTCCTCACAAGTTTGAGATTTTTGATGTTGTTTTGCTACGCGTGACTGGTGCCTATCCGGATCAGCCGATCGACGATGCGTACTCGATCGACGCCGATGGCACGGTCAATCTTGGACCGACCTACGGGCGAATCAAGATCACTGGGCTGACCACCGAGGAAGCAGAAGACTTCGTGCGGAGCGAGCTGTCGCAGATTCTGACCGACGTCGACGTATCGATTTCGCTCCTGCAATCCTCGGGAGCTCAACAAGTTACTGGCCAGCACCTGGTTGGCCCGGACGGACGCGTCAACCTGGGCACTTACGGCTCGGTGTTCGTGGCGGGGATGACGATCGAAGAAGTTCGGAATGCCGTCGAGGCGAAGCTGGCCGAGAAGCTCGAACAGCCTGAAGTCTTCGTCGATGTGCTGGCCTATAACAGCAAAGTCTACTACGTGGTGACGCAAGGTGGCGGCTTCGGTGATAACGTTTCTCGGTTGCCAATCACCGGCAACGAAACCGTTCTCGATGCCGTTGCGGCATTGGGCGGCCTCTCGCAACTATCGTCCACGAAGATCTGGATTGCTCGTCCCGCTCCTAACGGCGTTGGATGCGAACAGGTGCTACCTATCGATTGGAATGATATCACGGCTGGCGCTTCAACGGCTACCAACTACCAGTTGCTGCCTGGGGATCGTCTGTTTATCGCCGAGAACAAGTACTCCAGGTTCAGTGCGATCGTCAGCACCACGTTGCAGCCGTTCGAGCGAATCTTCGGTGCAGTCTCACTCGGAACCTCGACACTCAACCGGATTACCCGATTCGGCCTGGCCAACACCTTCTAAATCATTCTCATGTCGTTTAGCTCATCATCTCGTCGACTCGTCGCAACACATACATCAAGGTTGATTGCCATGTCACAGAATCGGACCTTCAACTTCAAACTGACTGGCCTGATGCTCGGCGCCTTCATGCTTGTCGTCATCGCTGCCGCCCAACTGACATACGCCGTCGGCGAGCGACTCTGCGGCTGTGGACCGACGACGCCATGTGCTTGCGCAGCAGATGGCATCTGCCGTCCGAAACGCGAGACCTGGGGACACTATCACACGCGTTGGCGGACGTGGCCAGGCGAGGTGATCGAGCGGCCACCTAGCCAGACGGGCGAGCCAGACGCGGCGGATGACCAAGTCGTCGATCCTCTGGATGGTTACGAAACGCCCAAGCCAGAACAAGAAGACCTGCGGGCACCGCCGAAAGCGAAGAGGGAGCGGGCCGTCGAAGAAGCGGCACCGGTGGAACTCCCAGGAGCAGAGCCAGCGCCCTTGCTACCCGGTCCTGAAGAAGCCCCTGCAGAAGAAGATCCGATTGACTTCGACCCCTTCAGCGAGCTACCTGAACTGCCCCAAATGGAGGACGCCCCACCCGCGTTGCCACCCAGTTTGCGACAGGCAGCGATTGCGATCAGCAAGGCCAAGGTGGCCAATGCAAGGCCACAGAGAACGCGGCGTACACAACCGAGAGTGGCGATGAACATCACTCCCGAAATGCTCACGCAGCCGGTTCGCCAAGTCAGCTGGCAACAACAGCAATCCAGCATGCCACAGGTCAATCCGGCGTCGGCCGTGCAAACGAGTGCGGCCCAACAGCCGCTGCAGCAGGCGATTTACTACGAAGCTAGCGACAAGTAGCGCCGACGCGTTAGGCGATCACCTTTCTCATCGTGGTGGCAGCGCCGAAGCCAAGCAACCAACGCAGCGATTCGAACGATTCGGTCTTGATCTCTGTGAATCCGCTGCGGTCGTAGAGCGTTCTCGCGCCCAGGTTCGTATCGATTACGTCCAGGCGAATAGACTTGAGGTTTTGTTCCCGCGCGTGTTTGGTAACAAGGTCGAGCAACTTGCCGCCGATGCCCCGCCCGCGCATATCCGGCGCGACGGCAATTCCGTCCATCAACAACTCTCCGGGCAGTGGTCGGCGGTCGTACAGACTGAAGATCACGGCCGCCCAGCTTCCGCGTAGCAGACCCAGGCGTGCGATCAGCGATCGGAAAGTCATGCCGCCGGTTAGCGAACCAGCGGTGCCATGGAATCCCGCGATGCCGACAAGCTTCTCATCGGCGATTGCACCGATGGCATGCTCCAATTGAAACGACTCCGCCAATAGCCTCAATCGTCGCTCACGAGCCGGAACCGCGACGGCAAACTTTGCACCAAACGCGTTGTCGTAGAGCACTGCTGCCGCGTGCCGGAACCGCTCTGGCACACCGTGGGCATAGCTGATGTTCATTGCTGGCATAAAGGCTATTCGGGTGGGTCTGGACGATCTTGCCCGTCTCCGAGACTAAACTCCATTTCCGCAACGACGGCGCGATGGTCGGAAAGGCTTGTCGGCACAACGCGATAGCGCATGAATCGCCACGCGCGCGAGATCATGATCCAGTCGATCAGTCGGTCAGGCTTATCGGCAGGAAAAGTAAGCTGATCTGCAGATGGCATCGTTGTCGGTGATCGCGTCAGCAACTTCGATTGATCGAAGACATCAATCGCGTTGTTCCCACCCGCATCTGTCATCGACAGCGGAAACCCTGGCGGCGTTGAATTGAGGTCACCAGCAACGACGGTCGGTCGACGGCCATCTCCGATGAGGTCGGTTAGTACCCTTGCCGATTCCACACGCAGCGCTTCGCTACGGTGTGACAAATGGGCAGCGATAACTCGGATGGAGCGCCCGCCGACAAGCACTTCGCACGAGACCGCTCGCTTCTTGCCCACCAGCGTAGTTTCCCACGGAGAGTAGCCGGGTAGATCGATCAACTGAGCAACCTCGATTGGGTGCTTCGACAGCACCGCATTGCCGAACCTCCACGTCCATCCGAGCACACGAAAGTCCAGATTGCGCTGCTCCACCCGAAAGGGGTATCCAGCCAGATTCGCGAGCAATTCCGCTTGATTGACGTGTCCGCTCCAGCTTGAGTCGAAGTCGACTTCGTTGAGCACCACAATGTCTGCATCCAAGTCGGCCAGCAAATCGGAAATACTCGAAAGCCGATCGTGCCGAGTCGCGTGATCTCCTCCCGCCCAGTTCGATATGGCGAGTCCACGACCGTGGGCGATGTTGAAACAAGCAACGCGTAGCTTGCCTTCGAATGTCCGGGACCCAGCCATGGGTTTTTCACCGTGGACTGTGACGCACCGCGATGGACTCGCTAGCCGGCTAACGAGGTATGGCACGAACACGACCGTGAGTGCCACCAGCAGAAGACGTAGCCAACGTCGCTGCGGCCAGAGCCGAATCATACGTCTTCGCCGAAGACCAGCACAAAGCCGTTGCAGTCTTGTACAACCAACTCGCGCACATCGTAATCGCGAGTGACCGGGCCTTCGACAATTTCACCGCCCTGCTCGGCAATCTCCTCAGCAAGCGCTGCCAGCCCGCGAACGCGGAAGTACGCATCGATTCCTTCCGGCTTGAGCGTACGATTCGAGACGCCTAACGACTCGTCAGCCTTGCCAAGAAATACTTGCGAATGCCCGCGTGTGACGATGCAATGGACCGGTGGATCGAGAAACTTGTCCGTGATCTCAAATCCCAGCACGTCGCGATAGAATTCGGCCGTGGCGAGCGGATCTGACACGATAAACTGCGGAGCAACCGTTCCAAACACCGTTTTCTGGGTGGCGGTATTCATGCATGCGACCTTCAGTTCGAGTTCTGCGTGACAACAGTGGGCTGCTAGGGGATAGCTCGTGTTTACCCATCATACGGTCCAGACACCATTCCAGCAAAACCCAGGCGGTACGCGATGGGGCTACGCCGCCCAGGGATCGTATGTCCCAAACGTCCAGACGTGTCGTTCCAGATCGCGACACGTATAGGCGCGGCCGCTGTGGTCTTGATCCTTGATGTCGATGACGATCTCGGCACCCGCAGCGACGGCGCGTGCGTAGTGCTCGTCGGCATCGGGCACGACCACGTAAACCGAGTGCCCCGCCAATTCCCGAATCGGTCCCTCGCCGCCGGGACCAACAAGCTTACCGAACTCATCGTCGCGTGCGGTGCCCAACATAATCATCGCGTTGCCCAGCTTGAGCTGGGCGTGGGCAGTACCGCCATCACCGTCGGGGACAACAAGATGTTCGGTAAAATCAAACGCATCGCACAACCACGTGATTGCCGTCGGTGCATCCCGATAGCGAAAGCAGGGGACAATCGATCCCATCGAAGGTTGGGTCATCGCGAGATCTCCAAGGAGTCGGGAAATACAGGCCTATGTGCCTGCCACGGTGTTATCGTAGCAATTATCCACCTCCTTGTGGATTGGCCCGTCGGTTTGCGGAATCTGTCGGTGATCTGTGCTATCATGGTCATCCGCCGGACGGACTTCCTTGAGAACTCACCATGACCCGCATTGGGAGCGAATGCGGCGGCACTCGGCGCGTTTGAGCGTGCTGCGCGCACCTGGGAACGCTTTTTCACGGACGGCATCACCGTCAACATCGATGCCGAGCTGAGTTCGTTTGGGTCGGGCAGCGAGAACATCATCGGCACAGCACTACCAAGTGTAGCGACCGGGCCGTTGAATGAGCTGCGGGATGCAATGGTTGCAGACTCGGCTAGCGAGCCCGACGATGCGATCGTGGCAAACTTGTCCGGATTCAATGCGAATCAGTTCGCTCTGCCTGCCGGTGTGACGATCCAACAATCCAGCGGTGTCGACCTGGCGTCGTTGACTTCGGCGAACGCGAAGGCACTGGGACTAATTACTGATCAGACCATTACCGATGCACTGATATCTTTTAACTCCGACTTCACCTTCGACTTTGACAACTCAAATGGCGTAACCACTGGAACCGTCGACTTTGAATCTGTGGCTGTTCACGAGATTGGACATGCGCTCGGATTTACTTCGGAGGTCGACGACATCAACCTTGGCGAGACCAAAATCGAGCCCAATCCTTTGGATTTCTTCCGATTCGAATCGGGGAACGAACCAACCAGCGATCTGGAGTTCGCATTGAATGATCGCTTGCTTGAGCCCGGCACTGAATCAACGTTTAGTGACACTCTGAATGAATGGGGCTTTTCGACGGGCGTGAATCCTCCGGGCGACCTACGACAGGCTTCGCACTGGAAAGATAATGATCTGACAGGGACGCTGATCGGCGTGATGGACCCTACACTGGCCTCTGGCGTGATAGTTCCTATCACTTTCGCCGACATTCGCACGCTTGATCTGATTGGCTACGACATTGTCGTGATTCCGGAAGCAGCGCAGTGGATCTGCGGCCTAGTACTAGCGGGCATCTTCGGTTTATCTAGGCATCGTCGAAGCATCGAGCTTGTCTGCAGCTACGCGTCGGCTGCCTGATAGTCGGCCATGCTTTCCCGTAGCAAGAACTCTGCATCCTTCCGTCAGTGCTCCCGCATCACCAGCGATCGACTACGAAATCACTTTGCGCTCCGTCAGGAGCGTCATGATCTGCTCGACGCATTCGTTGACTTCGACCTTGCTCGCGTCGAGCGCCAGGTCGGCGGATTCAGGCACGTCGTAGGGCGCGGTCACGCCGGGGAAGTTCGCGATTTCTCCCGAGTCGGCTTTGGCGTACATGTCGGCTTGGTCGCCTTGGCGGCAGACGTCGATGGGGGTGTTGAGATACACGACGAGGAAGCGGTCGCGGCCGACCAACTCGGCAGCTTTCTGCCGGACCTCTTCGCTGGGGGCCACGAAGGACGCGATGCAGATCAGCCCCGCGTTGTTCATCAAGCTCGCCACCTCGGCAGCGCGGCGAAGGTTTTCGCTGCGGTCCTCGGCGGTGAACCCTAGATCGCGGCTGATGCCCTGGCGCATGTTTTGCCCGTCGAGCACGCAGGCGGCTCGACCCTGGTCGAACAGACGGCGTTCCAACGCGTAAGCCAGCGGTGATTTACCAGCACCAGCTAAACCAGTGATGAGCACCGTCGCGGGCTGTTGGCCGAAGCGAGCTTGGCGTTGGTCAGGGGTGACAGCGCTCAACTCGGTGTGCAGATGCGCGTCGGCTTCGGCGTCCCAGTGATCCGCTTTTTCGCCAGGGGTGCGCTGCAAGATCATCCCCGCGCCGACGGTCACGTTACTGATCCGATCGATCACGATGAACGCGCCCGTGCCTTTGTTGTTGCGGTAGCCGTCAAACACAACGGGCTGATTCAACTTGAGTTGGCAGCGGCCAATTTCGTTCAGTTGCAACGCAGGCGCATCGTCACGATGCAACGTGTTCACGTCAATCTTGTAGCGCAAGGTCGACACACTACCAGCGACGTTCTTCGTACCTTGTTTGATTGCGTATTGCTTGCCCGGCACGAGCGGCTCGTCCGACATCCAAACGATCGTCGCGTCGAACGTGTCAGCCAGCTTGGGCACGTTGTCGGGACGCACGAGCATGTCGCCGCGGCTCACGTCGATTTCATCTTCGAGTGTCAACGTGACCGACAGGGGCGCAAACGCCTCGTCACGTTCCCCGTCGTAGGTGACGATTGAGGCGACCTTGCTCGTCTTGCGCGAGGGCAGGGCCATAACTTCATCGCCCTTGCGAATGCGCCCGGACGCGATCGTGCCGCAGAAACCACGGAAGTCCAAATGCGGACGATTGACGAATTGCACGGGGTAGCGGAAGTCGATCAGGTTGCGATCAGAGGCAATATGCACGTTTTCGAGCATGTGCATCATCGTCGAACCTTCGTACCACGGCATGCTGTCACTGTGATCGACAAGATTGTCCCCCAGCAGCGCAGAAATCGGAATGAAGTGCAGGTCCTTCATGTCCAACCGCGTGGCGAACTCACGGTAGTCTTGGCAGATCTGCTCGAACTTTTCCTCGGAAAAGTCAACGAGGTCCATCTTGTTAACCGCGATGATCACATGCTTGATCCCCAGCAGCGACACAATAAACGAATGACGCTTGGTCTGGGTCATCACGCCATGCCGTGCATCAATGAGAATGATCGCCAAGTCGCAGGTGCTCGCACCGGTGGCCATGTTGCGTGTGTACTGCTCGTGCCCCGGACAGTCGGCGATGATGAACTTGCGTTTGGCCGTGGAAAAGTAGCGATACGCGACATCAATCGTGATGCCTTGCTCACGCTCGGCCTTCAGTCCGTCGGTGAGCAGCGCGGGATCGAAGTCGCCGCCGACAGTGCCAACCGTCGCCGAGTCCTTCTCGATTGCGGCGAGTTGGTCTTCATAGATCATCTTCGAGTCGTACAGCAGCCGACCGATGAGCGTCGACTTGCCATCATCGACCGACCCGCACGTCAGGAAACGCAGCAGTTCCTTGTGCTCGTGTTGCTTGAGGTAAGCGTCGATGTCGGTGGCGATGAGTTCAGATTGATGGCTCATGATGATTCAATCTCGTTCGCAATTGCAGCGTGGAAAGAATCACGCAGAGACGCAAAGTCGCAGAGAGAAGTTAGGTGCCGACTCTCTGCGCCGCAGCGTCACTGCGTGAGGCACAAATTGTTAAAAATAGCCCTTGCGCTTTTTCTCTTCCATCGACCCGGCTTCGTCGTGGTCGATG
Organism: Bythopirellula sp.; assembly: GCA_028285205.1. Classification (GTDB taxonomy): domain Bacteria; phylum Planctomycetota; class Planctomycetia; order Pirellulales; family Lacipirellulaceae; genus Bythopirellula. The sequence goes on along the minus strand of JANQQA010000320.1, from coordinate 18,295 downwards.
GTGCGGCCTTGGCGTTCGCTGGTCGTGGCCAGCAGCATTTCCTGGATGATTTCGGGCAGTGTCGTCGCGGTCGATTCGACAGCGCCAGTGAGCGGGTAACAGCCCAGCGTGCGGAAGCGGACGACCTTGTCCTCGGCCTTCTCGGCGATCTCGGGGGGAGTCCGGTCGTCGTCGACCATGATCAACGAACCCTGGTACTCAACGACGGGTCGCTTGTCGGCGAAGTACAGCGGCACGATCGGGATCTTCTCAAGGTGGATATACTGCCAGACGTCGAGTTCCGTCCAGTTTGAGAGCGGAAAGACGCGAATGCTCTCGCCTTTGTGGACTTTGCCGTTGTACAAGTTCCACAATTCGGGGCGTTGGTTTTTGGGGTCCCAAGTGTGACTCTTATCACGGAACGAGTAGACGCGTTCCTTGGCACGCGACTTTTCTTCATCGCGACGGGCGCCGCCGAATGCCGCATCGAACTGGTGTTTGTCGAGCGCCATCTTGAGCGAATCGGTTTTCATGATCTCGGTGTGCACCTGGCTGCCGTGAGTGTAGGGACCGATCCCTTGTTTCACACCCTCTTCGTTGATGTGGACGATCAGGTCCCAGCCAAGTTCCTTGCGAATGAGATTCTCGCGAAACTCGATCATCTCGCGGAACTTCCACGTCGTATCGACGTGCATCAGCGGGAACGGCGGTTTGGCCGGGTAGAATGCCTTCTCCGCGAGTCGCACCATCACCGACGAGTCTTTACCGACCGAGTAAAGCATGACCGGGTTGTCAAACTCAGCGGCAACTTCGCGGATGATGTGGATGCTCTCGGCTTCGAGCTGCTTAAGGTGGGTGAGGTTGTAGGAAGTCATCTTTTGGGCTGTGGAATGACAATAGGGAAGGCCGCGAACTTGATGCAGTCCCGTAGTTTAGACACACAGAGTGGTGAGAACAACTCGACTTCGCCGATTGGTCGGCCGAAATTTGGGAATAGCCCATTTTGCCGAAATACCGGTGGGGGCTTCGTGCACAGCCTCAGGACTTGGGATTTGTGCTCATGTAGAAGCCTGCGGCAGTCATCAGTACACCAATGCCTAGCAGGTATCGGCTCCAGAGCCGTGGCTGCGACTTTGCTCGCGCAAGCTTGTCTTCGAACGCTTGCATCCGCGCTCTCATCTTTTCACGCTGAGCTTCCCACTCTTGCTCGGTGACAGCGCTCTGCGCCCGGGCGTCGTAAGTCGCGCGTTTGTATTCCTTGCTAATGCGATCGAAGGCGGTAGAGTCTTCGCTTGTCCATTGTGACCGAGCGACCAGATCACCGATCGGCAGAAACGAAGCACCGATTAGCAGAATTCCCAAGACCACCAAAGCCACAGGTAGTGAGAAGCGGAATTCAATGGAAGGTTTATCGGGTTCTCCAGCCATTACGTCAGTCAGTATAACCTTGCACGGTCGTCTCTTCGCCTAATCGGCCGTCGTTGATACTGACGCGGTAAGCAAACGAATAGTCATCAACATCGTCGATCACGAACTCGACATGCCCATCCAGAGAAGCCACATTGACGCCGCCGGCGTGCAGACTGCGCGGCGAAGCAGAATAATAACCTCCATTCACCCGGACCCTGCCAACCCACTCTACGCACGGCATCCCTTCGAGATCGGATTCGCGGTTCTGTTCGCTGCCATCCTCGCACCGGTGAAGTGTATCGGCGACGATACCCTGACTGTTTGGCGATTGGGTGAGACCTTCCGAACGCGGATTCGCGAGATAGATGGTCTCGTTTGGGCAATGAAGGTTCGAGGAGGAGCACAGATGGTGCATGTCAAACGACAAGATGCTCGCTCCGGCCCAAGGGAGCATCCAGGCCCCGCGCTCGTCACTCTCAAAGTCAAGCGTCCTAACCTCTGAAAACGCAATCGTATTGGAAAGGCCGTCTGTTACATTTTTGAGCGGCTGCCCGGTAGCAATCAGAGCGCCCGGATAAACGTGCTGTAAATCAATATGGTAAGGGGACACATAGGCAGCGTAGTTGCCTTTGGCGAACCGTCTTCCTTGAGTGAGGCTTCGATCGAAGTAATACCGCCCCGAGGCCAGATCACTGGGGCATAGATAACCAGGAATAATCTGCTCGGTCAGTTCCGGACTTTGCAGGAAAGCTGAAACGGACAGATCCAGCGAGTCGTAAAGATTCTGCGCTTCCATGAACGGAAGCAAGCTAACTGCCCAACTGAACTGTTTTCCGCTTTGGTGGTTTGCGGCAAGGTAGTCATGGCCACGGTAACGGAGTTCGACCAGCTCGACGTCGCCCGACCGCGGCAGCATCCCATGGGTCGATTCGTGGTTGAGAGCCGCCAGACCAATCTGTTTCAGACTGTTCGTGCACTGGATTCTGCGGGCAGACTCGCGTGCGGCCTGCACAGCGGGCAACAGCAGTGAGATCAGCACACCGATGATAGCAATGACTACCAGCAGCTCCACCAGCGTGAAGCCGTCACGACGATGAGCTTGGGCGCCCTTGGCCGCGGATCTTGTTGGAGAGTTAGCAGCAAGCATCAACTGATTGTTCCGCGAACCAATATGTCTGCCCCGTAGTATCTGACCGCTTCTTCGATTGTACAACATGATTAACTCACGCACCAAGGATCTGGGCTGTGTGGCAGTTCACAAATCGACGTGAATTCGCCCTATTTGGGTGCAGTTCTTCGGCACCGGCCCCCCAAACAACGGTTTCTGAAGAGGTATCAGGATTTTCGGGGAGTACGGACACTCGTTCAGCGGATATAATCCCGGATTCGACCGCTGACGGTCGAATCGATAATTCGAACCACCAACCAGGAGTGCTGACCAAAATGAAAACACTTGGACTCGCAGTGTGCGGATTGTTCCTGACCGTCGGAGCGGCCTGGGTAGTTGCGCAGGAAACGTCACCCGCAGCAGTCGAGAATTCCACTGCCAAGGCGTCGCTCGAACAGCAATATAGCTACGCTATTGGGCTCGACATGGGCACCCAGTTTCGCAAACGCGACACCCCGCTGAACATCGAGCAGGTTATTGCAGGATTGCAGGATGGACTTGGCGGTGGCAAACCAAAGTTCGACCAACAGACGTGCGGCACCGCGCTACAGCAGCTAGCCCAGCTGATGAGCATGAAGGCAGCTTCTGCGCAGACGGCATTTTTGGCAGAGAACAAGACCAAGGAAGGCGTCCAGGTCACGAACACGGGCCTGCAGTACAAAGTGTTGAAAGCCGGCACCGGCAAGACCCCGGGACCCACGGACACGGTCAAGTGCAACTACAGCGGCTCGCTTATCGATGGCACGGTATTCGACGCCTCCGCGAGACATGGGGGGCCGGCGGAGTTTCCTGTGAATGGAGTCATCCCTGGTTGGACCGAGGCGCTGCAGATGATGAAGGTCGGTGCGAAATGGCAACTATTCATCCCCGCACAACTGGCCTACGGAAATAGCCCTCCTCCGGGAACGCCGATTGAGCCCGGCAGCACGCTAGTCTTTGACATCGAGCTGCTCGACATCAAATAATTCGCAGCACGACTCGATGTCGGCTGAAGATCTCAGAGAGAGTCCGGGACAAGTTCGCGGGCTCTCTTTTCATTTGCATGCATTGAGCGTAGCGTCGCATCAATCAGATCGGCGCACCCCGCAACCTCCAGCCACGCCCAGACCAGCTGACTATTGGCGCATTGAGCGAGCTCAGGCGCGATCAGTCGGGCGCCCGCCGGACGGTCGAGGACTCAATTCTGCCCTCGCAGGCACGCCGCTGGGCCAAGCGTGCTGGCTACGTATAAACCGCAACAATGTCGGATATTGTCGCAAAACTGGCGTGGGTACTATACAGCTCGAATCTAGGAACTACCCTATTACACATGGGTAATCCAGCCAAGAGAGGGGGTTTATCCGGACGGGAGCCGACCGACCTGCGGAGGTGAACTGGAGGTCAGATTATAGGCAGCAATCAGGTCGGCCAATTCTCGGTTTTCTTGGCACAACTCACATTTCTGACCTACGTTTGGTTAAACCATTGCACCTCAGTAATGTCAGGCTAAAATCTCCGGAATACCCAATTTGCTCAATTTGGGCAACCGCTATAACTGTGCTTTACTCGACTATGCCGCAAGCGTTTGCGCATGAGTTTTTAGTTTTCTTCAAAATGTTGGAGGGCACCCGATGATTCGACGTGTTATTTGCCTTCTGCCCGCAATCGCTTTGCTGGTAGCAGGGGCCCAGGACGATGCCCGGGCTGGACTATTCCGAAAGAAAAACAAGTGTTGCGAGCCGGCTTGCTGCGAACCAGCACCAAGCTGCGGTTGCGAAACCGCTTCCGCTTGTGGCTGCGATGCACCTGCGAGTGACTGCGGCTGTGCAGACGGTGGTTGCGCCGGCTCGACGGTCGCTGCTGACGCTGGCTGCGGATGTGGCACTCAGACGGTTACTCGTACTGTGATGGTTCCGACTTACGTGACTGAAATGCGTACGGTCACCAAGACGGTCTACAACAACGAAGAGCGTACTCGCACTTACACCGTGATGAAGCGAGTTCCGCGCACCGAGACCAAGACGCAGACTTACACCGTCATGGAAGCTCAGCCACGCACCAAGACGGTTGAGTACACGGTCAGCAAGCCTGTCTGGGAAACCAAGACACGCGAGTATACCGTCAAGAAGCCTGTCTGGAACGACGTTGAGCAAACCTACACCGTGATGGTGCCGTCTTACGAAACGAAGACGCAAGAGTACACCGTCAAGAAGCCGGTTTGGAATGACGTTGAGCAGACCTACACCGTGATGGTGCCTTCCTACGAAACGAAGACGCAAGAGTACACCGTCAAGAAGCCGGTATGGAATGACGTTGAGCAAAGCTACACCGTCATGGTGCCTCAGCAGCAAGAGATGACCGGCACACGTACGGTCACCAAGCGTGTTCCTGTCACGACCATGCGAACTGTGACTGTGAATACCGGTCACTGGGAAACGCAAACCATGGAAGTTCCGTGCGGTTCTTCCGGTGGCTGCTGCGGGTCGTGCGGCGGATGTGACGACGGGTGCGGATGTGCCCCTGCAACTCGCACCGTTTGCAAGCGAGTTTGGGTGCCAAGTTGCGAGACGAAGGAAGTTCCTTGCACAACTTACCAGTGCCAATCGGAAGAAGTTCCTTACACCTACACCGTCTGCAAAATGGTCCCCGAGACCAGAACTCGCACCGTCAAGCAGTGCAGCTACGTGGACGAAGTGAAGACTCGCACGTATCAGGTCTGCAAGATGGTTCCCGAGACCAAGACTCGCACCGTCAAGCAGTGCAGCTACGTTGACGAGGTGAAGACTCGCACGTATCAGGTCTGCAAGATGGTTCCCGAGACCAAGACTCGCACCGTCAAGCAGTGCAGCTACGTCGACGAAGTGAAGACCCAAGAGTACAAGGTCTGCAGCTACGTCAACGAGACCAAGACCAAGGAAGTTTCCTACACCGAGTGTGTGCCTGTCGAAAAGACTCGCACCTACGACGTGACGACCTACGATTGCGTGTCTGAAGAGAAGACCCAGACCTACACGGTTTGCGTTCCTTCGCAGGTCGAAGAGCAGGTTGAAGTGCAAGTTTGCAAGATGGTCGCTCAAGAAGTGACTTCGGAAGTTTCCGCCTGTGGCGGTGGCTGCGGTTGTGCAGCTCCAGCTGCTCCCGCTTGTGGCTGCAACTAGTTTGCTGAGAGTTGGTCACCTAGCTCACCAACAACTAGAACTAACACCAGGGGCTGCACTTCGGTGCAGCCCCTGATTTTTTGAATTCATGCTCACCGGAGAAAGTCGCTTTCCCTGGGCGCACGCTGAGAAGCGATTCGACTGCCCGGCGGATTCTCTGATTTCGCCGTCGGAGGGTTTATCGCACGCTGCCAACTCTAGGTATACTAACTGATTGACCTACCTCGTCGGGCAGCTCGCCAACCTCGTCCATCTCGAGAAACAAGAAGTAGGCATTGTCTAGACTGACCGTCCGCTGCTTGAATCAGGCCATTCACGAGCGAAATAACAGATAAACGAACATTGGAGCCTCTTTTGATCCCTCGAGTCGTGTCATACAAGACCCTACTCTTCATTGCCTGCGTCACTTGGACGCAAGTCTGCGGAGCCAAGGAAGTCGTCGAGCGGACCACGTTGAGCTTTGACGCGGTGCAAGCAGAAGCGTTGCGCCTTGCCGATCGCGAGGGTGGCCCGGACAGCGTCCTACTGGTGCTCGACATCGACAACACACTGTTGGCGATGACCCAGGATCTCGGCAGCGATCAGTGGTTCAACTGGCAACGCAACTTGCCTGACAGCAATCCACACCGAGTGGGAGACTTCGACGAGCTCCTGCGTGTACAGGCTCTACTGTATGCGATTGGCAGCATGCGGCCCACCGAGCCAATCCGACAGCCCCAGATCGTCAGACAGCTGCAAGAGGCCGGATTCACCACTTTGCTGCTGACTTCTCGAGGACATAATATGCGCGACTCTACGCGACGGGAGTTGCTCGCCAACGACTATGACTTTCGCAAAACAAGCATCTCTCCTCAGGAGGGCTTTGGAGGACCCTATTTTCCGTACGATGTTACCAAGATCGAGAACTCTGGGCTCACCGCCGATGAGGCTGAGCGATGGCTCGCCGATGCGGGCAACCCGAATGAGTTCGAAACGCCGAGAGAGGTGAGCTTTAACGAAGGCGTCTACATGGTCGCCGGCCAGCATAAAGGGCTGATGCTCCGGATGTTGTTGCACAGATCGGGCAACGTCAACAGGTTCCAGCACATCGTCTTCGTCGACGATAATGCGGAAAACACCAAGGATGTTCGAGAGGCCTTCGATAACCAGTCCGTCAACGTCGTGACGTTTCGCTATGGCCGCGAAGACGCGAACGTACGTCGATTCGAGGAGAACCGCAATTGCGAGCACCACTGTGCCGCGTTGGCGTTAACCAAGCTCCAACGAGCTTTGGCAACGATGAATGTCTCCAAAGGAAACCGACCGCACCCGTCATCACCGGCAGCAGTTCCAACGCCGCAACACGTGAACACTGCCCCGTAACGCGTATTCCCCTCTTCCGTAGCTGCTGCTGGTCGAGCCCTTCCTTGCGCAACCAATTCGCCTGCGGCGACAACAACCATTGCTTCATTGGACTGGAGGAGAGTGCCGGGACCTGTGGCGGCCGGTCTGAGCGATTACGTCAGCACACCCACGCGTTCGCTCAGGTAACCGAGGATATCGCGAATAGAGATCACGCCGGTGAGCTTACTCTCGGTCATGATCGGTAGATGTCGATAACCACCGACGTGCATTTTGTGAAGCGCAAATGCGATTCTGTCTTTTGAATCGAGCGTGATCGGTTTTGGAGTCATCACCGAGCTAATCGAACGGTCGGCCATTTTGGCGGCTTCCGAACCTATTCTGTGGACCGCATCGTATTCGCTGAAGATCCCCAACAGTTGGTCGTCTTCGACGATCATCACGCACCCGATCGAGGCGGAGATCATCTTGGCTAGCACTTCGCCAATTGTCGTTTGCGGACTGACAGCGAGCGGCGCCTTTGGGGACAGTGCCTCAATGCGGTCACTCATCAAGCCTCGCTCGACAGGTGTGTCGAATGACGGATGACTCAAGTCTGTGAGCGATTGCTGGCACTCGCTGCAGATGTCTGCACCAGCGGGGTTTTCCGCTCCACAATATGGGCATTCAATCATCATAGGCAATTCACTCAGTTGACGGTCCAGGTATCGCCGGAGCTGAAGAGCGCGTCGATGTCGCCTTTGCCCTTTTGCTTTGTTGCTTCCTCAATCTGGTCGTTGACCAACTCGTCGTAACGAGGCGCGTCGACTGAGCGGAACACGCCGATCGGCTCGGGGAAGCCGTCCTCGTAACGCATGCGACTAAGCAAATAGGCCAGACTTGGCTCAGGGCTACGCTCGTCGTGGAACAGCAGATCGTCTTCCGTGATGCCTTTGCCCAGCTCGACTACTTCAGGCTCCAGACCGTTGAGGCGGATGCCCTTGTCGCGGTTCTTGCCGAAGATCAACGGCTTACCGTGCTCCAGTTCGAGCGTCGTATCCGCTTTGGTCTCGCGATTCTTGGCGTACTCCCAGGCTCCGTCATTGAAGATATTGCAGTTCTGGTAGACCTCGATAAATGCCGAGCCACTGTGAGCCGCAGAACGCTTGAAGGTCTCTGCCAAGTGCTTGATGTTGGTATCGATGCTGCGGGCGACAAAGGTAGCCTCGCATCCGATTGCGATTGAGAGCGGATGCAACGGATTGTCAACCGAGCCCATCGGAGTACTCTTGGTCTTCTTGCCCAGCGGCGAAGTCGGCGAGTACTGGCCCTTCGTCAGGCCGTAGATACGGTTATTGAACAACACAATGTTCAGGTCCATGTTGCGTCGGATGCAGTGCATCAGATGGTTGCCCCCGATCGAGAGGCCGTCACCGTCGCCGGTGATTACCCACACTTGCAAATCGGGCCGAACGGTCTTCAAGCCGCTTGCGACCGCTGGAGCGCGTCCGTGAATGGAGTGCATTCCGTAGGTGTTCATGTAATAAGGGAAGCGGCTGGAGCAGCCGATCCCGGAAATGAACACAATGTTCTCGCGCGGTACACCGAGGGTTGGCAGCACTTTCTTCATCTGGGCGAGAATGGAATAGTCGCCGCAGCCCGGACACCAACGAACGTCTTGGTCGCTCGCGAAGTCGGCAGGTTTCAGTACAGGCAGTGGGGTGTCGATGCTCATGGTGGGTGGGATAGTGGTGGAGGGTGAATATGCGTGAAATGTTATGAATTTGAATCTTGTAAGATGGTCAACTTGTCAGGTGCTTCGCTGCTGGCAGCACTCTATTCGAGTTGAAGTGCACCTAGTGCACCACTAGTAATGCTCTGGCGTGGATTCAGGTCAATTCGTTGATTTTCTCGACAATCTCGGAAACGCTAAACGGTTTGCCTTGGATCTTGTTCAGCCCGATCGCGTCGATCAAGAATTCACTGCGGATAATCATGCGGAGCTGGCCGAGATTCAGTTCAGGAATCAGCACCTTTTCGAATCTGGTGAGAATCTCACCCAAGTTCCTCGGAAACGGATTGAGGTACCGCAGGTGGCAGTGACTGACGCTTTTGCCGGCCGCCTGAGCCTGGTGCACGGCGGTCGCACAGGATCCGAACGGGCCGCCCCAACTAAGTACCAGCAACTCGCCGCTCTCGGGGCCGTCGAGTTCCTGCAGAGGAATGTCGTCAGCGATCTTGGCGACTTTCTCTGCGCGTAGACGGCACATGTGTTCGTGATTTTCGGGGTCATAGCTGACGTTACCCGTCACGTTTTGCTTTTCCAAACCACCCAAACGGTGTTCCAGACCAGGAGTACCAGGCAGGGCCCATGGCCGCGACAGCCGCTCATCGCGCTCGTAAGGATCGAACCCGTCACCATTGCTGATTTCGGTCGGGTGCTCCACCGGGATCTTGGGCAGATCGGCGAACCTTGGGATCCTCCAGGGCTCACTACCGTTGGCGATGTAGCCATCGGTCAGCAGCATCACAGGCGTCATATAGCGTACGGCAAGTCGCCAGGCTTCCTGGGCCACATCAAAAGAGTCGCCCGGGCTACGGGCGGCAATCACCGGCATCGGGCACTCGCCGTTACGCCCAAACATCGCTTGATGTAAGTCCGACTGCTCGGTCTTGGTCGGCAAACCTGTGGATGGACCACCGCGTTGGACGTTGATGATGATCATCGGCAGTTCTGTGATGACTGCGAGCCCCAGACCTTCGCCCTTGAGAGCCACGCCTGGTCCACTACTGGCGGTCACGGACATCGCGCCTGCGAAAGCGGCCCCGATCGTAGCGGTCATGGCGGCGATCTCATCTTCCGCTTGGAATGTCACGACATCGAAATTCTTGTGGTTGGCCAACTCCTCGAGGATGGTGCTGGCAGGAGTGATCGGGTAGGCACCGAGAAACAATCGCTTGTTGCTGAGCTGGCCGGCCGCGACCAGACCCCATGAAAGAGCGATATTGCCCATAATATTGCGATAGGTGCCAGGCTCTAGCGCAGCAGGAGCGACCTGATATTGCGTGTTGATTGCTTCGACGGTTTCGCCGTAGTTGTAGCCTGCCTTCAGCGCCTTGGTATTGGCCTGAGCCACTGTGGGGAACTTGCTCCCGAACTTCTTTTCGATGAAGCGCAATGTCGGGTCGAGCGAACGATCGTAAAGCCAGAATACCAGGCCCATCGCGAAAAAGTTTCGGCAGCGATCGGCCTCCTTCTGGGTGAGGCCACAATCCTCCACGGCCCGACGCGTGATTTTGGTCATTTCGACCGAGTGCACCTTGTACTTGCTGAGACTGTCGTCCTCCAGCGGATTGCTGTCGCAGCCGGCCAGTTCCAGGCCTTTCTTGTCGAACGCATCCTTGTTGACCAGCAGAATGCCGCCGTCACGCAGCTCGCTAATGTTGGTCACCAGCGCTGCAGGGTTCATCGCGACCAGCGCATCGACCGTGTCACCGGGCGTGTAGATCTCGTTGCTGGAAAAATGGATCTGAAAACCGCTGACGCCGGCCTTGGTGCCGCGCGGCGCGCGGATCTCAGCCGGGAAGTCGGGAAACGTCGCGACGTCATTGCCAAGCAAGGCCGACGCGTTGGTGAACTGCGTGCCCGCCAGCTGCATGCCGTCGCCCGAGTCGCCACAGAATCGTACGGTTGCCTCTTCGAGGTTGGCTACGGGTTTGGAGGGGGTTGATGTGGCCATGTTGGATCGTGAAAGACTCTCTGAGGACGGTGGGCTGATCGGGTGGGAAATGAATCTTGTGGGGAACTGGGCCTCCGGCAGCCGCTCATCCCCGACGGAAACTGGACTCTTATGCGCCTTCGCGCTCGCTGGGTATCGCTCGCGGGTTGGGCGGCAGGTTGTATATCGTCTGCGGGAAATGATCGACCAAGTAATGGACGATGCCATAAACGTTTTCCATGCCGACGGGTCTGCCATCCTCGGCGACGATCGGCAAATGGCGATAACCACCTTGCGACATCAGCTTGATGGCCTCACTCACGGTGGTATCTGCCTGGAGAGTGGTCAACTCTGATGACATCACGTCGCTGACCGGCTGGGCCATCAACTCAGGTTGCTCGCCGCTACTGACCGCAGCCATGCACTTCAGTGCGTCGCGTTCCGTGAAAATGCCGAGCAACTGGCCGCTGTCAGAAGCATTGTCGGAGCAGACCAACACGCTGCCGGTTTGCTGTGCGCCAAACAATCGGATCACTTCGCCGACGGTGGCGGAGGGGGTCACGAACGTCGGCTCATCCGGGTAGGCAGACGACACCGATTCGGTGCTTAGACTGAGCTGAAAACTCACTTCGAGCCCCACTCTATTCTTCAAATCTCGCCTGACATTGCCTCGGCGATCATCGCGCGGGACAAATGCGACCAAAATGCAAGTCCAATGCGTATTCCGTAACTACTTGGCAGTTGTAACTCCAAAGCCCTCTGGGTGGAACAACCGCCAAACTGTATCCCCGAACTCTACCATGCGGCTGCACCGTGTAGAACAGCAAAACGCGGTGAATTTTCACGATTTCACGTTTGAGACAGATCATGGCATCTCGGAGGAGTCTCGGCGGTAGAAACGCTCCAGATCGATGCCACCTCGCTGTTCATCCTCGAGCAGTTTAAGACGCGTCTCTAGTTGTTCAACGCGTCTGGCCAAAGCAGGCAGCATCCGCTGCTCCGGGTCTGCCAATCTCGTGCGAGGCACCTGCGGATAACCCAACTGACGGTGCAGTGCGGCAAACAACAGCAGCGGGTCCTTCTGACGGTTCGCCCAGGCGATTCGCCCCTCTTGCCGGCCGAACAGTAGCAGGCTTCGATCGGGAGTCTTTGCCGGGTCGATTTTGGCCATCTTGTCGAGATAGAACTCGCTGCGGACGTACACCATGTCCGCAAATTCGACGATGCCGATCTGTCTTCTCACGGTGAGAATCCAATCCCGCCACGTGGCGTTGTACGAAGGGTCGGCGGCGATCGCATCCAGTCCTTCGTCGTACCCCAAACGGTTGCGACACAAGGCCTCGAATTGGAACAAAAACAGCCCCGCCAGCGAAATATCCTCTTCGGTGCGATACTGTGCCTCACGCGCCAGGATCTGCAACCCAATCCTCAGATCGAACCGCCGGCGGTCGTTTTCCGCCTCGGTCATCACATAGCACTGAAACGGGGTGAAGTAGTGACCGAGCAGTTGCATGCCAGCGGCCATGATGCCCTGGTGCTTCAGCTCGGTAAGCAGGAATTCAATCGCTAGCGGAAGTTTTGTCGTCGCCAGCACTTCCTCGCGAGCTGCGGCGAGCACTTCCTGCGCTGGCATGTTCTCAACGAGTCGCTCCCCGAGCACCTTGAAGAAATGGACCTGCTCGATGTACTCCTCTCGCGGTAAGGGAGAGAGGCGGTTGGGAGGAGTGCTGTCGCTGGAGTCGCCCACGCTCATGGCTCTTCTTTCGCAGCGATCCGATCGCGACCGACAAGTTGATCGACCAAGAAATCGACACTCTTGTTCAGTGCCGTGCGATCCATCGCCGCAAAGTTGTGACCCAGCCGCGGCACAACGTACAGCTCGTTGGGAATGCCCACTTCGGCGAGTGAGTCGCACATCGCTTCGGGGCTCTCCATGGGGACCAGCCTGTCGTTTTCAGCATGAAAGAAGAACATCGGTGGATCGTCCGCCGTGACGAATGCCCGCGGCGAAGCCAGGCGGTACTGTTCGGCGACTTCGCTACGCGTGCCACCGAGCCAGAACGCTAATCGCCGCGAGTCGGGCGGAAGCACCCGAAAGTCGCAGGGCACTCCGCCTGCTGCCACCGCTTGCAGTCGCGTGCTCGGGACCCGTTTGGGATCGTCGATGCCTTCCAGCCCATCGTCCTCGTCGGTCGTGCCTAGCAGCGTGACCAACTGGGCGCCCGCCGAGTAACCGAAGCCACCCAGACGGGTCGGATCGATCTTCAGCTCGCTTGCCTTCTCCCGCATCCAGCGAACGGCCGATTTGCAGTCCTCGATCTGGGCGGGGAACTTGTGCCGAGGAGCCAACCGATAGCTGATCGCGACCGCCGTGATGCCATTCTTGGCGAGTAGCTGAGCAGCGCCGCTGAGCTGGGCCCGTGTGCCCATGAACCAAGCCCCTCCGTGCACGACCACGACGCCGGGGAAGGGCCCTTCGCCCTTCGGTAGATAAACGTCCGCCTTGAGCGGCCCTGAATCGCGCTCCGCGTAGACCTCGCCGTAGCGTGCCTCAAAAGCCGTCTCCTCGTCGCCACACGCGAACGAAGACCAACTCGAAATACCGGCAAGAACGCTTAGTGCAAACGTTAATTTCCTCGATCTCAACACGGGTATCCCCTCGCTGGCAATGGTTTTGTCGATAGTCAACACTTATAATATCCCCACAAGACGCAGAGAACAGCAAGTCCTGTCAGCAGTAGCCGCAATGACCAAGCTTGCATTCACACTGTTGATGCTGTTGGCTGTCGTGACAGCTAGCTGCCTGGACCAGGGTTGGTTGGCCGGTGCAGCGGTCGGCACGATGGTGGTGGGACCGTTTCTGTTCTTGGCATCCGTGCTAGTGGCACGTCTGATTGGGCTTGATCAGCGGATTCGCAATCAAGAAAAACGTTAGCATTTCTGACCACGAGAACACCTTGAGCAGCAAATTTTCAACGATCGAAGAAGCCGTCGACGCGATACGCGACGGCAAGCTCGTCATCGTCGTCGATGCGGAAGACCGCGAAAACGAAGGCGACTTTATCTGTGCCGCCGAAAAAGTGACCCCCGAAACGGTCAACTTCATGATCACCCACGGGCGCGGGCAACTGTGTGCGCCGATCCTGCCTGATGTCTCGGAACGGCTGCGGCTCGCGCCGATGGTCGAGGACAACACGGCTCCGCTGGGAACCAACTACACCGTGCCGGTCGACCATCACACGTCACGCACCGGCATCACCGCCGCTGAGCGGGCCAAGACGATCTCTGCACTCTGCGATCCTGCGAGCGTCCCCTCCGATTTTCATCGCCCTGGACATCTTTTTCCGCTGGTTGCCAAAGAAGGTGGTGTGCTGCGTCGCGCCGGGCACACCGAAGCGGCCGTCGACCTGGCCCGTATGGCGGGCCTCACGCCCGCGGGCGCACTCTGTGAAATCCTCGACGAGCGGGGCGACCGCGCCACACGCGACGAGCTACGCGGCTTGGCCGAACAGCATGGACTGGTGATCATCTCCATCGAACAGTTAATCGCGTACCGCCGCGTGCGGGAGAAGCTTGTTTACCGGCAGGCTGAAGCGAAGCTTCCCACCAAATACGGCGACGGCAAAGTCATTGCCTACGGCGTCCGCCACGAATCCCAGGAACCGATCGTCTATGTGATCGGCGATCCTTCGAAGGTGTCGGCACCGCTAGTACGTTTACACTCATCCTGCTTTACCGGCGACCTGCTGGCGTCGCTGCGTTGCGACTGCGGTGACCAGCTCCACATGGCTTTGGACATGATCGGACGCGAGGGTTGCGGGGTGCTCGTCTACCTGCCGCAAGAAGGCCGCGGCATCGGACTGATTGAGAAAATCAAAGCGTACAAACTGCAGGACAATGGTCTGGACACGGTCGAAGCCAATGTCGCCCTGGGCTACAAGGCGGATTCTCGCGACTATGGCGTGGGCATCCAGCTACTCAAAGACCTGGGCCTCACCAAGGTCCGCTTGCTCACCAACAATCCCAAGAAGACCGACGCCTTCATCTACGGTGGTTTCGATCTGGAGGTGGTCGACCAGGTGCCCATCGTGCCCCCAATCAACGAACACAACGCCGACTACTTGGCCGCGAAACGCGACAAGATGGGACATCAGCTGCCCGGAGCAGAGTAATTCGCCGCACTACGTGCCAGCCTCCGCACGCGAATCAAGTGATGGCAGTTCCACAAAAAAACCGCAGCCCATGCGGACTGCGGTGTCGTGAGTTTTGACTTGATCGTCGGGCCTACAGCGCTGCGATCTTTGCAATCAGGTCAGCCGTCCGACTGCTGTAACCCCATTCGTTGTCGTACCAGCTGACGATCTTGGCCATGTTGCCGTCGAGCACCTGAGTGAAGTCGGCAGCGAAGATCGAACTGTGAGGATCGCCGATGATGTCGGACGACACAATCGGGTCTTCCGTGTAGCAGAGGACGCCCTTCAGCGGCCCCTCGGCGGCGGCCTTCACAGCGGCATTGATCTCATCGGACGAGACCGACTGACCGAGGTTGGCGGTCAGGTCGACCACGCTGCCCGTGATCACGGGGACGCGTAGGGCAATGCCGGTCAGCTTGCCTTGCAGCTCAGGAATCACCAGGCCCACGGCCTTAGCGGCGCCGGTGCTGGTGGGAATAATATTCTGGGCCGCCGCCCGAGCTCGATACGGATCTTTGTGCGGCTGATCCTGCGTCGGCTGGTCGTTGGTGTAGGCATGGACGGTCGTCATCAGACCTTTCTCGATGCCGAACGACTCGTGCAGCACCTTAGCCACTGGTGCCAGGCAGTTGGTCGTGCAACTGGCGTTGCTGATGCACTTCAGGTCGGCCGTGAGTTTGTCGTCATTGACACCCAACACGCAGGTCAGATCGGCGCCGTCCTTCGCGGGTGCACTCAGCACAACGCGCTTCGCTCCGGCAGCCAAGTGCGAATCGTAACCAGCCTTACCGCCGTCGGATCGTGCGGTGAAGATACCCGTGCTTTCGACCACCACGTCGACGCCCAAATCACCCCAAGGCAATTCGGCCGGGTTCCGCTCGGCCATGGCGCGGATGGGTTTGCCGTCGATGATCAAGTTTTCTGCGTCGTGCTCGACGGTTCCCTGGAACCGACGGTGGGTGCTGTCGTATTTCAGCAGCGTCGACAACATCTGGTTGTCGGTCAGGTCGTTGATTCCTACGACTTCGAACTCGCTGGATCGTTCGTAAAGGTTGCGAAACGTCAGACGGCCGATTCGTCCAAATCCGTTAATTGCGACGCGAATTGCCACGGTAATTCTCCTTCTCAAGTAAGCTGATTTGACGGGATTCCTGGCAGTTCATCCTATTGTGAGATGACTCCAAAAATATGGAAGAGGCCAAGCGACTCAATCTCTGGTGCAGCCAGCTAGGGTTGGTTGCTGCTCTGTTGGCCTTACTGGGCATGAATTAAGCCAATCATTATACTGCTAGCCCAAGAGCCCAACAAGCGGCCAAGACCACCCAGAACTGCCGCCAAAGGGAATCTTCACACTTCCATGCCTGCCTCCTCTCATCGCCCCCACTGGCAGTTGCCTCCGGGCGTCTCACGCGGCACCTGGGATTACGTTCATTCGGCGTCCGTCGCGGAGGACTACGACGACTATTTCGCGTTCAACAGCCTGTTCGACTTCGACGAAGAGGTGCTCAGCAAGTGCTTGCACCCAAGGGGCTTGGTAGCCGACTTGGGGTGTGGCACGGGCCGCGCACTTGTACCACTAGTTCGAAAGGGATATCGGGGACTGGCGGTCGATCTGTCGGAGCATATGCTACGCATCGTACGTGAAAAAGTCGCTCTCGAAAGTCTGTCCATCGACTGTCTGCAAGCCAATCTAGTCCAGCTCGACGCCCTCGCCGTTGACTCGGTCGACCATGCCATGTGCATGTTTAGCACGCTGGGGATGATTCGCGGTCGCGAGAATCGTCGGCAAGCGCTTCGGCACTTTCGTCGTATTCTCAAGCCTGGCGGACGCATCGTGCTGCACGTGCACAATTATTGGTTCAACCTCCGCGACCCCGGCGGACCGGCATGGCTGCTCAAGAATCTACTGACAGCACCCTTTCGTCAAGACATCGAATTGGGCGACAAGTGGTTCCCCTACCGTGGCGTGCAAAACATGTTTCTGCACGTATTTCGCTGGAGCGAGTTAGCGGCGGACCTGTCCAACGCGGGATTCCAGATCATCGAACGCATCTCGCTCGATGTGGCGCGAAGACATCAACTGCGCTGGCCGTGGCTGCTGGGCACGTTTCGCACCAATGGCTGGATCGTTGTTTGCGACTGATACGTCTGGTCGCGAAGCCAGGTCCGCTGACCCAGGAATCCATCTCGAAGCCTGCATTCCTCGGCCCCGCGTAAAAGGCTTGCGTCTCTGGACCGATAGCACTAAGGTGATAACACCAGTCGCAAGCATCTCACAACACGACGCATCTCGTGTTGACATAGCGCGGCTGCATCATTTTTATTCATTTCTTTTTTGATCGCCGCGAGAAGCGGCAGAACCTGGAGGACTGTCTAATGATTGGCAGAACAACTTTGTGGGCGATCGCCTTGGCGATGGCCCTCGCACCCTCAGCGGGTGCCGTGGTGAACGTACAACTAAATCTGCGGTACTTCGATCCAGCCAATGAAGCCGCTGGTGGCACGTGGGAACTGTTGGCCGGCTCCACCGATACAGGCATCGCGGGAATTGTCGTGTTGGCTGACAACATCAACAATGATGCCACGGCGGCGGGCTCTTCTGGCTTTGAAGTTTTTGCAACACAGCAAGTGGTGACCGTTATCGAGATCGTCGCCGGCAGCGATCTCCAGCCGCCCCTCGATACCGACATCGGACTCGGGCCTGGAACCACCGGCAACGTCGAGGATGACCTTTTCCCCGGCAACTCGCCCGCAATCTGGGCCAATAACGCCCTGTTGTCCTCGGGCACATTTGGCGCATCTCGGCCCGAGTTCCTGCTCTCGTTTGCCACCCTCAATGCGGGCGTCAATGTGTTTGACGCTGGTGGCACGGCGGCAGTGTCGGGCACATTCGGGACGCTGGCAGTGCGTGGCGATGGTGTCGAATCCGATGGCCTGCAGCTCGGCGACGCGAATCGCGATGGGGTGGTGGACCTTGCGGACCTGTTCATCGTGAACGCGAACCTCGGTCAAAGCGGCGGCTGGGACCAAGGCGACTTCAACAGCGATGGGGTCGTCGATCGCACCGACCTCGCACTGCAAGGCATCATCCCTGAACCGACGACGTTGACACTCGTCAGCCTGGTAGCGCTCAGCAGCCTGGGCACGCGCCGTCGCAGCTAAGCGCGCGGCGTTGATCAACGCTGGAGGTATTTTTCCCAGTACCCTTCCGTTCCTGAGAACGGAAGGGTCCTTTAATTGCCGTTGCCTAGCGCAGTACTAATGTGCCGCGCCGCGTCGTTCATCCGCTAACCACTTCTTAGGCCCGTCTCGGAAACGGGGCAGCCAAACTTTTTCGGCGGTGGCAAGAGTCGGCGCGGATACGAAACG
>JANQQA010000312.1 GCA_028285205.1 Bythopirellula sp. | reverse complement strand
TGCCCACCCCGCGCTGGTTCACCAAGGGTCGTGGCTTCTAGCGGTTTGCATCAGGAACTCATTTGCGCCCACCGTGGCTTGCCATCCGTCCCTGACCTGCCCACGAAACCGAGAATGATGGGACGCCCGCTCGCGCGGATTGAGCCCCCTCCGACCGCAAAAAACACTTGAAATACAGTGTTTTCGACGCGATTGCCGGCTACCCGGTTTGTCAATCACGGGTGCCGCGGGGTACAATCGTCCGCTTCCAAATTCACTGAACCGGTTAATGGGCAGAGTCTTGGCAGTCGACAGATTTTGCTCTCCCCTTCCAGCCTTCCAAATACTTCCCGCTCCGCGAGGATTCTCGATGTCCTATCTCCGCTTCTGCTTTCTCTTGACGGTTGGCAGTCTGCTTAGTTTATCGATGCTCGAAACAACCGACGCGCAGATTGTGCGGCGCTTCGCTGGCGGGGGTGTGCAAGTAAACGCTCCGTTTGTGCGGGTAAATGTTGGCGCAGGTGGTGGCACGTCGGTGCGAGCGCCTTTCGTCGCGGTGGATAGTCCGGGACGAGTTTTCCTGGGACGCCGTCGTCGGATGTTGGCCCAACCGCGCTACGCCGCGCCTTCGCAGCGGACGGCCCCGAAACCCGCCCCAGTACAACAGAAGCCCGAGGAGGCCGACGTCGATGACCTGCCCTACCCTACCGCTGAACAACTCAGCGGCATGGACGACTTCGCGTTGATCGAAACTACGCGCGAGATGATGGCTCGGCTGCACTATCGCCTTTCGCGACTGAAGACCGGCAAAGGCTGGCAAGATTACTTGGTGCTCAGCCGCGAAATTCTGGGCTCGCCCGGTGCCGCGCCAGAAGCTGCGCAAAGTGACGCGATCGAGAACGTCTTGCCGCGTTATCAGAGCGTGCAGGACAATCCCGGCTACGCAAAAATCGTCAACTTGCCAAGCTTCGGCGCCACATTCGCGGCACTTCTGGAAGTCAACCGACGCGGTCTCGGTACGCAATCAGAGGTACCCGCGGATAGCCGTCCAAACGCAACCGACCCGGCACCGAACGACCAGCCGCCAGCCGAACAGTTAGAAATCTTACCCTCGCCCGCGCCGACGGCCGTGGTGCCGAACTCAAAGCGAGGCGAGCGTTCCATTCTGAAACGCAAATAGGCGTTTTTCAGCACCAGCAGCCATCCGACGCTGGTTTTTTGCTGCCTGCCAGCTAGAATTTGTAAGGTTCTGGGGGAACCGTCCGTCAAATCAGCGTACGCGCGGTAATCTGCCCACAGAATCCGTCTTGAGGCACACAAAATGAGTCTGCAGTCCAACAGCAAAGCACTACCAACGCTAACGATTATGGCGGCTATCGTTTTACTCGGAGCAACCTTCATCATGTCCAGTCCTTCCGTCACGTCGCACGCCAAAGAAGGCAGCGCAACCAAAGCACCGGCCGGAGACCTGACTGCGCCTGAAGATACGAAGCTTGAGCAAGCCACCTTCGGTGGAGGCTGTTTCTGGTGCACTGAAGCGGTTTATCAGGAACTCCAGGGCGTATTCAAAGTCACCTCGGGCTACAGCGGTGGTAAGAAACCCAATCCCACCTACGAAGAAATTTGCACTGGGCTGACCGGTCACGCGGAAGTGATTCAAGTCGAGTACGACCCCAAGCAAATCTCGTTCGCCGAACTGCTGGAGGTGTTCTGGAAGACCCACGATCCGACGACACTCAACCGCCAAGGTGCGGACGTTGGCACCCAGTACCGCTCGGTCGTGTTTTATCATGACGACCAGCAGAAAGCTTTGGCGGAGGAACTTAAGAAAAAACTTGACGACGCTGGCGCCTTCGACGACCCGATCGTCACGGAAATCAGCCCGCTGGAGAACTTTTATCCCGCTGAGAAGTATCATCAGAACTACTTCGCTCTCAACGGTGGGCAGCCCTATTGCCGCATGGTGGTCGCGCCCAAGGTCGACAAAGTCCGCAAGGTGTTCGCCGAGAAACTGAAATCAGCCGATCTTAGAGGCAACGGCGAAACCACCGCCGAGGATAAAGCAATGGAAACCACCGATTGGTCGAAGGTTGACTGGAAATCGAAACTCACGCCCCTGCAGTACAAAGTTACGCAGCGCGAAGGCACGGAACGTCCGTTCGAGAATGAGTACTGGGACAACAAACGCGAAGGCACCTACAAGTGCGTTTGCTGTGGGCTGCCGCTGTTTAGCTCAGAGGCAAAATACAAATCGGGCACCGGCTGGCCAAGCTTCTATCAGCCGATCGACAAAGAAAACATCGGTGAAAAGGTCGATCGCCGACTACTTTCGGTCCGCACCGAGACACACTGCTCTCGCTGCAACGCGCATCTGGGCCACGTCTTCACCGATGGCCCTCAGCCTACCGGGTTGCGTTACTGCATGAACTCCGCAGCGCTGAAGTTCGTTGAAAGCGACGCCTCCGAGGGCGACGAGAAAGCTACGAATCCGTCCGCGGAGTAGTGGTTGCTATCCGCACGCTGCGATTCGCACTTGAACTCAGTACTGCTCGCATTCAGCAATTGCCTGATCGATGAGTTGCTCGGCCATGTTGCGCGCTTCCTGCGCCTCGTTGCGATCACCGTGAAGATGTCGAGCGATGAGCGAGCCATCAACCAACAGTCCGAAACGGGTGGCAAACTGCCTTGGATTCTTGAAGCCGGCTTTCGCAGCCAATTCCTCGTAGGTCCGCAGAATTGCCTGTTTGTTCTTGATCGCCGCCTGCCGGGCGGGATCATGAAAATCGCCGCTCGCCACGCCGGCGCCAACCAGCATGCAGCCGCGGAACGATTCGTGCTCGAAGAGCGCGTCCCAAGCGTCAAAGATGTTGAGCATGTGTCGTTTGACGCTCAGACGCGAAGGCTCGGCATGCGAGCCGTCGATACGCAACTGAATCCTTGAATGCACTTCCGCGCCGAAACGATTGACGACAGCGCAGACGAAGTCTTCCTTGCTTTCGAAGTGATTATAGAAGGTGGTCTTCGTGACGCCCGCATGCTGCAAAATGCGATCCAGCGCGACCGGGTGGATACCGTGTCGGTGAAACAGATCCAATCCGGCGCGAATGAGTTTTTCCTTGGTTGCCATATTCTCGACACCGTTCCCAACTCCGCCCGCAAGACCTAATGCTTCAGTTAAAGTATGGGGTACAAGAAAACGGATGCGAGAACCGATTGACCGATAGTCAAATTTTGCGAGTGACCACACATCCTCTGTTCACACCGAGGCGACTGCGATGTGTAAGTAAGCTGGGGGACGCCGGAGGACCGAGCAGAATGGCGCACCGCTCACGCCCGAGGCAATGAATCGCTTCAGCAACAGCGGTGAATTTTTCCAACAGCCAACGAAGAGAATTTAGCTGCTGTGTTGCGGCAATGTCACCGTCGACGCGAGCACTCAACGAGGTTGCCAAACGCGAACATCCCCGGCACATGGAAGCGCGCGATGCGCAATTTGGCTACGCGGGATCGTAGCCCAGATTCGGACTCAACCACCGCTCGACCTCCGGGACCGACATGCCTTTTCGCTTCGCATAGTCTTCGACCTGTTCGCGCGTGATGCGATCGACGGCGAAGTAGCGGGCCTGCGGGTGTGAAAAATAGAGTCCCGACACGCTGGCCGCGGGATGCATCGCGTAGCTCTCGGTCAATGTGATGCCGGTATGCTTCTCGGCATCGAGCAGCTCGAACAAAGTTCGCTTTTCCGTGTGGTCGGGCTGAGCCGGATAACCGGGCGCCGGTCGGATGCCGCGGTACTTTTCTGCGATCAGCTCTTCATTCGACAGCTGTTCGTCTTTGCCATACGTCCATTCACGACGCACCCTTGCGTGCAGACATTCGGCAAACGCTTCAGCCAGGCGATCAGCAAGGGCCTTCACCAGAATCGAATTGTAGTCATCGTGCTCCGCGTCGAACTTGGCAGCCAGCTCGTCGCAACCGATGCCAGTCGTCACGGCGAAGCCGCCGACATAATCTCCTCGACCGCTGTCCGTCGGCGCGACAAAATCTGCGAGCGAGTGGTAATTCTCCTGGCCCTTTCGTTCCCATTGCTGACGCAGGCCATGAAATCGACATTGTTCGCCCGCGCGCTGCTCGTCTGCGTAAACGACGATGTCTTCGCCGACCGCGTTCGCGGCAAAGAAGCCGTAAACGCCGTGTGCGCGTAATAGCTTTTCGTCGATGACGCGATCGAGCAATTGTTGCGCGTCGTCAAAAAGTCGCTTCGCCTCGGCACCGACGCGCTCGTCTTCGAAGATTCGTGGGAACTTACCCTTTAGCTCCCAAGTCTGAAAAAAGGGTGACCAGTCGATGTACTCTCGCAACTCCGTCAGTGGATAATCCTCAAGCACGTGCGTGCCGACAAACGCGGGTTCGGCAATCTCGACCGTCGACCAATCGCAAGTAAAGCGTTTTACCTGCGCCTCCGCGTATGGCAGCAAAGTGACGGACTGTCGCTTTTCGTAGGACTCGACAAGTTGCTCTTGCAGCTGCTTATTCTCTGCCTCAAATGTGACACGATTCTCGTCACTGATCAGCCGTTCGACGACGCCGACTGAGCGCGACGCATCGAGGACGTGCGCCACGCAGTGATCGTAGCACGGGGCGATTTTCACGGCGGTATGCTTAGCACTGGTTGTCGCGCCGCCGATCAGCAGCGGCTTGTCGATGTCGAGGCGTTTCATCTCTCGCGCGACGTGAACCATTTCGTCGAGGCTTGGTGTGATCAGCCCTGAGAGGCCGATAACGTCGACGTTTTTCTCGACAGCGGTTTGCAGGATTTTTTCGCACGGCACCATGACGCCTAAGTCGACCACTTCGAAGCTGTTACAACCCAGCACAACGCCAACGATGTTCTTACCGATATCGTGTACGTCGCCCTTGACGGTTGCCATCAGCACCTTCGCGCGCGACTCTCCGGCCGTACCCGCAGCTTCTTTTTCCTCCTCCATGTACGGGGTCAAATACGCGACCGACTTCTTCATCACTCGTGCCGACTTGACCACCTGCGGCAGAAACATTTTACCGGCCCCGAACAAATCGCCGACGATCCCCATGCCTTCCATCAGCGGGCCTTCGATGATCTGCAGGCACGTATCGTACTTCTGCCGAGCCTCCTCGGTATCTTCGTCAATGTATTTGACGATGCCTTTGAGCAGCGCGTGTTGGAGACGCTCTTCGACCGTGCCCTCGCGCCACGTGTCGTCCGCAGCAGCGGACGCGCCGGACTTCTTTTGCTTGACGGTTTCGGCGAAGTCGACGAGGCGCTCGGTCGCATCGGGACGACGGTTGAGCAGCACGTCCTCGACCAGCTCTTTCAGCTGTGGTTCGATGTCGTCGTAGACTTCCAGTTGCCCAGCGTTGACGATACCCATGTCGAGGCCGGCATTGACAGCGTGATACAAGAATGCCGAATGCATCGCCTCGCGCACCACGTTATTGCCGCGGAACGAGAACGAGATATTCGACACACCCCCAGACACGTGTACGCCGGGGCAGGTTTCCTTGATCTGCCGAGTCGCTTCAATGAAATCGACCGCGTAGTTATTATGCTCTTCGATTCCGGTGGCGACGGTCAGGATGTTGGGATCGAAGATGATGTCTTGGGGTGGGAAGTTCACCTTTTCCGTCAGCAATTTGTATGCTCGCTGACAAATGCGCACCTTCTCGCTTTCGGTCGCCGCTTGGCCTTCTTCGTCGAACGCCATCACGACGATTGCCGCACCGTACTGTCGGCACAGCGTCGCCCGACGCAAGAACTCGTCCTCGCCGTCCTTCAAACTAATCGAATTGACGATCGGCTTCCCCTGCAGCGATTGCAGTCCGGATTCCAGCACCGACCATTTACTGCTGTCGACCATGACCGGCACGGCCGCGATATCCGTTTCGCCCGCGATGAGTCGAATGTACTTGACCATCATCGCTTCGCTATCGAGCAGGCCCTCGTCCATGTTGATATCGATGACGTTCGCGCCACCTTCGACCTGGCCGCGGGCGATTTCGATGGCTTCTTCGAAATTCTCCTCCTTGATCAGTCGAGCGAACTTGCGCGAGCCGGTCACGTTGGTCCGTTCGCCGACCATCAAGAAATTGCTCTCAGGGCGCAGCGTCATGGGCTGAGTGCCGCTCAGACGAAGCAGTGGCGCAGCGGTGTGAGGCTTATGTGGCTTGGAGTCTTTGACTCGTGCGGCAATCGCCGCAATGTGTTCGGGACCGGTGCCGCAGCAACCTCCGACGATATTGAGCCAACCACTGTCGACGAACTCTCCCAGCAGTTTGGCCATCGCGGCGGGACCGAGGTCGTAGTGCCCCATTTCGTTGGGCAGCCCGGCATTTGGGTGGCAACTGATTTTCGCCGTCGACACCTTTTGAAGTGTCTCCAGGTGGGGACGCATGACGTCTGGGCCCAATGCGCAGTTCATCCCGATCGACAGCATCGGAAAGTGCTCGATCGCGTGCCAAAACGCTTCGACCGTCTGGCCGGAGACAAACGTGCCTCCGCCCGCGTCGAATGTCCCCGAGATCATCACCGGCACGCGGTTGCCTGTTTCGTCGAAGTATTTTTGAATGGCGAACAAACACGACTTGAGATTCAGCGTATCGATGGCCGTCTCGGGGAGCAGAATATCGATGCCGTTTTCGACCAGTGATTTCACCTGCGCGTAGTACGAATCGGCCATCTCGTTGAACGTAACCGCGCGGTAGCTTGGGTCTTCCACGGAGGTACTAATCGCTGTCTGCTTGGTCGTCGGACCGATGGACCCGGCGATGAATCGCGGTCTGTCGGGCGTCTTCTCTGCGTACTCGTCCACGGCTCGTCGCGCGCAGGCGATCGCTGTAGCGTTGATCTCCGCGACCAACTCGACGGGTAGCTCAAACTCATCCATGCCGATCGGGCTGGCACCGAACGTATTGGTCTCAATGATATCGGCCCCCGCCTCGAGGTAACGACGGTGAATGTCCGTCATGTCGTCGGGACGGGTCAGACAGAGGATGTCGGAGAAGTTTTTGAGATCTTTGTGATGATCGGCAAACCGTTCGCCGCGCACGCCTGCTTCGTCGAGCCCCAAGGCCTGAATCTGCGTGCCCGTCGCACCATCGAGCACAAGAATACGCTCGTCGAGCAAGGCTTCAATCTGGTCGGTTACATCACGATGCGGCATGGTCAGCGTCACTACGGAATACGGCGTACATAAGGTAATCCTGTATTATCTCAGAACCAGACACCAGCGGCAATGTGGCTGTTCGCGGCGTAAAGTGCTTCGCGGGTGACCGGCTAGGCAAGCGGCGGACCGAAGTGCATGAAGTTGCCATTTCGGCCAACCTCCAGAAAAACCTTGACAACTACTGGCCAACCAGTAGAATCAACTCGTGACCTACTGGACGACCCGTAGATACCTGCTTTGCGAGGGAACCTGCAGATGACCGATCTTCAACCCACCGAACGAGAACTCGAGGCCCTGAAGGTCCTGTGGCAGCAGGGCGAGGCGACCGTCCGCGAAGTTTGTGACGCGATGAACGCTGCCGGCGAGGAACTCGCCTACACGACGGTGCTGTCGCTGCTGCAAGTGATGGAGCAGAAGGCCTTAGTCGACCACCGTCGCGAGGGCAAGGCGTACGTCTATCTGCCCAAAGTCGAGCGGGAGAAAACGCTGGGCGATCTGGCGGCCGGCTTCTTGGAGCGCGTCTTCGACGGCTCGCTCGATGAGTACCTCGTCCACGCGTTGGGCACACGCAAGGTCAGCAAGCGTGAGTTCGATCAGCTCGAAGAAATGGTCGCGGAAGCACGCCGCCGAAAGTCTGCTCGCACGAAGAAGGGAGATCAATCATGAACGAACTTCTGACGGAAGCGTCAATCTGGCTATGGGACTATTACTTACTCGCGACCGCCTTGTTCGCCGTTGTCTTGCTCACCACACGAGTAATCTCTCAACCGGCACGGCGCATGGCAATTCACTGGGCCGCGACGGTCGGGCTGTCGCTGTTGGCTCTGTTATGCGCGTTGCCTGGTTGGTCGATCCTACATATGACCTCCGCGCCGCCTCCCGAGCCCATCGCGCGAGCGGATCAGTTTCAGCCCGTGATAGAGCCCGCCATTGAATTCGCAACGTTTCCACAGAATTTTCCACCACCGCTCCCCGTGGTGGAGAAGATCGCGGCGGCAGAGGTCGTCGCGGAAGTCACCTTCGCCGACCGCATTGGGGCCATCGACTTCGGTATGCTGGCGGCTTACGCCATCAGCGCGGGCACGCTCGCGACGTTGCTCTGGCTGACGGTAGGTGCCTGGCAAGTGCGTCGGCTGCGCAGGCAGGCTGTGCCAGCACCGGCGCAGATCAACGATCTACTTGCTGAATTGGCGAAGCATGCACCCGTCAAGCCGAGCGTCGGCCTCTCCGACCGACTGTCGGTGGCAGTCGCGGTTGGGCTGCGTCGACCGATGATCCTATTGCCCAGCAGCCTGGCTGAACACTCAGGACCCTACGAGCTACGGACG
>JANQQA010000307.1 GCA_028285205.1 Bythopirellula sp. | reverse complement strand
CGGCACTGCCGACAGCTTAAATGCCAGGCCCACTCCGAGCATTAATCCGCCCAGTGCTAGGACCATTAGCTTTGATCCCTCTTCGCCGGAAGCGATCATGGCGGGAATGTCGAGCGCGGCCAATTCACGTGCCATTGATGGCAGGTGCGCCGAGCCGAGTACGCCGGCCAAGAGGCTGACACCATAGAGCATCACACCCGCGGTACCTGCGCCGTAGACTGCGTACTTCAGGGCGGCCTCACTACTTCGTCGGCGCCCCTTGACCACGCCGGCTAACACGTAGGATGGCACACTCGCCATCTCGACGCCGAGGAACACGGTCAGCAGGTGATTGGCGGACGCCATCACGCACATGCCAACGGTCGCGCCCAGCACGAGGCTGTAGTAGTCTTGGCCGTCTTCGCGGTCGGCAATCCCAGTGAGATATGATAGCACCACAAACAATACGGCGAACGCCATCAAGAACAAGCGAATGTAGGCGGTCAGCGTGTCGTGAACCAACATGCCCGTGAACAGTTCCGTGCGCTCCAATTCGGCCCATGACGCCAGGCCGTCCGTAGGCAACGCCAGGTTGAGCGCGATGATCGAACCTACCAGTGCGATGCCGACCGAGGGGATCTGCTTTCCGCCGGGGATGATACGCACCAAGAGCATAATGATGATCGTTGCGCACAACGCTAGCTCTGGTCGGAACAGCGGCAGGCTGATCTCCAGCGTGTCTGTCAGCAGCGAGTCAACAAGGCTATGAAAATTCACGAGAGTTACTCAGGTTCTTTCTGTTTTGTTGGCCGTTAGACGCAATCAATCGTTTCCTTGCAGCTTCGCCATCTGGCCAAGTTGCAAGGTCGCCAACGGCGCCTCATCGTCATTTCCTGCGGCGGGCTCGAACTGCTCCGTCAAGGCGGCTAACTGCTCAACTTGTCGGTCGACCGATGGTTGCATGTAGTCCAGCACGCACTTCGGATAAATGCCGAATAGCACGGCGAAGAACATCAGTGGAGCAGCAATGCACAGCTCTCGCATGGTGATCGGTGTGAGTGCCTCTTCGTGAGGACCTTTGTATTCGGCCCCGAGGTAGACGCGCTGAATTGCCCACAGAATGTAACCGGCAGTCAGAATCACGACCGCGGCGGAAATAACGGCCAACAGGATGCTGTACTTCCAAACGGAGAGCACCACCAGCACTTCGCCGATGAAGCCGCACAAGCCGGGCAATCCTAGTCCTGCAAAGAAAATCCCCACGGCGAAGCCGCTGTAAATGGGCATCTTGGCGAATAAGCCGCCAAATTCGTTGAGGTTGCGATGATGCACACGGTCGTAAACGATGCCGACCATGAAAAACATCCCGGCCGAGCTAATGCCGTGACCGATCATCTGGTACATGGCACCGTTGACGCCCATCTTCCAGTATTGCGGGTCGTAGCCTGTACCTCCCACGGCGCTCCATACACCGAAGCCCAGCACTACGTAGCCCATGTGACTCACCGAGCTATAAGCAACCATCCGTTTGAAGTCGGTTTGAGCAAGTGCCGAAAACGCACCCCAAACCATGCTCACTACGCCAATGCAACAGACCACATAGGCCAGATCGTATGCTGCTTCCGGACAGATGGGATAGCAGATGCGGATGATGCCGTAGCCACCCAGCTTTAGCAAAATACCGGCCAGGATCATTGAAATCGGAGTCGGTGCCTCGACATGTGCGTCAGGCAACCAGGTGTGTAGCGGGACGCTGGGCACCTTGATCACAAAACCAATGAACAGCAGCACAAACGCCCACCACTGCAGGCTCTTGCCGAGGAACACCTCGTTGTTAAACAGCGTGGTATGCTGCCCCATTTGCTGTAGGGCTAAGATATTGAACGTGTGGAGAGGCTGATCGTCACTTTCGGCAGCGACAAACTGCTTTGCCAAGGTAGTCTCGCCACTCTTCCAAGCCTCGAACGCGTCGCTGGCCGATTCGCCTTCGGCCACCGCGACAATGCCGGAGTCGACCAGTTGCTGCGGATCAAGCTGTCGGAGGTCGCTGTTGAAGTAGAGCATCAGGATCGCGATCAGCATGCCGATACTGCCCAGCAGCGTGTATAGGAAGAACTTGATCGCGGCATACTCCCGTCGCGGTCCGCCCCAGATGCCGATCAGGAAGTACATCGGCAGCAGCATCACTTCCCAGAACACGTAGAACAAGAAGAAGTCGAGCGCCAGGAACACACCGATGATGCCGGTCTCGAGCAGGAGATACAACACGCAGTAAGCTTTTACGTGCTTGTTGATGCCCCAACTGGCGCCCATGGACACCACGCATAGAAACGTCGTTAGCACGACCAGCGGAAAACTGATGCCGTCGATGCCCATCAGGTACTGAATGCCAAAGGAGGGGATCCAATCGACCTGGAAGAGATTCTGCATCTCAGCCACGCCGGCTTGGAAATTGACCTCATTGCCTTGGACAAAAAGACCTAGCGAAAGCATGAAGGTCACGATTGTCACGCCCAGCGTGATCAGTTTGTACGCATCGTCGCTGAATCGCGGCAACACGGCCAAGACAAGCCCACCCAGTGCAGGCAAGAAAACAAGCAAACTCAGATAAACCGCAGGGTCGCTGAGATTCATAATTTCGCCATCAACTTTCGAATATCAATTTCTTATGCTTCCACCGCAGAGTCACAAAGCACAGGCTGTTTAACGTCGCTCGTGTGTTTGGAGTCTCTGCGGGAAATCCATCTAAATGTTCTGTACAAAACTGATCGCCACGAACAGCAAGATCGTGCCCACGGCAATGAACATCACGTACTGCCGCACGCTACCAGTCTGCAATTTGCGGAATGATAGCCCCGTGTCCCAGGTACCTTTGGCGACACCATCGACGAAGCCGTTGACGACCTTGTTATCTAGTACACTGCCAAATATCACGGAGATGCCACGGCAGATCGCGGCGATCGCGTGGATGATCGTGTCGATAATGTTACGGTCGAACCAGGCAATAAAGGCCGACACAGCTTTTGTTGGTTTCACGAAGATCAAATCGTATAGCTCGTCAAACCACCACTTGTTCCAAAGGAAATTGTGAATCGGCTTGAACGGGCCGAATTCTCGCAACTCCGACGGATTGAGGCCTTTGTCCCACCAATAGACCAACGTCGCCAAGAGCAAACCGGCTGCGGCCGTAAAGAACGCTGCGATGCCAGCCGGTTTCTTGAATTCCCACTCGTGGCTGTCCGGCTCGCTCGGAATGGTCAGCCCGGTGAGGATCTCACCTTGTGTCGTGGCAAGCGTGCCCACCGGCCTCGCCTGATCCAGCAAATTCGTCACGCCAAGATCGGTGCCCGGAAAGTTCCAACCGACACCGATGGCGAACACCGCCAGCAGAATCAGCGGAGCTGTCATCACCTGGGGCGACTCGTGTGCGTGATCGTAGCGTTCTTGGTTGCGTGGCTTGCCGGCGAAGGTCATGTACCACAGTCGGAACATGTAAAAAGCGGTGATGAACGCACCGCCCACCGGTGCCCATTGCAGCAGGACATGTGCTGGGTTGGAACTGCCGAAGCTAAACGCCTGCTCAATGATTGCGTCTTTCGAGTAGTACCCAGAAAAGCCGATCTTGGTGAGCGGGATTCCTGCTCCGATGATGGCCAAACAACCCACCAGCATTGTGTACGCGGTGATGGGCATCTTCTTCCGCAGGCCGCCCATCTCGGTCATGTCGTTGGTATGCACGCCATGAATCACCGATCCGGAGCACATAAATAGTAGGCTCTTGAAGAATGCGTGTGTGATCAGGTGGAACATGCCTGCGACCCAGGCACCGAGGCCCAACGCGAGCATCATGTAACCAAGTTGGCTGACGGTCGAATACGCAAGCACGCGTTTGATGTCGGTCGCGGTGATCGCAATCGTGGCGGCGATCAGTAGCGTGATGCAGCCGATGTAGGCGACCACTAGCAGCGCTTCGGGTGACAGTACGGGGAAGAACCGCCCAACCAGGTACACGCCCGCCGCCACCATCGTTGCGGAGTGCACCAGCGCTGACACGGGGGTTGGACCTTCCATCGCGTCGGGCAACCAGACGTGCAGCGGGAACT
Source organism: Bythopirellula sp. (assembly GCA_028285205.1). Classification (GTDB taxonomy): domain Bacteria; phylum Planctomycetota; class Planctomycetia; order Pirellulales; family Lacipirellulaceae; genus Bythopirellula. The sequence goes on along the minus strand of JANQQA010000307.1, from coordinate 66,722 downwards.
GAGCACTCTTGCCAACGCAGCCGCAGAAAATTCCCACGCCCGCGACCAGCAGCAACCACCAACCGGCTTTGTTGGAACTCTCCTCCGCCTCGCCCTCGCCGTCTGCCGCAGCTGAGTCGCTGAAGCGGCTGCCTTCGTAGGCCATGCCCTCGGTCGGTTGCAGGTGGTAGTAGTTTTCTTCGGTCCTGAGCAGGCTGAACATCCCTTGCTCAACCACTTCGCCGTCGGCGTTGGTCAGGTCACCAAACGCGAACGTCCCGAGACTCGACCACAACGCCATCAGCCCTATCAGCATGCCAAAGTCGCCCACGCGGTTGACGATGAACGCCTTGTTCGCCGCCGTCGAGGCGCTGTGTCGCTCGATGTAGAAGCCAATCAGGAAGTAGGAGCAGATGCCCACCAGTTCCCAAAATACGAACACCATCGCGATGTTGCCGGCAATCACAATGCCGAACATGCTGAAACAAAACAGCGATAGGTATTGGAAGAATCGATAGTAACGTCCCGGACGTTTCAGCTTCTCGCCGTTGGAGAGAGTGACTTCCGGGTCGGTAAAGTCGTGCAACTCATCGTGCATGTAGCCCATCGCGTAGAAATGCACGCACGAGGCGATCAGCGCGACCATACAAAACATGCCCACAGTCAGGGCATCGATGTAGTAGCTGATCGAAAGCTTCAGCGAGCCCAACGGTCCGGAGTCATCGGCGCCGGGATAAAGGTCGTACCAAGTGCCGTAATAAGACGGATAGCCGTCGGGTCCGTTGTTCGCGTGTCCGCTGTGCCCATCACCTTCGGCATGGGCCGCTTCTCCTCCTTCGCCGTGGCCGTGAGAGTCATGGGAGTCGTCCGATGCGGCCGCGATCAGGTGGATCGGTGCCGTGACGGCGGCGTGGGTCTCGCCTTCCTCGTGATGCTCGCCGTGATGCGAGGCATCCTTCACCGGGTGGTTTGGCAGCCAGACTGTGAACAGGGCGGCGAAACTGCAGACGGCGGCAAACACGATCGCGGACGTGGCAACCAAGCCGGCCAACTTTCCGTGTGGCCCCATCCGTTTGCCGAAGAACAGGATCAGCACAAACGACGCCAGTGGCGTAAGCCAGGCGAGTGCAAGCAATCGAGGTAGCCAGGAAGGATCCATAAAACTATTTCAATCTAAGTCAACCACGAAGAAACCTGGTTCCAACCGAGCGGATCGTTGAATCCTGAGATTCGTAGTCACCGCCGTCGTCGTGGTCAGTTTTTTACTTTTCTGTTAGCCACTCAGCTGATCCGCCCGATCGACGTCGACTGAATCGTTGTTGTTATAAAAATTCAAAACAATCGCCAGCGCGACTGCCGCTTCTGCGGCTGCGAGCACGATCACAAACAGCGAGATGAGCTGCCCATCGAGGCCGAGTGTGTTCGCGTCGTTTCGCAGATACCGGCTGCCGAAGGCGATAAAGTTCAGATTCGCGCCGTTAAGTACCAACTCGATACCCATCAAGATCCCCAGCGCGTTGCGCTTCGTCGCCATGCAGAGCACGCCACAGGTGAACATGAACGCACCGACCAGGACGTAGTGCGATACTCCTACGGGTTCGGTCAGCAGATTGGCGAGAATCGGATTAAGCATAGATTCTTTTTGGTGCTTGTCGGGGCTAGGCGTTGGCAGCTACGCTGCCGGTTTTTCTTTTTGCCCTGGCGAGGTAAGCCGCGCCGATCAGCACGACCAGCAGGTGCACCGACACGATTTCAAAATGGAACAAGTATCCGGACATGCCTTCGCGTTTGGCCGCGTCAGGTTCATCAAGTTGGTCGACGCGGGCCCCGAGCAGGCCCATCGCGAGCGGCGTGACGGTTCTTTCAACTTCGACCGCTTCGGCGGTCTCGCGATCCAGCCCCTTCCAGGCAGCAACACCAAACGCCGCCCTGCCGAGCGTGAAAAACAGCATCAGCCCAATGAAAAACGCGATTACCCACTCGCCGCTGGAAGTACGCATCTCAACGAAGCGATCCTGTGAAGTGAGCATCACGCCGAAAATGAGTAGCACGAGCGTGCCACCCACGTAAATCATGAGTTGCATGGCGCCAACAAAATCGGCACCGGCGAGAAAGAACAGGCCGGAGGTCGAGGCGAGTGAAATCACGAGGTAGAACGCCATGCGGACGATGTTCTTCGACAGCAGCACGCCCAGCGCGAACGTGCAAGCCACGCCGCTGAACAGCCAGAAGAAAAACGACGGCCAGTAAATCGAGTCCATCGCTAAAGTAGTCCTCCCGTTTCCTCGGGCCCGCGTGCAATCTGTTCTTCTTCCTCATCCGGGTCGTTGGATTCGACTTCCCAGCCTTCACTCACCTCAAGCACGGCATCAGACATCGGAATCAGGTTGAAGAAAGCTCTCCCGGGGAAGTTGTATTGCCACAGGGTCGCCCCCAAGAACATCGCGGCCGCGATCGGCGTGCAATATTTGAGGCAGGTGGTCATCACCTGATCGATGCGCAACCGAGGCAACGTCCAGCGTACCCAGATCATCAAGCACACGCCTAGCAAGCCTTTCAAAAGCACGTTTGCCAATCCGAGTGCCTGGGCGACTGCCCAGGAGAGCGTTCCCACTTCGGCTCCGCTCAAGCCAAGCAAATCTGTGATCGGGACGGGTCCGTTCCATCCGCCGAAGAACAGCACCGAGGCGAGGATACTGACCGAGAACATCGAGCCGTACTCAGCCATGAAGAAAAAACTCCACCGCAGGCCGGAGTACTCGGTGTGGAATCCAGCGACCAATTCACTTTCGGCCTCGGCCAAGTCGAACGGCGCTCGGTTGACACTGGCCATTGCGCAAGTGAAGTAAACGAACGCCGTAATGAACGTGAACGGGTCGTGGAACACCAACCAGTTGGTGAACCAACCCGCCTGTTGATCGCCAATTACTACCATGTCGAGCGAACCAGCAATCATCACGGGTACGACCACGCACATTCCCAGCGGCACTTCGTAGCTAACAACCTGAGCCGCTTCGCGCATTGCGCCGAACAACGACCATTTCGAGGCGGATGAGTAGCCGGCTAGTATCACACCGAACACTTCCAGCCCTAAAACGGCGAGCACAAAAAATACCCCGGTGTTCAGATGCTGTGCAATCCAAGGGTACGCTCCACCGGCGAAGGGAATCGCGATGAATGCACCGATCGCAGCACAAAAGCTGACGTAGGGGGCGATCTTGAACAAGAAGCGATCGGCCCCATCGGGACAGAGGTCTTCTTTGGTGATCAACTTCAATCCATCGGCCAGCGTTTGCAGCCAGCCGAATTTGCCGCCAACGCGCGTCGGGCCGAGACGATCTTGAATGCGGCCCGAGATTTTGCGTTCCAGCCAGATGAACACCAACGCGGCCACGGCCACCAAGTTGATAATCAGTCCAACATGGATCATGGCGGCAATAATGTATGCCAGCCAAGTCCAGGTGTACTCGGACAGAAATGCGGCCACAGGTGGTGCTTCCTTAAACCCTCGGTCTCGTAGCCACCCGCGAAACCGTCTCCAAGACGGTCGGACGTAGAGATGGCACAACGTCACGAACAACCAGTTGCAGGCGGTGGAAAACGCTGCCAACTAAGATTGTGAAATATGGCACAAGGGGTCGAGACTGTACACCCCCGCCCCTGAAAATTGGCGGTTTTTCATACCTAGCACACGACTAGCGATCAATCTCGCCCATCACGATGTCGAGCGATCCAATGATCGCCGGGATGTCGGCGATCAGGCAGCCGCGGCACAGTGGCTCGCACACTGACAGATTGGAAAACGAACTGCTACGAGCGCGAGTACGCCAGGGAATGTCGCTTCCGTCGCTTACCAGGTAGAAGCCCATTTGGCCCTTCGGGCACTCGGTCTCAAGGTAGACTTCGCCCTTGGGTAGTTTGGTCTTCAGCTTCAACGGCTCGCCGTATCCGTCCGTAGCGGCGTGATAGCGCTCGATGCCTTGACGAGCCAGGTCGATCGACTGCATCACTTCAAGCATGCGCACATAGAATCGATGCCAACAGTCGCCCAGAACCGCTTCTTTGGGGACCGGAGGATAGTTGTGGTCTTTCGGATAGTGACCGTTCTGTTGGGCAATGACCTCGAAAGCGTAGCCATCGTACATGGCGGTGTAGATTTCTTCGCCGTCACGCCGCAGGTCATGACTAATACCGCTGCCGCGAAGCACTGGGCCGCTTGTGCCGAAGTCGATTGCCATCTCAGGCGACATGACCCCGATGTTTGCTGTCCGCTTGATGAAGATCGCATTGGTCGTCAGCAGCGTGTGGTACTCGGCGATGACCGGCTCAAACTGATCAAGGAACTCAAGGCACTTCTGCGTCCAACCAACCGGCAAGTCGGCGGTTGCGCCGCCGGGGGTGATGTAGCTGTACGTTAGACGTGCGCCGCAGGCTTCCTCAAACAGGTCGAGGATCTTCTCACGCTCACGGAACGCGTACAAGAACGGACTAAACGAGCCAAGGTCAATCCCGTAGGTGCCCATACCGACCAAGTGACTGGCGATTCGGCCAAGTTCACAGATGATGACCCGCAGGTGGCGAGCTTTCTCGGGCGGTTCATACTTCAGCAACTTCTCAGTAGTCAGTGCCCACCCGAGATTCATATTCATCGCCGCCAGATAGTCCATCCGGTCGGTGTACGGAATCCACTGACGGGGCGTTAGGTTTTCGCCGATTTTCTCCGCACAGCGATGCAGATAGCCCATGTGGGGCGTCACTTCCGAAATGATCTCGCCATCGGTGCGCAAGGCTAATCGAAGCACGCCGTGCGTACTGGGATGTTGTGGCCCCATGTTGACGAGCATCTCGTCGGTGCGAACATCAAATTCAATGACACGTGGGTCGTCGATCAAACTGCTCATGACTCAGATATCGGATTACGAAAGTGAAAACGTGGAATGCACGGGTCGCGCTCCCAACTCCAAGTTCCGAAATCCGCCTTTCATTTATCTACCTCGGATACCGTGATACTCTAGCGGCATCTCGTAGTCTTTTCGTAGCGGATGCCCCACCCAGTCTTCCGGGCACAGAATTCTTCGCATGTTGGGATGATCTGTGAAGTTGACGCCCAGCAGGTCGTAGACTTCTCGCTCATGCCAATCAGCGGTGCTCCAAACACCGGCGACTGACGGTACCTCCGGGAGCTTGCCTTCTTGGTCGTCCTTCCAACGTGGCATAATCACTTTGAGCACGAGGCTGTGCTTGTGCTGCATACTGAAGAGGTGATAGACGACCTCGATGTGCGGCTCCCAATCGGCCTTGGCTGCCTTCTTCGCGTCCGTGTGCAAGTAATCGACTGCGGTGACGCTGTTCAGGTAATCGAATGCCAGGCTGGATTCTTCCTTCAGGTACTTGCAGACTTCGACGATCCCGTCTGGCGTGACTTCGATCCACGGATCGAGGTTCTCCAAATTGGCACCTGAGATCTTATCGCCGAACTTCTTGTTCAGCTGGTCAACAAAAGCTTGTCCGCTCATATGTGGGAGGCCCGAGTTGATGGTTGGGGGTCGAGAGAAAACTGGGCCGTTAGGCTGGCCAGAGGACAACAATCACGATGCTTAAGCCGATAAAATCGACCCAGCGGGTCTTGCGGGGAGATCGCTGCCACTTGACCGTGCACGCTCGACGACCTCACCACGCTGGCTCGCTACCGCACGGACCCAATCGAGATCGCCTCGCTTCCAGACGTAGGCGAAACCAACCAGGAGCACAGCGAAGAAGACGCAGATGTCCGCGAACGACGTGATTGCGAGAGTGGATGCTGTGTCTTCGAGTTTTGCGATGTCGATCGCGCCCAAATCGCTAACGCCCAGTTCATTCAGCTTCAGGCTGGCCGCCGTCGTGAGGCCGCCCTCGGCGGACTCGGCAACCACAGCAGGCGCGGTCAGTTGTGTCGATTTGCCGAACACGGTTGCCCACGGGAAAAAGAACGCCACTTCGACATCGAAAATAATGAATAGCAACGCCACGACGTAGAAACGCAGGTCGAACTGCACGAAGCTGGAACCAATGACAGGCTCACCGCATTCATAGACTTCTTGTTTTTCTTCGTTCGGCAAGTCGGGCCGCAGAAATCGTCCGACCAGCAGATTCACAAAGAGAAACAACGCCGCGATCGCGGCGAATAATGCGAGATAAGCTACAATCGCAGTGGGCGTAGCCATCAGTTGGTTTCCTACTTCCAGAAAGATCTTTTAAACGAGAAACAATTACGCCTACTGATTGGGCCCGCCATGGACCGGCTCGGTGATCACCTTCGACTGAGCAACCGCTGTCGGATTTAGCGTCGAACGCCCCCAGGCCACATCGAGGGGCAGACGCGAAAAGTCAACGATCGTGCCATCGCGGCTGTAGCAACTCAGGTCGTGTGTTGCACCCATGAAGATGCAATCGACGGGGCACGGCTCCACGCACAGGGCGCAGAACATACATTTGCTGTAGTCAATCGCGTAGCCAGTGATCTTGAAGCCCTTGCCGCCTTCAACCTTCTCCTTGCCAATGTAAATGCAATCAACAGGGCAGGCCTTGGCGCACTGATCGCATGAGATGCAAGTCGTCAGATCGAACCGGTGAAAGCCTCGGTAGCGCGCCGCTACTGGGACCGGGAGTTCGGGATACTCGAAGTGCTCGGTAAACGTCTTTCGCTCTGGGTCGTAGGTCTTGAACCAGATCCGCAGCGTCACCCACATCCCATGCAGAACCGTGTATACGGCTTCGACGACGTTCCCCAGCCAGGGAAAGACTCTTTTGAGCCCAGCAATCATTTCTCAGAAAACCTCTCTCTCGACGCGAGGTCTCGCATCGAGCGCAGTCCACGCGTCGGATGACTGTCGCTGAGGCGGGCGTACAGGATCACTGTTAGCAGGCCTGCGACTGACAACAAGCTTGGATTATAGAACCCATGTAACAGGCCGCAACCGCCGCTAGGTATTAACGATGCAAGTTTTCGGCTTCGGCGGCGGCAGCTCGGCGGACATTCGTCTCGCCTAGTCACTCACTTCGATCCGAAGCCACTTCGCAGTCGGATCACGCTTCGAATTTCAAATCTGAGATGGGGTATCGCTTCGCCAACTAACTCTGCTTTTGAACGGGGGGATGACGTGGACCTCAGGAGCCCAACCAATCCAACTGCTTCGATGTGTATGGTTGTGGCAGAGGCCAAGCCACAAGTGACTACCCAGGGCACCCCTGGCGAGGAAGTTGCGGGAACTACTAGTTTTGAGGCCCTGGCCTCATTTGCCAGTAATCGACGCTCTGGGGATCCCACTGTGGCCCGGGGTTCGATTTGGGATGTGTGTCGTAAGGTGTTTATTTAAATTGACTTACGTCGAGTTGTCCCTGCAATTTTATAGTGTTCGAGGAAGCTGTTTCGGCCTACATCCTAGGAATTCCGGGCGCAATTTCTGTCGAAGTCAGTATTTTAGGCAAAAATCGTGCCCGAACCCTCACGTATTGCTTGACTCTGTTCGGAGAGCACGTAGAGTGAAATGAGTGGCATTGTGTAATGCCGCAAATAGTCAGCGTAGCTTCGGGAATGCCGTCGCACGCAGCAGGCAGGTTCGGAGGCCGGCACCGGTTAATGGGGGCACAACCGGCCACTGCTTATGAAGGAATCGCGTTATGTTGGTCCTATCACGAAAAAAGAACGAGAGTATTGTCATCAATGATGACATTACGATCGTCGTCGTCGAAATTCGCGGCGACAAGGTCCGCCTGGGCATCGAAGCCCCTAAGGAAGTACCCGTTCATCGGAACGAAGTCTACGAAGCAATTCGCCGCAACGTCGAAGTTGACCGTGGCGCCGATGCCAGTAATGCGTCCGAGTAACGCGTGTCTTGCCATTTCACCGCTGGCCGAGGCTTGCCGGTTGGTCGGCCTTCAGTAAACGCATTGCGGTGATACTCTTCTACTGTCTCGCGCAGTAATCCGCCGCACGATGGAGCCAGTGCTCGCTGCGTTCAATACCACTTGACGTCAAACCAAGTTGACGTAACTCTATACGCTCACGGGCAGTTAACTGCATTTCACAGTTTGCGGTCCTTGCCGAAACGGACATCTCGCTCAATCTCGAGTTCTCTGCGGCCCAGTTGGGGAGCGGAGAGATGTCTTTCAGCGGCCCCTTCGTCTAGCGGTCTAGGACTCCGGCCTTTCACGCCGGCAACACGGGTTCGAGTCCCGTAGGGGTCATTGCCTGTATGGCCTTGCACAGCCATGCACTGTTCAAGGGGTTTGTCACTCTGGGCAAACCCCCCGCGGAACCGTTCACTGCGGGCGGCCCGCCACCCTCAGCTCTTACCTTGGGCGAAGTACTCGTCAATCACTCTTCGACGTCACTAAGTACCGCGGCCCAAGCCGCTCCAGAATCTGCGCAGCACTGATAGTAGTTCGATAGTGCCGCGCCTGACCCGTCTTGGCCGGGATGGGTGAAGCTCGTATATAGCACCTTCTATGGAACTCCAAGTGTGCACCCAAGGGTGATGGGATGACAACATGTCTACGAATCGTCATGACAACACTAGCCGCCAGCTGGGTCTTCCAGGCTTGCGGTGCCTGCACTGTGTTTGTCGTCGTTCGCGACGGCGAGGTCCTGTTCGCCAGCAATGAAGACTTTTACAAGCCAGGTTACTATTGGGCCACGGGTGGGCAGGGTGAGAAGCTGGGGCGCATCAACTTCGGATTCGAGGATGGGCGCGTCCAAGGGAGTATGAACGAAGCTGGGCTCGCGTTTGATGGTATGGCTCTCGCCAAAGCTCCCTGGGAACCCGATGCGGCGAAAGAAACGCCGCGCAGCGTGATGGACCTAGTCATGGATTCCTGTCGCACCGTGCGGGAAGCAATCGCCTACCTCGAGCGGTACAACAGCTCTTTCCTCGCTGACAGTCAGGTCCTCCTCGCGGACGCGACGGGCGACGCAGCATTGATAAGCTGGACGCCGGCTGATGGAATGAGTGTGAGACGGATTTCCGGAGACCGCCTTGTTGGCACCAATCATAGGCAATCGCTTTCCGGATATCGTTGCCAACGCTACGTGCGAGCGAACCAGGTGATTGACTCGATCGCAGAATTGAACACTCGTTCCATCGCGAACGTGCTTGATGCAGTGCGGCAGGAGGGGCCACGGGCATACACGACCTACAGCACGGTCTATGATCTCAAGAAGCGTCAAGTCACCGTGTTCAACTTGGCGGATTTTCGTGAGCCGGTCGTGCTTGATCTGGCGAGTGAAGTTTCCAGGGCCAAGCAGTTCGAGCCAGGGTTGAAGTCGCGAGTGACCCGCGCTTTAACTCTCGGTCGCTTCGGGTCGGGAGTCGCTGTGGTTCCGTTAAGGCAGCTGTTCCCGAGTGGGCGCACTGAGGACGAGCTGAAGGACCGTCCTCAGCGGACCGAATTCGGCACGACGGTCGATCTGCCAGTCGCGCATCTCGATCGCTGTGTTGGAACGTACAGTCCAGCAGACGATCCTAGCGCGCGATTCCGCATCGAGCGGAGTGGCAACCGACTCGTCGTCGACAATCCGACACAAACCAACAAGGCGATCCTTGCCCCGGAGTCGAAGACCTACTTCAGGATTCAGCCCGATCGCGGCGCCGTGAGCTTTGAGCTTCCCGAAGGCCCCGACTCACGGGCAACCGGTTTGGTGCTTCACAAGCAGATTGACCTCTACGCCGTGCGGGTCTCTGATTAGGCTGTATCACCGACAAGAGTGGCCGTCACATGCCAGCTCCTGACGTGCCACCCGTTCGCCAGAGTGCCGTTGGTTCGAACCTCTTAGGTGATTCCGATGTCGGTCGGCAGCGAGGCCTTTGCAGGCGCCGGCGTAACCAATGCCTGCCCGGAAATAGTCCGATTGGCGAAGGCTCGCGTCTTGGAGCAACTGCGCCAACTGTAGGGGCCCGCAATCCGACGAGGTGAGGATAACGCCAAGAGCTGGCCACGTCGGGCAGTCCAGCTTGATCCCATGAGAATTTTCGGGCGTGACCACATACGTGCATGGCGACCAGACGCCGCTGCAAGTTGGCCGGGAGCCCCTGAAATTAGCACTCACGTTGTGCCTCCCCATCGAATCTAGAGTTCGTTAGAATGCTCGCTGGTCGCAGAGTAACGTGCGGAGCGCTGTGACGCCTTTTCGTTATCTGTTTCAAGAGACAGTTGCGTATCAGCTGGACTTCTCTCTCAAATGAGTCAGCCGTCTGGCCGACAGCTCGGGAGTCGGGACGAGTCTGAGGAAAGGCCAATCGATATCACGAGGAAGGAACTTCGAGCAAGAGCAAACTCATTCCAGTCACCAGACGCCGCAGGCAGCGGAATGCCTCGGACAATGCCGGAAAAGCCCACGGAGAGACGAGAAGAGAGCCGATGGAAAAGATCAAACGACTCCTAGCCGCCAATCGCGGAGAGATCGCGATTCGCATCTTTCGCAGCGCGCATGAATTGGGCATCCGTACCGTGGCGATCTATTCTCATGAGGATCGCTATGCATTGCACCGTTTCAAAGCCGACGAAGCCTATTTGACGGGGATACCAGGCGAGCCGATTCAAGCCTATCTGGACATCGAGTCGATTATCGCCCTGGCCAAGCGGCAGAACATCGACGCGATTCATCCGGGCTACGGATTCCTCTCGGAGAACGCACAGTTCGCCCAAGCGTGCGTCGACGCCGGGATCACGTTTGTTGGACCACGGGTCGAAACCCTAGAACAGCTGGGCGACAAGATCTCAGCCCGTAAGATCGCCGAGCGCGCCGGTGTGCCTGTGCTTGGCGGCAGTAGCGCGGCGATTCGTGATGCGAAGCAGGGGCGAGAGCTCGCGAAGACGGCGGGTTTTCCGGTCATTTTGAAGGCGGCCCACGGCGGTGGCGGTCGCGGGATGCGAGTCGTGCGGAAGGAATCCGAGTTTGAGGCGGCATATGAACAGGCCCGCAGAGAATCACTGGCGGCGTTTGGGAGTCCCGACATTTTTGTCGAAAAATTCATCGAACGAGCTCGGCACATCGAAGTTCAGTTGCTGGGCGATCGGCACGGCTCGCTGGTGCATCTGTTCGAGCGTGATTGTTCCGTGCAACGGCGTCACCAGAAGGTCGTCGAGATCGCGCCGGCACCGCAACTCGACCCGGAGGTTCGTCAAGCGCTATGCGACGCGGCAATCGCCATCGGGCGAACGGTCCAGTACGCCGCAGCGGGCACGGTCGAGTTCCTGCTCGATGCCGATACGCAGAAGTTCTACTTCATCGAAGTGAACCCCCGCATTCAAGTCGAACACACCGTGACGGAGCAAGTCACCGGCGTCGACTTGATCAAAGCACAGTTACTGGTCTCGCAAGGCGCGGCGCTGTCCGATCCAGCGATCGACCTGCCATCGCAAGACGTCATCGCGACGCATGGTTTTGCGCTCCAATGCCGAGTCACGACCGAAGACCCAGCCAATCGGTTCATGCCTGACTACGGTCGGATGACGCACTATCGTTCGGCAAGCGGTATGGGAATCCGCCTCGATGCCGGAACAGCTTTCTCGGGGGCAATCGTTCAGCCGTTCTACGATTCGCTGCTGGTGAAGGTCACCGCTTGGGCTCGGCACTTCAAAGACGCCACGCACCGTATGGAACGTTGCCTGCAAGAGTTCCGGGTGCGCGGCGTAAAGACCAACATCCCGTTCCTAATTAAGCTCGTGATGCATCCCGCCTTGGCGGACGGCGCCTGTACGACGAGTTTCATCGAGGACACGCCGGAGTTGTTCGACCTCCCGACCCGTCGCGATCGTGCGACGAAGCTACTGACCTATCTCGCCGAGACCATCGTCAACGGCAATCCGCTGGTCAAAGATCGACCGGCTCCTACGCGCCGCAGTCCGGCGCCCGTGCCAGTCGTCGACTCGACGGCCGCCCCGCCAAACGGCATGCGGCAAAAGTTACAAGAGCTTGGCCCAGAAAAGTTTGCACAGTGGATCCGTCGTCAGAAGCCGCTGCTGATGACCGACACAACATTTCGAGACGCACATCAATCGTTGTTGGCGACGCGCTTGCGCACCTACGACTTGCTGCAAATTGCCGAGGCTTACTCGCGTCTCTGCCCAAACCTATTCTCAATCGAGATGTGGGGCGGCGCGACCTTCGACACTTCCATGCGTTTCTTGAACGAATGCCCCTGGCGCCGGCTCACGGACCTGCGCGAACGGATTCCGAATATCTTGTTTCAGATGTTGTTGCGAGCATCGAACGCCGTTGGCTACACGAACTATCCCGACAACGTGGTGAAGACCTTCGTTGCAGAGGCCGCGGACGCCGGCATTGACGTGTTTCGCGTCTTCGATGCGCTTAACAGCACGGCAAACATGCGAGTCGCGATGGACGCCGTCATACGCAGCGGAGCGATCTGCGAAGCGACGATCTGCTACACAGGCGACATTACCAATCCAAACCGCACCAAGTACGACCTCGCCTACTACGTTAAGATGGCCCAAGAGCTTGAGAAGATGGGAGCTCACATTCTGGCGATCAAAGACATGGCGGGGCTGTGCAAGCCGCAAGCTGCCGAACTGCTGGTCAAAACGCTTCGCAAAGAGATCGGCATCCCGATTCATTTCCACACGCATGATACGGCCGGCATACAGGCCGCGTCGATTCTGATGGCTTCCAAAGTCGGCCTCGATATTGCCGACGCCGCGATGGCGCCGCTCTCGGGCGGCACTTCGCAGCCCAACATCAACACGGTGGTTGAGGCGTTGCGATTCGGCACACGCGCCACCGGTTTGTCGACGGAACACCTCGATGCGATCGCCGAGTACTGGCGGGGGGTCCGCGAGTTTTACGTGCCGTTTGAGAGCCCTGTATTGCCGGCCGGGTCCGACCTGTATCAGCACGAGATGCCAGGTGGCCAATACACCAACCTCTTTCAGCAGGCCCGCGCGTTGGGACTGGCTGATCGTTGGAGTGAGGTGTGCAGAGTCTATGCCGATGTTAATCAAATGCTTGGCGACATCGTAAAGGTAACGCCAACTTCAAAGGCGGTCGGCGACCTCGCGCTGTTCCTGATCGCCAACGAGATGTCGACCGAAGACGTGCTGACGTCCGAACGCGAGTTGGCGTTTCCTCAATCGGTGATCGATCTCGTACGCGGAAGCATGGGGCAAGCGGTTGGTGGTTTTCCGCGTCGCGTGCGGGAAAAGATCCTGCGAGGCGAGAAGCCATTGCGCGGCCGGCCTGGCGCCAGCTTGCCCGCCGCTGATTTTGAGAAGACAGCCGATGAGATCGGAACGCTGCTCGATCGCGAGCCTTCGCGCCGGGAGGTCGTTTCGCATCTGCTTTACCCTCAGGTCTTCGTCGATTTCGCTCAGCACCAGCAGAAGTACATGGACACCAGCGGACTGCCAACGCCCGCCTTCCTCTACGGACTTGAGCCGAACGAAGAGATTGCCGTTGAAATCGAACCTGGCAAGACGTTGATCATCTGCTTCCTCACGGTAAGCGAGCCACACGAAGACGGGCGTCGTACGGTCTTCTTTGAGCTCAACGGCCAGCCGCGCGAAGTCACGGTCACCGATCTGGCCCTCGAACCAGCGGCGCCTAAGCACCCCAAGGCCGACCCGGGCAATCCCGCACATGTCGCTGCCAGCATGCCGGGCATGGTTTTCAACGTCGCGGTGAAGCCAGACGATTCGGTTGCCCCCGGCCAGAAGCTGCTCACGCTCGAAGCAATGAAGATGCAAACCGCCATCACAGCCGAGATTGCTGGCCGCATCGCGGAAGTCCATGTCCACGCCGGCAAACAGGTCGAGACCGGCGATCTACTGATGACGATCGAAGCATAGATCGCCTGACAGCAGAGACGACCAGAGAAGTACGTCGCATGGACCCGGCGTTGCACGCGGCAAGTCCATAGAAGAGTGTCGCCAACAAGGGAGTTGTAAATGAGTCGGCGTGACTTTCTCCGTGTCTTGGGTGGCGTGACGGCCTGCTCAGTACTGCCAGGTAGGTGCCTCTCGCGGGAGCTAGTGAGCGGCGCGAAGCCTTGGCGAAACTATGTCACAGACTGCCTGGACACGCTGATCGACAAGGGCACCGATCGGTACGGGCCGGTTGAGACTCCGATGTTCATGGCCATTCTCGACGTCCACACGCACGAGTCCCCACAACACCCGCCGATGCTCGACGCCGACGTGCGCACTGAGGGCCGCCCCGACCACGGTCGGCGCAGCCCGGCAGGATCAAATCTCTGGCACGACATGGCGACCATCCGTGTACTTTACCGAGCTTCGAAAGTGACAGGCAACTCGAAGTATGCCGCCGCGGCTGACGCGTATCTCAAGGCGTTCATGAAGCGCGCCGTCAAGGCCAACGGCATGTTCGCCTGGGGATCACATATTTACTACAACGCGTTCGAGGATCGGCCGGGGGGCGACAACGACGGAGACGGTCCACACGAGATTCTTATCAAGCACCCTGACTGGGGCTCACTTTATCGCATCGATCCCGCAGCAGTCCGCAGAGAGATCGACGGCATTTGGAAATGGCATATCGTCGACAAACAGAGTGGCCTTCATAATCGGCACGACGATGGTCGGAAAGGGTGTGATTTCGCCTTCTCGGGCGGGTCATTCGCGATAGCCTTTGCGTTTCTGTATTCAGTAACGAAACAACCGCACTACCTCGAGAAGGCCAAGCTCGTTGCCAACTGGCACTGGCAGCACCGCCACCCGCAGACAGGGTTGGTTGCCGATAGTCCAAGTACTGGCAGTCGCTACGATGCACTGCATTGCTTCACAACCGTCCCCGGGCCACACGCGAGCCAACTACTGCGATGCTACGAATTGACCGGAGATAGAGAGTTTCGTGACTACGCCATCGCATACATTCTGGCGTACGACCGCTACGGTTGGGATGCTCAAGCGCGGCGCTATCATGGTATGCTGAAGCTGGACGGAACACCGATCTCCGAATCCGATCGGGGGGCGGGTTACGATCGGTGGCAACCGACCGGCCACATCGACGTTTGGCGTACGGTTATGTACTCCTATGAGTTCCCGCTGATCGCGGCTCAGAGCGCCGTTTATGCTCTCGAACTCACCGAGGACGAACAGGAACGGACCGAATTGCTACGTGCCGCGCTGCGATGGGCGAAAGTTATCGCGCGTGAATCGCCCCCGACAACCGGCCGCCGATGGAGAGCGGAAATCGAAGACACGCTGCCAGATGTGAAATCAACCGGTGGCACCTACGCCGAAAACTACGGACGGGCAATCTCCTTCTTCGTTGGCCTTTTCCATGTCACAGCAGACATCGCTTATTTGCAGCAGGCAAACATGCTGGCCCAAGAAGCAGTCGATAAGCTGTACGTGAACGGGATCTTCCGCGGCCACCCCGCTAAGAACTACTATCAAGCCAACGATGGCGTCGGTTTTCTTCTGCACGCACTGATGCAGTTGGACGCCTTGCCAGAACGCTGGCGACTTGCTTTCTAGGCCGAATCCACAGCGTCGCATGGCGTGATCCACCCCCGCAGCTGTCAATCGTCGTCTCATCGTTGGACCCACACCGTTTGGTGTCTAGACGTTTTGTTCTCGCTGCCATTTCAGAAAGTCGAGGCCATTCACTGAACCATCGCGGTTAAAGTCGCCCCGGCGAGCAGGTGCCCCGCGACGACCGTAGTTAGCCTTCCAGTAATCAAGCCTCAAGTCTTCGACCAGAAATCTATTGTTGAGGTCTTCTGTCTCGGCAAGTGTCGAGAAATACCAATCGTGACCGGCTGGATCAACCAATCGGTCTCTCGTGTCGTCACTCAGAACATTTTCGGCGTTCAGCGCGACTCGCTGCTTGGAGTAGCCGAGTATTCCATTTGGGATCGTTGCCACGACGCCCTGACGGAGTCGTTCAACTCGTTCGTCGAATGTCTGATCGGTTCGTGACCATGCGTTTCGGATAGCGTCAAAGTAACGGTCAGCGTGATCGTTGTTATCCCATACCGTCGATCCGCCAATGAACAGATCATCGCCGTTGCCACCATCGGCGCGGTCTGCTCCGTCACCGGTGACCATGATATCTCGTCCATTGCCACCAAGGAGAGTGCCGTTGTTCGCGAGGTCGATGATAATGTCGTTGCCATCTCGCCCGCTATAAAAATGGGCGCTCTCGCTGCCGCGAATGAAGTCATCGTGATCCGATCCGGTTACCATCTCAATATCTGTGACAGGCCCACCGACTGCTGTCGCGGAATCCTTGAGCAAATCGACCTGCACTCCGCGGCCGTAGTCGTCGTACTTCAGCCAATCGCGGTTACCTGCTCCGCCATCAATGTCTCCTGCAAAGTTTGCATCAGCAGCGAAGCTGAAACTATCGCCTCTCGCTCCGCCAGAGAGGCTCTCCATCCCGGAGAACTGCGCGCCGTTCAGCTGCCCAGAATCGCTTCCGACGATTGACCACACGTTGTCGATATCCGCTCCCTCGAGTGAGTCCTGTTCGGTCGAGCCAACCAACTGGTCCATGTCTGAGAACAGGATGTTCCCGTTGAGGTTGCCAGAAGTGGCGTCGTTCATCTTCCAAGCATTCTCTCGCTCAGCACCATGAATCGAATTGACGCCGCCTCGGCCCTGGAACGAAACCGTCCCGTGTGGCTGGTCGTTAGGATCAGCGCCTAAGGGATACAGCTCGCTGGGTATGATTGAAAATACGTCATCGGCAGTACCGCCATGGACGATGAAGGAGTTGACCTCGGGAAATCTTCCCACGACGGTGGTCGACGTGCCTTCGCCGAGGTTGACCTCAAGAGCTTCGACCTCTTCGAATCGGTAGGTTCGATTGTTGATAATCAGAGCTTTCTCATCGACAAGCATCAGGTCTTCGGCATCATCTCGATTAATCTGCAGTTCGTCGTCACCATTGCCGCCCTCGACGTTGAAAACCCGCGTCGAGTTTCCAGCGGCGTTCAGCACGAATAGATCGGCGTCGTTGCCACCGAATAGCCTCAGGCCCGCTGCGGGGAAGGATTCGATGACGACCGTGGAAGTTCCATCGCCCAGCTTGGAAGTGATGTTCTCGATACTGTTGAACTGCACTCGCTGATTGTTGAGAACCAGACGCTCAGCAAGAATGGTGAGATCGTCATGCCCAGTTTCGCGCCCGATCACTTCCAGTGTGTCAGCGTATCCGGAACCGTTGACCGACAAGGTATCAATGTCTTGATAAACGAGGATCGTCTCGTCATCGCGTTGAAATTGGTCGCCAGAAAGAGCGTATCGTTGGCCGCTGTCGGTGCCGTCGTCTCGCAGGATCACCTGGTCGTTGACACCACCGCCGCCAATCACGGTGACGGGGGTGTCGAAAATGCCTAGTCCGACGCCAGTACCAAGCCGGACCGTGTCGCTCCCGGCACCCGCAAATACATACGCGCCGCCGGCGATCTCTTCCGGCATTCCCGAAATGATGATGCTGTCGTCACCGCCCCCAGCCAGCACGACCAGCTGATGGATATCGGCGATCGGCAGGTACTCGGAAACCCCGTTGACCGTAATCCACATATCGTTGGCAAATCGGTAGATACTGATGACATCAGCTTCTTCGGTTCCATTGATGCTTAGCGTCTGAGAGCCGACGTCATACGTCGAAGTGGGCGTTTCCACGGTGTGGGCGTCACTGTCGACAATGAAGCCGAAGGCCTCCTCGAAGCCGTAGTTCAGAATCTTGTGAGTGTCTACGTTTCTGGTAGCCCAACTATCGGAGTCCATGACGGCTGCATTGAGCGTCCGACCAAGAATGGTAGCTTGCGAAACCAGTACCGAGCCTGCAGCGCCGGTTCCACCGCCCTTAACTCCGGTGGCGCCAGGGTAGTGCGATGCGTAGTTCGGCATGATGCCCACCAGCGTGGAAGCACTGTAAACCCTCGACGAGCCATCAGGCAGTGTCGAACTTGCTGACCAGAATGTCTCACCGGCGATTTCGGCGAACTTCTCGTAGTCCATCGCATTTCGGCTCAGCTCAGCTAAGTCGCGGGCGCTGGAGTAGTGGCCGTCATTGGGGCCGTCGCCAAATCCTTGTTCCGGATGCTTGTTGGGGTCGCGCCCGTGAGGATTCATGTATTGCGTGTGCGTAAGCCCCATTTGCTCAGCCCGCAGATTCATCAGCCTGACGAAAGCCGTGTTGAGGATGATGCCGGATGCCTCGTCGAAACTTGCGTCTGCATTGAGGATCGAGTTCGCGTTAATGCTCGTGCCATTCGCTGAGTTGTAGTCGGCCGTTGCTTCCACGATGTAAGTGCGACCTAAGTCGGTGTTGAGTGCTACGTATTCGGCTACTGTCTGAGCAGCGGAATTGTCGGATCGCAGCATGACGAAGTAGAGAAGGTCTTCCAGAACAAACTCTTGCCCCGTCTGGAAGTCATTGAAGCCCGATCCTCCAGCGTCTTTGGCGTACGACCCCACCTTGACGACGTCGTTCAGGCCAAGCTCTCCTGAGAGCGAACGCTCGATCGTAAACATCACGGTCATGATTTTTGTGGTGCTCGCCATTGCCCGCTCGGTATCCGGGCCGAGATCCGCCACCGCGTTACCAGCATCATCCATCACAATTGCCGTGGCAGCGGTGAGGTCCAAGCCTTCCAAACCACCATTGTCGACGTCGGTTGAAAGAACCGAGACGTTTGCTGGCAACGCAATGAGATCTGCGTTGCCATGGTCCGGAGTCCCTCCCGTGAGAACTGCCATCAGTCGGCGATCTTCTAGTGACTCCATTGTGAACGACTTCTGCCAGCGAGTTTGCGGGCTACGTCGTTTCTGCTGACTGGTGCGACGTGAGGCCCATGATTTTAGACGCGAATAGAAACCGTGATTGGCAGACCTTGGAGATGAACTTTTGACGCGGCGTGTATGACAACGTTTCATCGGGCGATCCTCCAGCAAGATGAACTCATGGATTAGGATTTCAGTGAGAAGAGGAATCTTTCCAGATGGCCCGGCCGAAAGTTCCCGCCGGCTGGCTATCCTCTCACGTTGTGAAGCGTCGTAGGATCTGTCGCGTTACAGAAAAACGTAGAGCAGCGGAGATAGTTGGACGATTTCGACGGCGAACTCACTTAGCTGAGGTCGCTCAGGCTCCAGTGATCTTCGCCAGCGAGAACAACAAACTCGATCAGATCGTGAAGTGGACGCTCGATTACCAACCGGCGCATTCTTGGCGTACGAAGGAGGAGCTTGCGCGTGTCACGCGAATCTGCTTGCCGGTACGATTCCGGTTCTTTAGAATCTAGTGAGCTGTTCTGTCGACTTTGTGTCGGTGCGTTCACAGATTGCCGGCTCGATTCTTCTCTTCAAGCTAGTTTGGCGAGTCCTGATTATGGGTAAGCGAAGTCGGGCCGTGTGTGGTTTCACACTCGTCGAGTTGCTCGTAGTGATCGCAATCATCGGCGTACTGGTGGCGCTATTGTTGCCGGCCGTTCAGTCCACGCGTGAGGCCGCACGACGCACTCAATGTGTGAATAACCTCAAGCAGCTTGGGCTCGCCCTGCACAGCTACCACGGCGTGAACGATCGTTTCCCGTTGGGCGCCGTCCATCACCAGCCGTACTCGTGGGGCCACGTTAGCAACGAACAACACGGCAGCTTCCTCGTCTACCTGTTGCCCTACATCGAGCAGCGACCCCTGTTCGATGCATGTGACTTCACCGTCAACACCGATCACTTCAGTCGCATCGGCGTTGATGGCCAGTTCGTCCATGAGACGTGGATTGACACGTTCTTGTGTCCGTCCGAAGAGCACGAGTACTTGGGTGGCAACCCACTTTACGTCGGCTTGACAGGCAGGCAGCGTCGCGCGACTTCCAGCTACGGCGCGAGCATGGGTAATCAGGCATTTGGTGCGTGTCCGTTCGGCGGCAACATGTTTGGGACTGGCCGCGCGTTTCACGGCCACGACGAAACCGGGAGTTCCATATCTGGCGTATTCAGTCACACGGCTTGGGCGGCGCGGATCCACGACATCACTGACGGTACTAGCAACACCATCGCACTAGGCGAGATTCGCCCGAGATGCAGCTGGCACGCACGCGACGGCTGGATGAATACTAACAGTCTGTGGTTCGCGACGACCTGTCCAATCAACTTTCCGAATTGCCCAGACGAGCAGGGATTCGTCGATGGTAACTGCAATGCGCCTCACGCTTGGAGCTGTGACATGGGATTCAAATCGCTCCACCCTGGCGGTGCACAGTTTGCATTTGCCGACGGCGGTGTTCGATTCTTGAGCGAAGACGTCGATTACATCGCGTATCAGAAAATGGGCGACCGGCGCGATGGCGAGGTTGTCGAACAGTGATCAGGCACCCTCGAATCCTGGTGTCGATGATGGCCGTCTCGATCTGCTTGGGGTGCGGCTCCGATCGACCATCGCTGCATAACGCCGGCGGAGTCGTGAAGTTCAACGGCGAACCCGTATCCGACGCGAGTGTGATGTTCTACCCGGCGGCGGGACGCCCATCTTTCGCGAAGACGGACGATCAGGGTCGTTTCTCGCTCATGACCTACGTGCCAGATGATGGGGTTGCCGCCGGCGCGTACCGTGTCACCGTCTCAAAGGTCGTGTCACGATCTGAGCCTACGGAAGAGAATCCGTACCCACAAGCCGTACACGCATTGCCGCAGGTCTATGCGAACGTCGGCACCGCCAAACTGCAGGCAGAAGTGACGCCAGGCGGGGATAACGATTTCGTGTTCGAATTGGTAGCGCCGACGCCTTAGGAAACGAACGCGTAGTACGGACCACGTACGCGTCGATGTGACCAGTGTGTTGCTGGACACTTCGAAAGAGCGTAGGGCGCTTCTACGGTCTGATTGGTGTCGCGATCGAGCCGGAATCCATCAGGCCGGAGTGCCATGCCACACGTGACCTGGTGTTTCAACGTAGCGATCATTGGTTCGACCGACCCGCCGTCATTGACAGATTTACTTCATCGCAGCTAGACTGTTCGCCTAACTTGTTGACTGGTAACGTGGTTACGTCATCAGGATCGAGTCCATTTGGTGTGCATCGATGGCGTCAATAGCCCGAGCCGTCGCTGCGGCTCGCGGATCTGCGGCGACTTCCGCAGACGATTGCTCACACCCGTAATCCAGTTTTGTAGTTTGTCTGCACGTAGTTTGCATAGTCCATTCCAAGCCAGGATTCATTCTCGCATATGTCGCTCCTTACCGATCTCCGCTGGCGCGGGCTGGTTCATCAAACAACAAACGACGAGGGCATGGATGCGTGGTTGGAAGAGAAGCCTCGGACAGTTTACGCTGGCTTTGACCCCACGGCGGAGAGTCTCCATGTCGGGAGCTTGTTGGGGCTGATCGTGTTGCGACGCTTTCAGAAGGCGGGGCACAAGCCGATTGCCGTAGTGGGCGGAGCGACAGGTATGATCGGCGACCCCAGCGGCAAGAGTGACGAGCGCAACCTCTTGTCGAAGGAAGACCTGGAGCGGAACGTCGTCGCGATGGGCGAGCAGATGCGTCGGTTTCTCGACTTTGATGCCGGCAGTTGCTCGGCGGAGCTGGTGAACAACTTCGATTGGACCGGCAGTTGGAGCTACCTGGAGTTTCTGCGCGACATCGGCAAGAACTTCCCAGTCAACGTGATGTTGGCCAAAGACTCAGTGAAGAGCCGCCTTGGCCGCGACGACGATGGCGGGAGCGGTGGGATGAGCTACACCGAATTTAGCTACATGCTCCTACAGGCGTACGATTTCGTCCATCTGCACGACCAGTTTGGGTGCAAGCTACAAGCTGGTGGTAGCGACCAGTGGGGGAACATCACCGCGGGGATCGATCTCGCGCGTCGAATGGGGCGCCCACAGCTGTACGGAGTGACTTGGCCACTGCTGACCAAGAGCGACGGCGCAAAAATGGGCAAGACCGAGAGCGGGGCGATCTGGCTCTCCGCCGAGCGAACTAGCCCTTATCAGTTCTACCAATACTGGATCAATGTAGACGATGCTGACGCGGGTGGTTGCCTGCGGATGCTGACGGAACTCGATGCCGAGGAAATCGAGTCGCTCGATGCGGCGCGCGAGAGCGATGCCGGCAAACGCGATAGTCAGCGCCGACTGGCGGAAGAACTTACCAAACTCGTTCACGGCGAAGAAGGATTAGCCGTCGCCCAGAAAGCGACTGACATATTCTTCGGCGCCGAAATCAGTGAGCTCAACGACGATCAGCTTGGGCAAATCTTCGCCGACGTGCCCAGCAAGGAACTTAGTGGCTCGCGGCTGAGTGATGGCAGCCTCACGATCGTTGACGCGCTCGTCGAGGCGGGACTCGCCAAGAGTAAGAGCGAAGCACGTCGGACGGTAGGGCAGGGTGGTGCGTACGTGAACAATCGTCGAATTGAGTCCCATGAAACGATTGTGGATCGGCAACACCTGGCTAGCGAGTCAGTCGTCGTGCTGCGCAGCGGCAGGAGGAAGTATGCACTACTGCGATTCCAGTAGTCTCGTCAAGGGCGACTGGTCGATTCCGCAATCATGCCGCAAGGAGAAAGCTGATATCGTCGGTGGCTGGTAAGACCGGTCTGCCTAGTCGGTTGATTCATCCGTTAACGCGTCGTCAATCAAGCTTTGGATGTCAAATCGCCCACTGTCGATCGAGTCGAAGAGTGACTCGCGTGTCGTGCGACTGTCGTATTCAGCGACTTTGGCCATGATGCGAGCAATTTGCTCGTCGTTGTGCCCTTGCGATTTAAGCCATTCCAGAAGTTCTTTGTGGCGTGGGTCGTTTTCAAGCATCTGACGCGTCCGGGGAAGGCATGATAGGGAGATTACGTTGGATGCCCCCATTCTATCCCGCTAACCGCAATTGGTCACATGCGATGCCGGATGTGGCCCTCGTTATCGCCGGTTGTTTCCGCGTGAGGCTTGAATTCCCAATGCACGGAGCAAGCTGAAGGAACGCCCGGACTTGGAGCTGGTGGCACGGTTGCGTTGCAGGGAGTAACGGTGCGGCGTCGCCGGAGCGGCGTCCAAATGGCCCAGATCGCTGTGATGCTCCTTCTCGACATTGGGCAATTCCGGCTTCTCTTCGACACCTTTGCGTTGGACTGAATTCTGCACGTCGAGCAGACTCATGGGAGAATCGCTTCCGCGAGTAATCGTCGGTAACTCGAAAGCGTGTTGTGTCTCGGCGCTTTGTTGGTTGGGCGTCCAAGGCAAGACCGACGCAGGCTGGGACAGTTGCTGGGCAACAGAGGTCGCCGCCACCTGAGAGAAAACGAGCGCAAGAGTGCTCAGAATGAACGCGTTGAATCGAGTGCGAGTAATCATGCCTGCCGCCTCCGTGGGCAAATACTACTAAGAATGGAATCCGGGGCTCGATCCTTGAGGTGGTACGCACTCCGTGGCGTATCCGAATGACGTGACCGTCCATTAGCCTGTCTAATTCGTGTTTCGGCACTCGTCGAAGCAGAGATCGCAGCTCTAGGGCGTACCCCTCATCAGTGGGTAATCAGGCTTCGTCCGTACAGCTAGTACAAGCGTGCTACTAGAAGACACAGATCCCGTGCAACCGGAAATGAAAAATGATCACGTTGACTCCAAGAAGCACAACCCTCACATTCCGAGTTGTGGTCGTCCACAGTTTTCTGCACGATAGAAGCGTTACGATTCCTATAATCGATAGGACCTTCCCGCGGGCAAACGATCTGCCGAACCAGCTTGGAGGAATTCGCAGCTCTCGTTATGTTTGTGGCAGTGGCGGTAGCATCTAAAGTTAGCGTCCGTCTGCTACTCAACCCGTGCACGAGCACAACTATGGCATCCGTATCCGTCATTTTGCCAGCCGCTGGGGCCAGCCAGCGGTTTCACGATAAGAACTACAAAAAGCCCTTTGCGCCGTTGGCTGGTAAAGCGGTCTGGCTCAATTCCGCGGAGAAGTTCCTAAACCGTGCCGACGTCAAGCAGTTGATTGTCGTCGTTTCGGACGAGGATCGAGAGGAGTTCGATCGAAAGTTTGCCGCCAATATCGCGATTCTTGACGTTCAGGTATGTCGGGGTGGCACGGAGCGAACGGACTCCGTAAAGAATGCACTGGCGATGGTCTCCGAGAGTGTCGATCTGGTGGCCATCCATGATGCGGCTCGCCCCTGCATTGCCGATAAATGGATCGACGCGGTGTTCGCAGCCGCCGAGCGTGACGGCGCTGCAATTTTGGCTGAGCCGGTGTCATCGACAATCAAGAAAGTAGGGAAAGACCATCGCGTCGAAGCAACTGTCGACCGGGAACATCTCTGGGCGGCCCAGACGCCTCAAGTGTTTCGGCGCGAATTGCTCATCGAAGCATACTCGGCCCAATCCGGTCAGCCAGTGACGGACGACGCTGCGTTGGTCGAAGTTCTTGGCAAACCTGTGACCATCGTGCAAGGCTCGCCGCTGAATATCAAGATCACCACGCGTGATGATCTCAAACTCGCCGAGCAGATACTAAAAGTGCTGCCGAAGCCAAAAGGCCCTGGCGGCAACCCGTTTGCCGATGACGATCTGTGGCGTTAGTGGCTCAGCCGATTTTCTCGCCCTCATGCTAGAACGACAGCGGACATTAGATTGCCACATCCTGCACAACTTTCCATCAGGGACCTGCTGGCTGAGTGCGACGTGAAGCGTACACGTGCCTCTGGTCCCGGAGGGCAGCACCGAAATAAAGTGGAAACGGCTGTCGTTATCGTACACAAGCCAACTGGTGTACGAGGTGAAGCTAGTGAGCGACGAAGCCAAAAGCAGAATCGAGAGATGGCCATATCTCGCGTGCGATTGCAACTGGCTTTGGAGATTCGCGCGGAAGCAAACGCGGAACCTAGCCTGCTTTGGAAGCAGCGAGTCACGAATCGTCGTATCTCGGTGAGCGCGACCCATCCAGACTATCCCGCACTGCTGACGGAAGTGTTGGACCTACTGCAGCACAATGGGTTCTCGACCTCGTCTACGGCTCAGCAGCTGGGAGTGAGTACTTCGCAACTTGTAAAGTTTCTCAAGGTAGAACGCGCGGTCCTCGGCAAAGTCAATCATGAGCGACAGCAGTTGGGCAAGCCCCTGCTCCACTAGCCGATGCGGCCTCGCCTCGTCAGAGACTTGCTAACTCCCTATAATCGGCATTTGAGTTTGCAACGGGTTTCGACAGAGGAGATGGTGTGTACGCAGTATTGTTTGACATCGATGGAACATTGCTGCTCACAGGTGGCGCTGGTCACGTCGCGTTTGCTGAGACGTTCCGGGAAGTTTTTGGTGTCGGTGAGATTCCCACGGGAATTTCGTTCGCCGGCCGCAGCGATCGTGCGATTTGCCGGGACATCATGCAGCACAGCGGCATTGAGCCTTCAGTGGAGAATTGGCAGGTATTCTTCGAGGACTATCGCCAGCGGCTTCAACGGGTGCTTTCCGAGCTTGAAGGTACGGTATTGCCTGGCGTCATCGACCTAATCGAAACGCTAGAGCAGGACGACAACACCGCAATCGGGCTGCTGACGGGCAATACCGAGTTTGGTGCGATGGCCAAGACTAGTGCGTACGGTTTGGGGGGGCGTTTTGCATTTGGCGGCTACGGTGATCTGCGCACCAATCGCAACGACATTGCCGCTGATGCCTTGCTTGCGGCGCAGCAATATGCTCGTGGCGCTGAGGGGGAGCGTGAACTCTGCGGTACCATGGTCATCGGCGACACTCCGGCAGACGTCGAATGCGGAAGGTCGATCGGTGCCTACGTCGTGGCCGTTGCGACGGGCAGCAGCTCGGTGTCGGAGTTGGCGGCCTGTGGGCCGGACCTGGTGCTCGCCGATCTGACCGATGCGGAAGAGTTGTTGGCTGAAGTTGAGGCGGCGGCCCAGCGCCACTGTCCGTAGCTTTTCTCTTGAACCTAAACCAATGTCCTATGCCGACGATCGATCGCATCACCGTCTATCCCATCAAGTCTTTTGACGGACACGAGCAGAAGACGTCCGCAGTGTTGCCCAGCGGAGCACTGGCCAGTGATCGACGGTACGCTCTAGTCGATGCGTGGGGGAAGTATGTCAATGGCAAGAAC
Organism: Bythopirellula sp.; assembly: GCA_028285205.1. Classification (GTDB taxonomy): domain Bacteria; phylum Planctomycetota; class Planctomycetia; order Pirellulales; family Lacipirellulaceae; genus Bythopirellula. The sequence goes on along the minus strand of JANQQA010000307.1, from coordinate 40,682 downwards.
TGTCCGGACATTCACCGCATTCGCGCCGGGTTTAGCGATGATTTGACGCAGGTCACATTGAGTGGCGATGGCCGATCGGAGCAATTCAACCTTGCCAAAGAAGCCAATGGTCTCGCGCATTGGTGCGGCGAAATATTGGGAAAATCGTGCCGCTTAATCGAGAACCAGGACGGCGGCTTCCCAGACGATAGCGAGTCGCCCGGACCGACTTTGGTGACCACAGCGACCTTAGAGGTGATCCGGGGGTGGTTCGAACTCGACCTTGACGAGGTCCGACGACGGTTCCGTTTCAATTTCGAGGTCGCAGACACGCCCGCATTCTGGGAGGACGGTCTGGTACCCGAGACTCGTCAGCTGCGCCGTTTTCGCATCGGCGATCTGGTCTGGCAAGGTTCAGGAATATGCCGGCGGTGTGTGGTCCCCACTCGCGATAGCCGGGATGCGTCGGTCACAGCAGGTTTCGCGAAAGAATTTGTGCGGCGTCGCGAAGAGACGCTTCCAGATTGGGCGCCGAGCGACCGTTTCGACACCTACTATCGACTCGGCGTCAACACGCGGTTAGATTCTGAGGCGCAGGAGAACGTCGTGCAGATCGGCGACTCGGTTGAAATCGTGTAGGACGGGTAGAGGCAACTGGTTTGGCGACGGCAGCAGACTCAATTGATGGACTAGAGGTTGTTGCCCAGTCTCCCGCGAATCGGCGCCAGTGGACCTTTCTGGAACGCCACGGGCTGCTGCTGGTCTTACTGTCACCCGTGTTGGCAAATGTGATCGGCAGTGCCTTCAATATCGCGTACAACAGCAAACAAATCGAACCACTGCTCAAACCCGCCCAGCAAGAGCGTTTCGAAGCCTGTTGGCAGGTCTTCAATCTAATCGTTTATCCGATAGCGATCGCATGCTTTGTCGTGCCGCTAATATGGCTTAGGCCGATTCATAGGCAGTTGATTAGACGAGAGGAGGTCGATCCGAGCACGCTCAAAAAAGCTCAACGCTACGTTGTCAACTTGCCGTGGTGGTTTTTGACGGTTGCGGCTGTGGGATGGCTGACTTGTATTCCAGTTTTTCCGGCAGCTCTGCATGCCGTTCCCGAAGCTCTGGATGCGGATGTCATTCCGCATCTCGTGACGTCGTTCATAATTGCAGCGTTCATTGCGGTCCCGCAGAGCTTCTTTGCCGTGGAACTTGCCAGTCAGAAAACGTTGTTTCCCGTGTTTTTTAGACGGAGCAATCCTGCGTTGGTTCCTGGCGGATATCCGCTGAATCTCAAAGCGCGTGGATTGCTCCTCTGGCTCTCGGCTGTCGTTAGCCCCATCGTGTCGCTCGTGTTGCTGCTGATAAGTCCAGAAGCAGTGGACAGCAACCGCGGTTTTGCCTACGCCGTTGGCGCAGTGAACGTCGTATTTGGTTTTCTGTCCTTCTGGATGTACAGCAAGCAAGTGGAAGTGCCCGTTCGTCTGCTTCGGAGGGCCGCTATGCGAGTTGCGGAAGAAGACTTTTCGGTACGTGTGAACGTCCTGCGTGCTGACGACTTTGGACCATTAATCGAACGGTTCAACCTGATGGTCGAAGGTCTACGTGAGCGTGAGCAACTGCAGGAGACGTTTGGCCGTCACGTTGGGCGCGAGGCGGCGGAGCAGATTCTCAAGCAGGATCAGGACCTCGTGGGTAGCGAGCAAGAAGTGACCGTGATGTTCGTTGATGTGCGGAACTTCACCGAGCACTCCTCGCGGCATACGCCTGAGGAGATTGTGGCTGTGTTGAATATCTTTTTCCGCGAGGCGGTCGATCGCGTCGAAGCTCATGGCGGAATGGTCAACAAGTTTCTTGGTGATGGATTCATGGCGTTGTTCGGAATCGGGACGGCAGATGAGAATCACTGCCAGCATGCGGTCGAAGCCGGGCAGGCCATGTTGTGCTGCCTCGAGGAGACCGCCAGCGAGCTGGAACAAGCTGGCTGGCCCGATCTAAAAATTGGCATCGGTATCAACACGGGTCCGGCAATTGTCGGCAGCATCGGCTCGCCGAAGCGTCAGGAATACACGGCGATCGGCGACACGGTGAACGTCGCCTCACGCGTCGAGTCTCTGACAAAGACCCTGGGGCACCATCTCCTGGTGACCGAAGCGACACGACGCAAGCTCGACGACGGTGTTACGGTCACAGCGCTGCCGCCTCAACCGGTGAAAGGTAAGGGAGAGCCGCTCAAGGTCTTCGGGGTTAAACCTAGCTGACGCAGGCCCAATGAGTCGCCTGAGACCATTGGCTCTCTGATTTGCCTTGCCGACCGGCAGGATACGTGTAACCGTCAGAGTTTACGCTATCGGTTTCTGCGGAATTACTCTGGCAACTACTTCGGCTGGCATATCTAGCACTCGATAAGTATCTGCAGTTACCCGCGCGCAGACCTCTTATATCGATTGTCATGCTAGTACGTTTTTTGGCACTTGCCGCGTTCCTACCGTTCAGTCTGATCGTGACAGGCTGTGCCTGCCCTCGAGGCGGCTGTGGCGTGCCCCGCACCCCTTGTGCGCCATGCATCAATGATCTGAGCACGCCCGAGCAAGAGCTACCGAGCTTCGTTGAACTCACCTCTGCTGAGACCATCGTGCCGCTGCCAGCACCAACTGAGACTTACGAACTGCTCGATGCGATGACCTGCCAGTGCCGTGCCGCGACGAATCTGACAGCAGCCAATCTCGTCGAATTGGAGCGCTACTGGGCGAAAATCGTGATTAGCTGCGATACCAAGAACGTAAGAGAAAACCTTTGCCTAGATCGCGATTTGCTAGCACTCCGATCCACGGGGCTGCGTAACGAAGCGGCCGGTGCTGCACTCCGTAGTTTCTACCAGTTGGCGGGATTGGAAACTCAGAAGCACTATCTGCAAATGGGCATCGACGAAGCAAGGCTTACGCTCGATCGCATTGATCGCATGGAAGCGAAGGGAATCGAGTTGCCCGCGAAAGTGGATCGCAGTGGAATTCTTGACCAAATTGCCGAGTTGGAAGATAAGAAGCTGGAACTCGATTTCTTAAGAATACAGCTCAATGGGCAGCTACAGAAACTGACAGGCTGCCCACTCGACGAGTACACGTTCTATTGGCCTGACATCGACTGGCAGCCTGATCTAATGCCGGTTGACGTTGAGTGCGAATTGGTGGAAGGTCTGTCGACACGGGCCGATTTGCGTGGCCTCAACCTAGTGCTCTGCCAACTCGAGAAACGCACTCTACCGGTCGCGCGCGGAGTGCTGAAATTCGCCGAATCGACGATCGGTACCGTCGAACCACAAGACGGCGTGATCCATTGGCTACGCTGTCGCACTTGTAACGATACGGAAGTTCACGTTCGCTGCCGACAATTGGCCCTCTTCTACACCGATACGAAGCAGACCGCGATCGCTGAAATCAAGGGTGCCGCTTACCAAATTGGTTTGCAGCAGCAGCGCGTCGTCAGTGCCCAATCGCTCGTCGAGCAGCTGGAAAACGAGGTGCGCGGGCTGGAAGAAACTCGCGACGTCGACGACATTAGCATCTTTGAAATTAGCAACACCAAGGCCCGAATCTTCACTGCCAAATCGAAGTTGCTGGAGCAAGTTGTAGGATTGAAAGTCGCGCGCGTCGCGCTACGCGAAGCACAGGGCAAGCTCGCCATCGAATGTGGATTTTGTCCAACTCTCTGCCTGGAAGGGTGCTGTGATGGCGCCTGCGTTAGGTGTGGACGATGCGGTGGGCAAGGCTGCGTCGAAACACGCAGGTCGTGTAATGCAACGCAGCAGTGCAGCGAGTAGACGCGTGTCTACTGTCGGTTGAACAACGCCTGACGGAGTTGCTGCTCGAAAGTCGCGCTCTTTTCCAGCACGTCGCGGAAATCTACCTTTTCAAGTGCATAGAACACCGAGTCTTCCCGCGCGACGATTGAAGCGTTTCGGGGTTCGTCGTGGATCAGTGCTGCTTCACCGAAGTACTGTCCTTGTCGAAGTTCCGCGACCTTCGTGCTTTGATCTCCGTCATCAACGATCACATCAACGCTACCGCTGCGAATCAGGTAGAACAGATCCCCGGGATCGCCTTGGCGAATCACGCGGTCACCCTCTCGGGCTTCGTGGACCATCATTTGATCTGCGATCTTCGACAGTGAATCAGCATTCAGGTCAGAGAACAGCGGAATCTCCATCAGGAACTCGCAAATCACCGACGCTTCTTGGACATCAACATCGGAGGTGATATAGCCGTCGACCATGTTTACGATGCGATCCGCCACGTCGAGAATGCGATTGTCGTGCGTGACCATAATGATCGTGCAACCTTCGTCGCGGGCTAACTCTTGAAACAGTGTGACCACCTCGCGTCCCGATTTTTCGTCCAGCGCAGCGGTTGGTTCGTCGGCGAGGATCAACTTCGGCTTGTGTACCAAGCCACGGGCAATTGCCACACGTTGCTTCTGCCCACCAGAGAGTGATTTCGGTTTGTAGTGGATGCGTTCACCCAACCCAAGCCGCGTCAGCAGAGACTTGATCCGTCCGTCCGCGATCATCGGATCGATTTTGAGTAGCTCCGCAGCCATGTTCACGTTCTGGTAGGCGGTGAGAGACTCGAACAGATTGTGTGCCTGAAAAATGAATCCCATTTCACGCCGGATGCGCACGATCAGATCCGTGCTAGCACCCAGCAACTCATTCCCTAAGACATTCAGGCTGCCCTCCTGAACCGTACGCAACGTCCCGATGAGCGTGAGCAACGTGGTTTTGCCCGAGCCGGAGGGACCGGTCATGATTACGATTTCGCCGCGTCGCACTTCCAGATGGTTATTGAAAAGCGCCTGTTTGCGTAACTCACCGTCGCCGAAGTAATGGTTCAGTCCCCGCACTTTGACGGTCCTGGGCAGCCGCATACCGTCCGCGAAAGAACCCTTGGTCGCGGGAATCGTCGATTGAGACGTCATCATGGTTTTCTCTACCTGTAATCTTTCCAGTGGCAAATCGCTGCGATGCTCCAGATCGTCAGAGCACGTCAGAACAAACTCGCCGGATCGGCAGCTAGTAGTTTCCTCAGTGCCAGCATTCCCGACGCGATACACATCGCAATCGTGGCGACTAGCACAAACAATACGCCATCAACGGTCATATTCATCAAGAGGCCTGTTTGTCCCGCTAGCCAACCGTAGAGGGCCCGGCTGACGGCAGTGCCAGGAATGAAACCTATCACGGCGAGCAAGAGCGCTTCAACTACGATCAGCCTAACGAAATACAAAGATGGATATCCCATCGCCTTCAGCGTCGCGAATTCAGGCATGTGGTCGGCGATATCGGAGTAGATCACCTGGTAGCAAATAACCATACCAACGATGAAACCAATGATCTTCCCAAAGAGGAATACGGTTCCAATCGGTGTGCTCTCGTCCCAAAATCCGACTTCCGCGGCTCGAAACTCGTCTCGCGTCAGCACGTCGACATCCTTGGTCAACGTTTGCTCTAACAAGTCTCGGGTGCTGTTCAAATCGGCTCCATCTGTCAGGTGCACGACACCGATGTCAATTACACTCAACGGGTCACCGAATCGCTTTCGGTGCGGATAGTAGTCTGCAAAACTGTCGGCACTCATGACGAGATTTCCGTCATGAGCAAAGTCGGTGCCAAGCTCAAATGTGCCAACCAACTGGAGTTTCTTGCCGGCTAACTCCAAGTTTTGTTCTGCGAGTTTGACGTCGTCGTCGCGCGGGAAGACAAATTTCTTCTTTTTACTTTTCCTGTCGATCAGTGCTGTGCCAGGTTGGCGTAGCTGTTGCACCTGATCATTAATCGCATCGACTTGAAAGATCGGATCCCCTGGCTCGAAACCGATCGAACGAATCGGGAAGCCGCGGTTGCCGATACCACGCTCGATCTTTCGCAGCACGGACGTTGTCAGCTCTGAGTAGATCGGGTAGGCCCCGGATACACCTGGTACCGACTGAGCTTGCATCAGGCGATTGATTGGGAAGCGTTTTTCGGCCGCCAAGGTAAATTTTGCTTTGCTGACGATGAAGATCTCGCCCTGTAGGTCGTCGATCAACTTGGCTTGGCTGTCGAACAGGGCGTTCTGGAAACCGACCTGTGTGAACATCAGTAGTACGGCAAATCCGATACCGGCGATCGCCACCGCCAGCCGACGCCAATCGTGCGTCAGATTCTTCCAGGCTAGTGGTGTTTTGCCGAACAGTTTCATGGTTGTTGCTTAGAACAGATCTGCCGGGTCTGCCTGATATAGTTTCCGCAACGCCGCCATTCCCGAAACGACGCAGATGGCGATCGCCAGCAGTAGCACGGTCACAATGATTCGTGGAGTCATAAACATCGGCATGCCTGATTCACGTTCGACGAACCAGTACAGGAACCGCGAAATTGCGATCGAGGGGATGTATCCCACAATCGCTAGCATCACCGATTGCTGCAGCACGACGACTGTTAGATAGCGATTGCTATATCCCATCGCCTTGAGCGTTGCGTACTCACCCATCATGTTGGCAATATCGGTGGAAAGCACTTGGTAGACGATTGCCACACCGACGAACATCGCCACCCAAACGCCCATTGTGAAGATCTGTCCCAGCGGCGTATCTACAACCCACCGATACTCTTCGACTGCTTTGACCTCATCGCGTGTGAGGATCTCGACATCAGAGTTCGTCAGCGAGGCTGCCGAGTAATTGATGTCCTCGCCTGGCGGCCGCTCGGGAATGCCGTAGATTTGTTGAAGCTGCGACTTCACTTGGTCTGCGGCGTCCGGATTCTCCAATTTCAGCAGACCGAAGTTGATTTCGTCAATCGTCTGCCAAGGACAGGCGCGCACGTACCCTTCGGGGCTGGTGAGGCAGGCTCCGTTGGACGCCATTCCCGTGCCCAAACGAAACAGTCCCACGATCTGAACACGGTGGGGACCTAGCGAAGTCTTCACGCCAATGTCCGCCTCGCTGAATCGGTCGCCGTTGGTGGGGCCATATTCAGCTTTCGATTTGTCGTCGACAATGACGAACCGTGAGTCCGTCAGCTTTCGAGCCTCTTGCCGGATATCCTCACGTACAAACACGGGATCGTTGGGATTGGTTCCCATTGTGATAATGCCGCGCCACTGCCCAGCGCGTTGCAGCACTTCGTCGCTGACTTTGGCCTGCGCAGATCCATGCAGGACCGGCGCCTGCCACTCGCTGAGCCCCAGGTAAAACGGACGCACCTGGGTAACTTCGGGGAGCGAAGCAGCCTGATGAATACGCGAACGTGGAAACGAGCGCGGCTCGGTCAGATGCAGGTACGCCGGGGAGCGCAGCATCAGGTCAAATTCGAGAGCATCGTAGATCTGGGTTGCCGTCTTCCGAATGGCACCCTTGAAGCCCATTTGCATGAAAATTAGGATTACCGCGAAACCCACCCCAGCGACACCGATAGCGGTGCGGACTCGGTTATGCGTTAGATTCTTCCATGCAAGTGGGGTTTTCATGTTCTCGCATCGCCATCATGCCCATGCAACTGCTATGAGGCCTCGTTGTCTGTTGGCTTCTTACCAAACTCTACGGTGACCTGAAGTCCGACCCGCTTGGCTGCGTGTTCGATGGCTGCTTGATCCGCAATTTTGATGCGTACCTCGACGACACTCCTGTCCGCCGGGGCCAGAGGATTGCGGTTTGCCAATCCGGGCGACGCGATCAAGCTGCCGATTCGCTCGACTTCGCCCTTGATTCCACCAGGCCGTTTGCCAGTCGAGGCGTCGACGGGTCCGTCGGCGAAGTCTCCAGAGAATGCTGGACTGCGGAGAGTGACTTCCTGCCCGACGGCGAGCTCTTTCACGTCTGCTTCGTAGACCTCGGCGATGCAAACCATATCGCTGAGATCGCCAAGTTGCACGATTGGTGTTTGCGTTATGAACTCACCTGGGCGCAGGAATGTTTTGAGTACTGTGTATGGACCCTGGGATTCCGGTTGGTCGGGTGAGCAGTCCTTAACGCATTCGATCTCCATCACGTCTTTGATGGACTCGGCGCTTACGTTCGGAGCGAGCAGGATGGACCGCTTCAACGTTTCTTTTGCGACCAGAATCTCCTGCTCGATAGCTTGTTTGTCGTAACCCTCGGCAAGCTGCTGGAGTGTCATTTCCGCAACTTTAATGTTCGCGTCCGCAGCGGCAACTGCCTTGTCGGCGGCGTCCTGCGCGGAAGCGTAGCTGTCCCTGGCAATGGTGAACTCTTGAGTGGCCATTACCATCTCATTCTCTTGCTTTTCCAATTGATGTTTGGTTACAAGGTCTGCGTCAGACTTGCTCAGCTCGACGAGCAACTCGTACTCCTTGGCCGCCAAACGGCTCGCTTCACCCAGGGCATCAAGTTTGCCGATCTGTAACTCCAACTCTTTCTGCTTGGCCTGTGCTTGGGCTAAGGCAGCCTCAGCCTGAGCTTGCTGCGCATTGGCCATTTGCATCTCGTGTCCACGTTTTCTATCTGAGAGTTGGGCTTTCTTGATCAGCGCTTCAAGCTGTGTTCTGCCGATATCATAGCTAGCAAGTACCCCCAGAATTCCATTCGCCGGGCTACGCTCGTTTTCGACCACGTCGGGGTCGAGTTGCTTAAGACGCTCTCCCGGGATCGCGCTGATCGAGATGATTCCCTCTGCCGGTTCAAGCCGTCCCAGCGCGTAGACCTGTCTGACTGGCGAAACACCAGCCGGCGTGGATTTTCTGGGAGAGGTCGTATCGCAGCCGACAGAATTGCAGCAGAGCATTAGCACACAGGTGGCCAAGAAGCGGCTGTGAGATGGTGCTGGGGAGCGCATGGGAGTTCGTCTCAGCTGCTGCATAGTCGAATCACAATCACTGGAACTTGTAAGGATACCCGCGCAAGTTGGGTAATGCACGAAAAGAACCATTAGTTTTCTAGAATGGGCAAGCTTTGACCAAGTGTCAAGAAGAAGCGAGTGTGGAGATCGCCTACGATCGAAATAATCGTTGAAGGTGGTATCTTAGGTGACGGGAATACGGTCTTCCGTTATCTGTACAGAACCACTCGGCCTCTTTTTGCGTCCCAGCTCGATCCCCCAGCTGCGCGGCTTGTCAGCCATCGGTGGGAGGGCGTACGATGCTGCAAGGCATGCTTGTAAAAAAGACTCAGACAGAAGGACTGCAATGCGCCGACTAATAACATTCGGAATGGGGATGGTCGTTGGTGGATTGTTGCTTTACGGCGCGCTGCAATACCATGTTATCCACTCCAAACAAGGGCTGCATCTGATCCCCAAAGCCAGCGCGACTCTCGCGAAGACATACGTCGATATTCGTCAATTCACGATTGCAGACTGGACGCGGAATACGGACATCGCACTGGCACTCACCAATGCGAATCAAGTCGAACTTATCGAAAACGCCCCAGCCGATGCGCTCCAGAATAGTCTGGATCGATGGCTCGATCCGGAGAACGAGCGCTAGCGGAACTCGCCCCGCAGGTTCAGCCAACCCTGCTTTCACGATTCCGCAAGTTCGGCGTGGGCGTCGGCAGCCGCACGACCGTCATGACTGATAAGACGGTATCTTGCTTGGATTCTGCCGCGTCCGCTACACGATACTTGCCAATGGACGAGTTGCAGTGCCGCAGCGCGTTACACACGAGCACTTCCATACCGCCGAGATTTGTTCAGCAGGTGACACTGTGGAATTCAATCGCAATCAGTACTTTTTTCTGGGGGCGCTGATTTTGCTCCTGGGCCTTCAGGTACGGATAGTCAGTGCTTATGTACTTTCCGAAGAAGCGACCCGGTTTTTGGCAGAGCGCACCCACACTTCGGCATCTGCTCCGGAGCAAGCTTTAGTCTCGTTTACAGGCGATACCGGGCTGATGCCGAACAAAGTGATTCGCCCACCCGAATGGTTGGGTTGGTGTTTGATCTCGGTCGGTGCAGTTTTGATGCTTCATAGCTTGGCAATGCCGAGACCAAGCTAGAGTTTCGCGCAACGTAATATGAATCGAGAATGATGATCTCATACATCAGTCGTTTGAGCCTGTGCCGGATTGCCGTAATTCTTGCGATGGTGCTGTGTCCCGTAGTGCTGGGCGCCGGTTCAGCAGCCCGTGAGGGGTCCTCGACACGTGATTTGAGTCGAGCTAGTGCGCCAAGTATTGGGCCGGCAAGAGCTCGCCAGCAACGTTCCAAGGCAGCGAGAAAATCCTCCACTCGCCGTTTGCGCGAGGGCACGATCATCAATGACCAGTCCGGTTATTTCAGTGAGAACGGAGATACCGCCAGCTTCATCTCTGACAGTGGCATAGAATTTGGCACGTTACAGAATCTCAATCTGGAAAGGGTCGTGCGTTTGCTTAAGAACGCCGACGAGCCGAGCAGCATTCGGTGGAGCGTGACCGGCACCGTCACTGAGTTCTCGGGGCGCAACTATATCCTAATTAGCCGCGCGGTCTACAAATCCGCTACCCCGCCACCCGCGCCTGATCGCGTGGCGAACTAGTTATGACACGGTGAAATGACTGGTTGAGATGGTGGATTTGGGGCCTGGGCAGCAACTTGACACTGGGCTCTGCACCGATATGATCAAGTGTTCAGAAGAGCCTGCTCGCTCTGTGCAGGCAACCTCGTAATTCCGACTTTCCACAACATCCGCTCGTCCTCTGCTCTCGCAAGAGGACACGTGAATACTCGGTAGACAATCAGATATGGGAAACCAGCGTCGTATTGAAGTCAACGACTCGGCTAGTGTGAGTGTCGTTCGATTCTTGGATCAAAAAATTATCGACCCTGAGTCGATCCAGGAGCTCGGCCAAGAGTTGTTTGACTTGGTTGAGAGAGAAGACCGCAAGAAAATCGTGTTGAATTTCGGTAGCGTAGAGTTCCTTTCTAGCGCGGCGCTTGGGAAGCTGATTACGTTTGAAAAGAAAGCGAAGCGGAACGATTCCCAGCTCGTTTTGTCGAATATCTCCCCCGAGATTTTTCAAGTATTCGCCATCACCAACCTCGACAAACTCTTCACGATCAAAGATACCGAAGCGGACGCGTTGGCTATCCTGTGACCTGCAGCGTCGGTGGGGACGGAGCGATTCGACGGTGTTTGGAGTGCTGCGTTGAGAGCCTGGGTTAGAGGCACGCTATGTCATCGAACGAATTTCCTGAAAAGCTCTCGTGCATGCTGCCGAGCTCGTTGAGCGCTTATCACGATTTCGTGCAAACACTGCTGGATCGTTTGCAGGAACTCAAGTGGAAGAAGGAGATTCTCTTCGGCATCCACATGGCTCTGGAGGAGTCTATCAGCAACGCGATTCGCCATGGAAACAAGGAAGATTCAAACAAGTCCGTGAGCGTCAAATGCGAACTGAGTCCTAAGCGGTTTTGGGTCGAAGTGTGCGACGAAGGCGACGGCTACAACCCCGAAGAAGTGCCTGATTGCACCTCCCCCGAAAATCTCGAGCGGCCCGGGGGTCGAGGTTTGGAACTGATCCGCTACTACATGACCTCCGTCCAACACAGTGAATGCGGTTGTTGTGTGACGATGGAGAAGATCCTCGACGACGAGTGAGGGCCGATCCAGATGAGACGATTATCCGGCCTCTCGACCAGTTTTGGCGGAGCGGTCGCAAGAATCGGGCTCTTGAAGCAGGCTATTCTGGACGATAAAATATGCTTTCGCCAGGTTGCTGGCGATCTTCTATTCCTCTGTAGCTCAGTTGGTAGAGCAAGCGGCTGTTAACCGCTGGGTCGTAGGTTCGAGTCCTACCGGAGGAGCTTTTCTGGTTTCTACGAAACCGACCAGCACACCAGTTAACGCCCGGCGCCGAGACATCGGCCGCCGGGCGTTTGGTATTTTGGGCCTATGTGTATCGCATTCAGCGGTTGTGCCAGGTCTTACCGCGTCAACTCCGCGGCGGACGCGGTTCGGCTCTCGTGCCGAAGCCTGTTTATGGTTGCCTAGTCGACCGTTTGCAAAATGAAACCAAAAGACGAGCCGTAGAGAGCAACACCGATGAGCGGTTTAGCGGAGCAAAGAAACGGCTATGCTGCACGTGACCAGCTTCCGAGGTATTCTAGCCACACTCGCTATTGAAACTGCTGCAAGTTCGGTGGCCGTGCCGGCAAAATCCCCTGCAAAGTCAATTAACAAACCAGAAGTTGCCCGATTCACTACCAGGTTGACCGTAAGCGGAGGCTGATTGCTGAACCAAAACCGTTGCTGGGATTGTTGCCAGGATTGAAGATTGCCTGGTAAGCGACTGTGGCATCCATTTCTGGGAATAGCGGGAACCGATAGAAGACCTCAACGTCCGACTCGTCGCGAAGCGCGCCAGTGGCCTCGCCCCAGTCGTATCCCACTCCCACGACGTCAGACTCGAACCCCATTCGTTCATATCTGCCAGAGTGGAATGGGTCGAAATAGATTAGGTGTGCACCAGCCAATTTCTCGTATACCGCTGACCGTTTGTCACTTCTGCCCCAGCGGCCGACACCAACGAGTCTGCCATCGCTGGAAAGTTCCTGCTCAAGCTTGATATATACGCCCCATCCCTCAGGTCCAGTACTGCCGTTGAGGGGTTGGCCATCGCGGGTGCCGTCCGTATGCCAGAACGTGACCTTGGAGTATCCTGCTTTCTCAGTGAGTGGAAAGAACTTTACCTGCAGTTCCACCGCTTTAAATAGATCGCCTTCATCAAGCTTACCGAACTCTGTTCGATCTGCATTCGCGTCGTGAACGACTCCAGCAATATTGATGTTCTCTGTCAAATAGAGGCCGCCGATCCATCCCAAGCCAGAATCAGGGAGCGCAATGACAAAAGCACCTGTTCCAATCGGTAGAAATGTATCAAGCGGAGTGATATGGCGAGAGGACGCCAAGAATTGATCGGGCGTGACGCGACCAATTCGATACCTCCAACCCGCCTCTTCGCTGCCTTGTCGCCAGAAGAGGTTTCTTACCAAGAACGTCGGTGTGTACGTCGTGAAGGGATTGGCAGTAAATAGAGTAGTTCGCAGCCCCAGCGCGCCTAGAGTGACAGGATCTGGTGGTCCATAATTCCAACGTCCCTCCAAACTGAAGGTGATCTCCCCCTGGCAAGGTTCGCCCTTCTTGAAGCCATCCCAGGTGCCTGTGTAGATCAAGAACGACGACATCCCGTAGTTGTCCGCTCCGGGAAGCTCATTAGTAATGCCTTGCAACAGGTGGTTGCCGGAAGCACCAAACTTGAAGTTCGTTCTTTCGTATAATCGCTTTTCCGCTGCAATCGTCGCCTCTCGTAGCGGCGTAAACGGCGAGGTTAGAAACAGAGCATCACCAGTTTGTCTGGCAACCTCGCGTCGCTGCCGTATCCTCTTCAACTCCACTACAGGGTCTTGGAGGTCGGTTGTAAGACCGGCACGCTCGTCGAATAGAGGGCTCGTCTGCGTGGTCGTATTCACTTGCGCCGGCGCAAGCGTGGCATGGCAAGCAATGCAGCCAATCGCGGCTGCAAGAATACCGGCGAACGTAAGAAAACCTCGCATCGTTCCTTCCTTGGAGGGGTGCGATATCTGCCGGGTAGGAGGCTTCTGAAGACCTACAGAGACGCTCTGAGTCTGAGGTCGAAAAAACGAACCGTAGGTGTTAGCCGAGCGGGATCAACCACTTATGGCTAACAAGCTGAATCGGACGACTTCGCCGCCCACTTCAACACTGCACCGTGTTTCTAATCTGGGCGAAAACAAGAGCGACGGTTTGCAACGGTTGTAGGAGCAATGATATGCAATTTCGGTAAAAATATGGGCCTTTGTCGAAGATCAGGCACCTGAGCGTGGTGGTGAAGGCCGCTGAGCCAACATCCGTGTGGAGGTTGCTAGCTACGGCTACGCAAGGTGTCGGACGGCAGTTCACCAAAGAGTCGTTTGTAGCGAGTAGCAAAACGACTAAAGGCCCACTCTCCGTGCTCCACTAGGATCTGGCTGACTTTTGTTTCCTCGGGGCAGGCCGCCTTGAGCGCTCGACGCACTAGGTGCAGATGTCTTAGCTGCAAATACTGAACTGGCCCGATGCCATAGTATTCGTTGAATACTGAGCGTAGCGTGCGCTCTGAAACTTCTGCTGCTGCGGCTAAATCCCTGGTGCGAACTGCGGTCGGCAGCCGCTGTTCAAGAAACTCCCGCGAGCGTTTGATGACAACCTCGCGAGAAAGTTTCGGTCGTCCCAATTGCATGGAAGCTGGCCGCGCTGGCCCATCCATCATTCCGACGACGGAATCGAAGAACTCTCGCGCTGCCTGCTTGGCGGCTAGCGTGGATTCGAATTCGGGCGTAACGGTGGCCGTCCGAAAGAGCTGGTGAAGATGTGATCTTAACTGGCTCGCGAGTATTCCATTTGGTTGCGTGACCCGGCACAGTGGACTATGCGGTTGCGAAACACAATTGGTCTGTTGGCCTGTTGCCGATAGGTACTCTGTCGGAATAAAAATAGCTCCCCAATCGTGGGCCGCTTTTGTGCTTATGCAAAACTCGCATCCTGGATCCATGAGCACGCAGACGTCTTGTTCCACGAGCTGGCCATTCGCGACGTATTCCACTCCGCCAGTTAGTGGCACGTAGAGCATGAGGCCATCGTTACGCAATTGACCTTGCGCGATATTCCCGCTACTGAGCTGGCCCACTTGAATGTCAATCGAGTCGAGATTAACAGCCGCAATACTCCAGTTGCGAACCGTTGGATTGCGAAGCATCATTCTGCAATCCACATCGTGCACAGAAATCGCAAACTCATCGAAGTCCTGGTAGGTTTTCGATCTCATGTATCGTTCTTTTTTGCCGAAAGTGACTAGACAGCAGATGAGCCCAGCCACATCCTACAATTCTCAACGTTCGTGTGCCATAGGCTTCACGCTCGTCCGCAACTCATCTTTAGGAGCTCACTATGGATCGCAGATCTTTTGTGAAGACGCTGCCGGTGCTGACCGGCGCAGCCGTTGCCCTGGATCAATCGATCAAACAGGCAGCAGCTCAGGCCACTACCCCAAAGCCTGGAACATTCAGTAGCTCGCCATCGAGTGCGAAGCTGCCGGAGTACGTGGGGAAACTTCAACATTCGGACGGCAGTGTCACTAGCGCAGACGGGCAGATTCAGCCGGGCTTTAAAGATCGAACGAGCAACTCCGATCCAAGAGCGCCCTATCACATGCCGTTGACCAATGAAGAGCAAGATACCCTGGATGGCAAACAGGGGCCTGAGCTGGCCAAAGTTATGAAAATCGTCGTCGCCCATGGCAACGCCTTTGGAGCCGCGAGACTCGTCGACCTTGGCGGCGCGCCGCATTGCTCGCTCTACACCGGAACCGACTACATGGAGCCGATGATCAAGCTATTCCAGGAATGTGCTGACGCAGGGTTGAAGACCTATGCCCCCTACACTGTAAATCCACGCTGCTATGATCTGTATAACGTAAACAACAACGCGACGGATATGCAGCTGATCTACGAAGGTTACCGTCTGCAGCGTGACCTCGACTGGGTGCATGCGCAGCTCGGAGCTCCCGACCTGAATTACCGCAGCTGTGCTTGTTACGTCGACGAAGTAGGTAACGCACCCCCGCCGGGTACCTATGTGGCTTGGGCTGAGTCTTCTGCAATCAACTACGGAAACTCTGCGCTCGGTCTCCGAACCAATCGCAATGCGGGAGGTATGGAGCTGCTTTGTGGTCTCCTTGGCAAGGCGCCATTGTTCGGACTGATGACGGACGAGGGTCGAATGGCCAACTGGTTAGTCGAGGTGAAGACGACCAAGGAACCAGACTTGGGCGTTCTCGGTACCGCGATTGGGCTAAAGGTTGTTGATGGCGTGCCCTACATCACGGGGCTTGATCAGTACGTTGGTACCGAAGTCAGCAACGACAACATGCACCTGCTGAAGAAAATGGGTAGTGCCACGGCTGCCAGCGGCGCTGTTGGCCTCTACCACATTGAGAATCTGACTCCCGATGCGAAGCAGAAGGGAAGCAAGTTACTCAAACAGGGCTACCAGACCTATGTGTACGACGACGCCGAACAGGCGCGCGTTCTAAGTACATTCCCCAAAGACTGGGAAGATCGGCCCGAAGATCCAACGGTCTTCATGTTGGGTTGTCCGCATAACACGTATCAGGAACTGCTCTGGTGGGGAACGAAGGTCACAGAAGCAATTGAAAAACGAGGGCTGAAAACGGCTGCTATCCCCACGAAGATGTTCTGCTCCAACGTCGTCCGGGATCGCTTGGTCAAAGAACACCCAGTCCTGGTTGGCAAGATGACTGAAGCCAACATGAGATTTACTAATATGTGCTCTGTGAGTTACGCCGGCATGAAGGGTTTCGCAGAGAGAACCTACGCTGTTACGAACTCGCCCAAGACGCGGAACTACTATCCGATGTGCCGTTATCTTACTGACGATGCCCTGATCGAGGTTGTTTGCACGGGCAAGATTCCCGGGCAGGCCTAGCGCGAACTTCGATCTTATCACGTATCAATGAGAGGTGCTCCAGAAGCAACCAATTCCATATTAACGGAGACTATCAATAATGGCCAAAAAGACATTCCAGGGCCGACCACTACTTGCCGGCAACCTGCAAGGAAAAGCGCTTGCTTCCACGCAGCCGCTCAACACCACGGGTTCTTACCTCGAAAACCTCTTTGGTGGGAATTCCACCACTGCTCCCTGCACAGACCCGAACAACAAAGAGTTCTACAAGAAGGATCTTGCAGGAGCGATCCTCTGTTTTACCACGACCGTGGGGTCCTCTTTGGGCGGTGCCGCGCTGATGGGGGTGGGATCTTTAGGACTGGGACCCAAGGCAATGCTATTCTCGCAGCACGTCGATTCTGTCTCGCTCGCGGGGCTACTGATGGATGATATCTGGAACGATCGTCGCGTCATCACGATTGACCTACTTGGTGATGAGTTCCTTGAGACCGTCAAAACCGGAGACTCCATTGAGATCGCGGAAGACGGGACGGTGACGGTTGGCTGACTTGGTGCTGGGTTAAGCAGCGTATTGTTACCATCACTGTGACGCCCACGGAGCTCTTGCGTCGGAATCACTGCGGCGACGCCGCTTTGGTGAAGCGATCGACCAATGGCTGTCGAGATGGCCACAGATGTCACACACTCTCGGCATGTTTCACGCGTTTTCGGCGTTCACTTCTGACTCTGTAGGGAAGCCAGAACAGGTAGATGCCCGTTAACCATAGCAGCAGGAATAGCAGCGCCGTTGGCAGAAAGACGAACAGTTTGGCGTGCTCATGAAACCACGAACCATCGTGGATCGACTCAATAAGGTCGGACCGTCGCGGCGCTACTTGAAGCACCGCGCCTGTGGCCGAGTCGAGCTGGATCTCCCAGCGATTCTTGCTGCGAACTTTGACAATGCCTTTGGAGGGTCGGACGTCCAATCGGTCGATGTCCTTCCAATCACGAATCTCGGCTTCGGTCACCGCGCTCGCACTTTGCAAGATCTGTTGAAACGAAAGGGTGGGTGACTCTCCACTGCCAGTCTGCGTGGGTGGCTGCACCCAAGGCACTTGCTTCTTGAGCAACAGTAGAATCCCCGTGCACAGAATCACCATCAGTGGCACGGCGATCAGAATCGAAATCCAGCGATGAGACCTGCGACTCCAAAGCTTGATATTTAAGTCTATCATTGCGAACCATCATCACCCGGCTGATCATCTGAAGCTGGTCGGTTGCGCTCTCTACTTAGATTCTTCCGGGGGGCCGTACCGCACATAGTTTTTTTACACTGGCTCGCCGACAGTCCTACTCAGGGATCGGCTCACCCTCGATGCCCTCGACGCCAGCGTCGCGTGCCCTTTCCATAAATTCTTTGACCTTCACATCGACGAATTGCGAGAGGGCGGGTCGTAGCTGGCCATACATCTCGATCGCAATCTTCAATGAGTCCCGCTGCGTCTGCGTGGGACCACTGAGCCCCGCATCGTAGGCGGTGCCAATTCTCAGTCGCTGCGAGATCGTCATCGTCGAACCTTCACCGATCCGATCGCTGTCGGTAGTGCCTCTGAGCTGACGCTCCAGGTCGGCATATTCCTTCCTGAGCTCGACGAGTTCTCCGCGTAGGTCGTAGAAGGTTGCATCGGATCCCTTGATCGCCTGCTCGACCTTATCGAGCAGGTCGTTAGCTCGCGAAAACGCTTGCGAGGCGCGCCGATACTTCTTCCGAAATTCACGTGCCTCTTCAAAGTACGACAACGCCTTCCGACGATCACCCGCATTGATCATTGGGGCGATTCCAGACACCACCTGGAATGCCTTGGGTTCCATCAGCGATTCTTTCTCGCCTCCGTCGACGCGATCCACAGAAACGGTATACTCACCCGGCAGAACTTGCCGACCGCCTTGATTCTTGAGATCCCACGTCAGTTTCTTCAGTCCTTTCTCAACGTCCGCTTGCAAACGGTCAACAACTACGTTGTCGCTGTTTCGGACGGTAAAGACGAGCTTTGGAGTGGTCTCGAGTCGTTCCGCAGACAGTTGCTCCACAGTTGGGTAGGGAATCTCTTTCTTCGCCTCTCGAGCAGCCTTTTCAGCTTTCTTCCGTTTTGACTTGGCCGATTTGAAGTCCTCACGCAGAAAGTACGTCCAAGTTGCCCCATAGCTCGGGTTACTGGCGTTAAAGAAGCTGCTCCCCTGAAAACCACGTTTGCCAATCAAATAGTCGGCTC
Source organism: Bythopirellula sp. (assembly GCA_028285205.1). Lineage (GTDB taxonomy): Bacteria > Planctomycetota > Planctomycetia > Pirellulales > Lacipirellulaceae > Bythopirellula. The sequence goes on along the minus strand of JANQQA010000307.1, from coordinate 21,994 downwards.
TGGGGAATTGCTTTGCGTCTCGGACGTCGAACATGTGGAAGTCCTGCTGCTTAAACATGGCTGGGTCGAGATCTCTCAACGGCGTGTAGTCGTCAAGCACGTACAACCCGCGGCCAAACGTGGCAATGACCACATCATTCTCTCGACGTTGGATTTCTATGTCGCGAACGGAAATGGTTGGTAGTCCGTGTGAGAACTCAAACCACTCGTCGCCGCCGTCGATCGTGGCAAACACACCGTACTCCGTGGCCAAGAACAACAAACTTTCCTGCTGATGATCTTGAATGATTCGCCAGCAGAGGTGCTTTTCGGGAATGCCTGTTGTGATGATCTCCCACGTTTTGCCGCGGTCGGTACTTTTCAGCACATACGGCTTATAGTCTCCGTACTTGTGATTGTCGCAGCAGACGTACACCGTATCTACGTTGTGGCGGCACGCCTTGATGTCATTCACGAACGCGAACTCAGGCAAACCATAGATGAGATCCACCTTACGCCAGTTCTGGCCACCGTCCTCAGTGATTTGGATCAGGCCGTCGTCGGTTCCCACGTAGATCAGTTTGTCGTCCAGTGGAGATTCGCCGATGGAGGTTACGTTGTTGTATTCACTCATCGCGTAGTGGTCCCACGAGTCATCCATGCCCCAGTACTGATCCAGAATTCGCAGCTTCAAGCGATTCTCGTTGCGGGACAAGTCGGGGCTGATGGCCTGCCAACTATTGCCTTGGTCATCGCTGCGATGCAGTTTCTTGGAACCGAAGTACAATCGCTTGTGGTCGTGAAAGCTGATTTCTATGGGCGAATCCCAGTTGAACCGCAACTCCGTCTCGCCGACGGCTGGCTGAGGTCGAATATCGATCGACTCGCCTGTGCGACGGTCGTAGCGCCGGATATAGCCCTGCTGGCTCTCGCCGTAAATCACATTGGGATCTTCGGGGTCAATCGCACAGTCGTGCCCATCTCCACCGATGATTACTCGCCAATCGCGGTTGGTAATTCCTTGGACCCGATTCGTCGCGGTCGGCCCGTATTGCGTACTGTTGTCTTGCGTGCCGCCGACAACGTTGTAGAACGGATAGTCGTTGTCCACATCGAGCTTGTAGAACTGGGTCAGCGGTAGGTTGGCGGCAAAACGATACGTTTTGCACTGATCATGAGACACGTAAAGGCCTCCATCACATCCCACGACCAGTGTGTTGGGGTCGGTCGGGTGGAACGCCACCGCATGATTGTCGACATGCTTGCCGCTGCGAGACCTACTCTTAAACGTCTTACCGCCGTCCGTGCTGTGGCCCAGCATTACGTTGGCGTGGTAGATGGAATCGAATCGATGGGGATCGCACCAAATTTCTTGATAATAGTGCGGGCCTGTTCCTCCGCCGACGTAGTCGCTCATTTTAGTAAAGCTATCGCCACCATCTTCGCTACGGAAGAAACCGCCCTTGCGTTGAGGCAGTTCAATCGCGGCGTAGACCACCTCAGTCTTTTGCGGTGAGATTGCCAACGAGATCTTCCCTTTATCGCCCGCTGGGATGCCCTTGGTCAGCTCCGTCCATGTTTCGCCACCGTCGGTAGAACGATGAATCCCTGACTCGGGTCCGCCGGCCATAAACGCTGCCACGGTACGATGCTTCTCGTAAGTCGCAGCAAACACAACTTCTGGGTCGTCCGGATGTAGCACCACGTCGGTGACGCCCGTGTACTCTCCCTTGGTCAGAATCGCTTTCCAAGTCTTCCCTCGGTCGGTGGACTTGTAGAGCCCACGCTCCCCCCCCGGAGTCCACAGCGGACCCTGGCAGGCAACGTACACAATGTCCGAGTCTTCAGGATGGACGACAATCTTGGAGATGTGCTCGCTCTCGTTGAGCCCCAGGTTTTTGAACGATTTTCCTGCATCGCTGCTAAAGTAGATTCCATCGCCAATACCGACGTGTCGTCCGGCCACGTTTTCTCCGGTTCCGACCCAAATGTTGCGTCGATTGTTCGGATCGATCGTCACGCATCCGATCGAATACGATGCGTAGTCGTCAAAAATCGGCTTCCAGGTGGTACCCGCATTCTCGGTTTTCCAAACGCCACCCGAACCGGCCGCGACATACCAGACGTTAGGATTGTGCGAATCGAGGGCAATGTCGGAAATTCGTCCCGACATGAGTGCCGGCCCGATACTGCGAAACTTTAAGGCGGAGAGTTGCTTGGGATCGACGCTGACCTTCTCATCATCGTCAGCAGCTGGATCGCTTGCCGATTCGTTCTCCTCCGCGGCAGTGTCGCCATCCCCTGAGGGTTTTGTGGCTTCGGCTCCGTGCGCTTCGTGAGCGTTTCCAAACGGCGAAACCCAAACCATAATGAGAAGAGTCAGCGAGAAAAATAACCGAACGATTCGATCAGACATCACAAATACCCTGCTAGGATCAAAGGTGTACAGTTACGATTGTGATTTTTGGTCACCTCTAAACGTGGCCCTCCGCGAGTAAATGGACGCAAGTTGGTCGGTGACAAAGTGGTCGGCACCTTTCATAGGCACCCACGACTCCGTGAGACGAATGTGCTGCGTTAACAGTGAACACGCGGCTGATGTCTCACATCCTCGGGCTTTCTTCGGACCTGAGTGACTAGGTGCAAAGCTCTGCATTTCTCCCGAGAAATGCTACTAGCATAGTTCAAGGCTGTGCAGCCGTGAATTTGCAATTGTGATTATGCCGATTTTTTTGACAGACTTACACCGCAAACCGGCAGAATCGCAAGGATGTCAACACCCCTGGGCGATTAGTCAGTCGTCGTCACAGTGCGGCCGAAAAGACGGCAGATATGCTCCGTGGAAATGCATAGCTCAAGTTTCACTGAAGTCTTCTCGACTGGATTCCTTGGTTGACTTGGAACCTTGATCCTTGAATTGACCGACGAATTCAGTAGTGGGGAAAACCTTGGATACTGTGTCCGCAATGGCCTGCGTGCACTTCGAGGGTCCGCATGGTTGTTTCCGAGTCGCCAAGCAGACTTGAGAATCGCTGACTGCCGCAGTCATGCTGGCTAAACTAAGCTCGAGACGGCGAGTGCCGGGCGGGCGAGCAGTGGCCGTCTGGTGTTTTGCAGGGACGATCAGGGGGTGCTTTCGTCGTTGAATCTCGCCGTAACGACGACGAGCCGGCAGACTCAGCGTGCAACCTGACTTGCGTAGCGGGTTAAACAGAGTATTTTTACTAGGACTGCGGCACCCACGGAGCTTCTGCCTCGGAAGCGCCGCAGCGAGAGAGTCGACCAACGTCTCTGGACATGGCGCGGTCCGTACCATGGCCTGCTTTTTTGATGCCGAACTTATCCCTACCGGAAAAACCGATGCACTCCTCGAAGTTTTCGACGCTACTACTATTCTTTCTGCCAAGTCTCAATTCGCTCGTTGCCGCCGAAATCACTGTTGAGCCCAGCGACGGCGGAGCCGTCGTGAAGATAGATGGCGAGTTATTCGCCGAGTACCTCACTCATGCCAAGCACCAACCGGCAGTGTGGCCTATTATTGGGCCCACTGGGGAGCCCATCACGCGGTCCTACCCGCTCGGGCCTTTGCTCGACAGCGAGCGAGACGATCACCCACATCACCACTCGCTGTGGTTCGCGCACGAGGACGTAAACGGGCATAACTTTTGGCTGGAGCCTAAGTCGGACGTACCTCGCGAGCAGGCAAAAGTTATCAAGCACCAGAGATTTAGCAAACTTGAGAGCCAAGGTGACCGTGCGACGATCGTTTCGCATAATCAATGGCTGGCAGGAGAAGACAATCTGATCTGCGAAGATCAGCGGACTCTGGTGTTCGCCTCCGATGAGGAATCGCGCTGGATCGATTTTTCGATCACGATCATGGCCACCAACGGCCCGGTTACGTTTGGTGACATTAAGGACGGGACTTTTTCCACGCGCGTGGCCGGCTCGATGAAAGTCAACTCCGGAGGTACGCTGGTCAACAATCTCGGCCAAAAAAACACTGATGCCTGGGGAATGCCTGCCGAGTGGATTGATAACTACGGACCGCTGAAGGGCGAAACCGTCGGGTTGGCCATGTTTAGCCATCCCTCAAATTTCCGGCACCCGACGCGGTGGCACGTTCGCAACTATGGATTGCTCTGTGCCAATCCGTTTGGAAACCGACAGTTCCCCGAAGCCAATATCCAACAAGCAAGCTACACGATTCCCGCGGGCGATTCATTGACGCTCCGTTATCGCGTCTTCCTGCATCGCGGCACGACTGATGAAGGAAAGGTTGCCGAAGCGTATGCAGCCTTTGCGGCTGAGGCACCGAAACACAGTGCGTTGCCGCTGCTGTTCGAGGATGATTTTCAACATGGAATGCAACGATGGATTGCATCGGACGCGCGACTGGACGATTCGGTCTGGGAAGTGAAGGCATCTAATGAGGCGGATCGAGGCAAGGTCTTGAGAGTAAGTGGTAAAAGCAAGTACAAGCCACCGCATCGTAGTCCACATAGCATCGCGCTGATCAAGGACGTCGTTGTCGACAAGTTTGAACTAACTGCCAAGATTCAAAACACGAACGTCGATGCGGGTGCGCATCGCGACCTGTGCTTCTTTTGGGGTTACCAAGACCCGGCTCATTTTTACTATGTCCATCTCGGCGCGAAGCCTGATCCACACTCAAGTCAGATCTTTATCGTCAATGATGCGCCACGGACGATGATTACGTCGAATGAGTCGCCCGGAATTCCCTGGGGCGACGGCTGGCATAACGTGAAGGTCACATGGAATTCCGACAGCGGGCGAGTCGAGGTCTTTTTCGACGAGATGAGTTCACCAGTGCTGACCGCTGAGGACAAGACTTTTCGTTGGGGTCGCGTCGGGGTCGGCACTTTCGACGATCACGGCAATTTCGACGATATCAAAGTCTTTGGCGAAACCGTGGAGCCGATTCCAGCGGAGGCGCAGCTGCCGTAACGTGGTAGCCAACCGCGATGATCGATATCGATTTCAATCTGCAGCCGGAGGATCTGCTCCCGAAACTGGATCGGTTCTGGCGGCGATCGGCGGAGTGTCTCGACTCGATCGAGGCTAGCTTTCCGCCAGACTCTGAGACTCCGGTCCTTACTGTCGAAGGACAGTACAAGGCCCAGGGATGGACTGAGTGGACGCAGGGTTTTCAATACGGTTCGCTACTGCTGCAGTTTGATGCCACGGATGAGCGGCGATTTCTAGAATTGGGCTGCCAGCGGACCGTCGATTCGATGGCGTCGCATCTGACGCACGTCGGCGTGCATGACCATGGGTTCAACAATGTCAGCACGTATGGCAATCTGTGGCGACTTATGAACGAGGGACGGATTGCGGAGGATCACTGGCAGCGGAATTTCTGCGAGCTGGCGCTGAAGGTTACAGGTGCCGTCCAAGCTTCGCGATGGGCACTCACGCGCGACGGGACCGGCTACATCTATTCCTTCAACGGGCCGCAGTCGTTGTTCATCGACACGATTCGTTCCTGCCGAGCATTGTCACTAGCGCATCAGTTGGGTCACACCCTGATGGGTGAGCAAGATGCATGCATCAATTTGCTTGAGTGCCTGATCGAACATGCCGTCAGCACGGCACGCTACAACATTTCGTACGGGGAAGATCGGGACATCTACGACGTGCGAGGAAGAACGGCGCATGAAACAATTTTTAACGCAGCCGCCTCAGGTGAGTACCGCTGTCCATCAACGCAGCAAGGCTATTCACCGTTTAGCACATGGACGCGCGGGCTCGCGTGGGCGATGTTGGGTTACTCAGAGCAACTTGAATGGCTAGAAACACGCACCGACGACGAGTTGGAGGTTTGCGGTGGACGCGAATCGATCGAATCAATTCTCCAGAAGGCAGCGGAAGCGACCTGCGATTTCTATCTCGAACAGACGCCGACGTGTGGCGTGCCATATTGGGACACCGGAGCGCCGGGGTTGGCTAAGCTAGGCGATTACCTGGACCGTCCGGCGGACCCGTTCAACGCCTACGAGCCAGTCGACAGTTCGGCGGCTGCAATCGCGGCACAGGGGCTGCTCCGCCTGGGGAAGATCATGGAGAAGAAAGGTGATGTGGAACTTGCTAAAAGATATCGCCAAGCCGGCTTGACGGTGCTAAACACGCTACTGCAAGAACCCTATCTCTCGACCGACTCCGCGCATCAGGGCCTGTTGCTGCACTCCCTGTATCACCGCCCCAACGGGTGGGACCATGTGCCGAGAGGGCAGACGGTTCCGTGTGGCGAGGCGAGCATGTGGGGCGACTACCACGTGCGCGAACTCGCTCTCTACGTCGGTCGCCAGGCGAGCGGTAAGCCGTACTATACGTTCTTCGGTCCCATCTCACCCACCCACTAGCCGCGATCCAAAGAATCGCCGGAGCACTCCATGTCAGCTTCCAATGAACGTGTCGCGCTGATTACCGGCGGAAGCCGTGGATTGGGGCTCGGCATCGCTCAGCAACTCGCCGCCGACGGATTCAACGTAGCCATCAACGGTAGGCGTCCCAGCAATGACGTGGCAGAAAACATCGAACGGCTGCGTGCCCTGGGCGGCGAAGTCGAATACTTTAGAGCGGACGTGTCCGACGCGGCGAGTCGGCAGCAGATGGTCGATGAGCTTCGCTCAAGGTTCGGCCGAATCAACGTGCTGGTGAATAACGCGGGGGTCGCGCCCGATGCGAGAACGGACTTGCTGGACGCTTCCGAGGAGAGCTTCGACCGCGTGCTCGGCACAAATCTGAAAGGCCCGTATTTTCTGACACAGTTGATCGCTAAATGGATGATTGAGCAGCGGCAGGCGAGCGAATCGTTTAACGGCAACATTGTGAACGTTTCCTCCGTCAGCGCCGAGTTGGCCTCGATCAATCGCGGGGACTATTGCATCAGCAAGGCGGGCGTGTCGATGGCGACGAAACTATGGGCGATGCGGCTGGCGGAATACGCCATTCAAGTTTACGAAGTAAGACCAGGAATATTTCAGACCGACATGACCGCCTCGGTCAAGGAAGACTACGAGCGACTACTTAGCGATGGACTTGCACTCGAGTCACGTTGGGGTGACCCGGCAGAACTCGGTCGGGCGGTGTCGTTGCTGGTTGGCGGCAAGCTTTCTTACGCAACCGGCAATGTGCTAAGGGTCGATGGTGGAATGACTTTGCCACGATTGTGAAAATCGGAACAAAGTTGGCTGCTTGCCCAAATTGATTCACGGTCATTTCGGTTTGTCTCGCCTTTTCAGCCTAGTTATCATGGACGATGTTCTCATCGAGCGATGGATGCCAAGCTGGGAGTACGGCTTTTATGATCAAGCGAATTCTTGTTGGACTCGGCAGTCTTGTGTACGCGCATTCCGCGACTGCCAAGGCCATCCAGCTCGCCAAAGCCCACAACGCCGAGTTAACGGGTGTCACCCTGTTCGACACCGGACGGCTTGACCAAGTGGGCGTCGTGCCCATCGGCGCGGGGCACCTCGCCAAGGAACTGAAAGAGAGTCGACTAGACGACGTGAGCGGAGTGATTGCCGCCGCCGAGGTGCATTTCGCGATGGCCTGCGATAGATCCGGTGTACGCTACAAGATGCGTCGAGAACAAGGTGATCCGCTGTCGTCGCTGGTCGCGTTGACTCGGTATCACGATCTAGTGATATGCGGGCTGCAAAGCCTATTCGAACACGGGGTTGTCGACGAGCCGCCTGACGCGCTTGCGATGCTGGTGCGCGAGGGCGTGCGACCTCTGCTGGCGGTTAGCGAGGAGGATCATCCCGTCGAGAAAGTGCTGATTTGTTACAGCGGCTCAATCGCTTCGGCCAAGACGATCCGGCGGTACGTTCAACTGCGCATGTGGCCCGACGCCCAGCTCAAGATTGTCACGTTCGGAACGCGCAAACTCAATCCCGAACAGCTACTCAGCGACGCGGCAGATTATTGCCAATCTCACGGGTTCCAAGTCGAAACAGCGCATATCGTGGACACGCCGAAGTCCTCGTTGCTGCCCTACGCCGAGATGTGGGGAGCAGATTTGATCGTCATGGGCAACAGTGCCAAGCGCATGCTCATCCGCCGCCTACTCGGCGAAACCGCACTGCACGTGATTCGCAATTCCGAGCTACCGTTGTTCTTAGCGCAGTAGTCTCGCTTTCGGTGCGTGAACCGCCAGCTACAACTCAGCGGTCGGCTTGGCCAATGCTTCCTCAAGACTGATGACCCGGTAGCCGCCCGTCGCTTTGAAATACAATAGCAGAATCAAGAAGCCAACCGCCATTGCCGCGGGCACGTAGGCGGTGAGCTCAAGGGCCTTTCGCCCACCGTTGAGGTTTGACGACTTCACAGCCGGAACATCCGTCGCGGCGTTGGCCAACAGCGCTTCTTTGTCTTCTTCCTGAATTAGCTCGGAATCAGAGATTGGCGCCGTATCGCCGATCGAACCGTCGGCTGTGACCTCGATCGAGTTCGCTGCGTTGAGTCGTTCCGGCACAATGGCCTGATACTCATAACCCCAAGCCTTCGTGGTATCGTCGCTCGCATACCGCTCGAACGTCTCGGGGGCGGTCGCCTTGAGATCCTCGGACATTGAATAGCCCTGCTGCGCGCCAATACGTTCACCTGCGACGAGGCCCACCGTCAGCATGCCCGCCGCCCCCAAAGCACCCATCGCGACCGATCCACACTGCGGATAACGCTCACCCGCGACTCCCAGCATCGTCGGCCACAGAAACGCCTTTCCGAGGCTATAAAATGTTGCCGCCAGGAAGATGATTGCAACACTTTCGATTGGCCAAGAGAGCCAGATCAAACCAAGACACGCAATGATCGAACTTGCGAGCAAGAGACCAATGGGATTGATCTTGTGGACAATCGGCCCTGCGAAGAATCGCAGGACGAACATCAGCATCGACGTGTAGACGAGGATGACGATCGAGTTAGGCAATAAGTTCTCCATCAGCTTTGTCATCCAGGAATCGACACCCAGTTCCATGTAACCGATCAAAGCGTGCAGTCCAATGAGAAGCAGAAATGGCAGGGAAGCAAAGCAAGAGAACACGGTAGCAAAATTGCTCGACTCCTCGCCGACTGTGCTGGGAAACGGCTGTGGAAACGCCAGTACACCGTACGCCAAGACAATGAGGGCAAAGGAACCAAGTGAGAGAGTCCAAGGCAGCTCAGTTACCCAGCAATCATTGCCGATGAAGCAGGCCGCGAAGAGTCCGCCGATGATCATACCACCGGGCCACCCCGCATGGAGAATGTTGAGGTAGTGAGTTTGGTTCTCAGGATACAGCTGCGCCACCAAGGGATTAATGACCGCTTCGTACAGTCCTTGGCAAATCGAGAACAGGAACACGCTCCACCACAACAAGTTAAAAGCCGTGCTTGTCGCGGCAGCTGGATCGGAGCTAACTGCGCTAGAGAACGCGGGGTCCACCAAAAACAACATGCCCGCGCTGATCAGGTGCATCACAAATGCGAGTATGAGCAACAGTTTATAACCCAGTGCTTCGACGAGAACTCCGCCGAAGAAGATCATGATGCCAAATCCCAGAAAGCCGGCGCCCATAATCGCGCCGAACTGCCCGCCGCCAATGCCGAACTCACGCTCGAAGACACCACCAGCCGCCGCGCGCGTCGCGAAGCCGACGCCGGATGCGACGAGTGTGAGAAAACTTGCCCACATCAGTTTGCCACGGGCGCTGGAACTATCCATCAAAGACCTCCAAGAGACTTGTTGTGTCGATAAGCAATCTGCGCTAGCGCAGTCGACGAATGAGGTCCTGACGAGCCAAGAGTTCTTGCCGCCAAAGCTGACCCGACCGCTAGCAGTTGGGCATAAGTATAGTTGCCGTTGCGGCCGAATGTAAGAACACTCCGCAAAAGCTCTAAGAATCAGAAGACCACGGTCGTCGTTGCGACGAGCAACTCAGCGCAAAGCAACTTTCTGCGGCCGAGGTGCAGATCTCGTATTGACTTATCGTCGAACTCGCTTTTTCAGGCGTCAAAACTTGCCCAACCCGCCAGTTTGAGTACCATGACGTATGCTGCAGTTTTGGCAAGTGCGGGGACAATCATGTGTGATCGTGCATCGAGTCGCGACCGATACCGGCGATTAGCTCTCGGGTTGAGTCTCGCCTTCTTATTGACTTGCACCTGCGCAAGTGCGTTCGCTGATGAGCATTGGGCATTCGCACCGCTTCGAACCCCAGGGTTGACCTCCAGTGCGGACGGGTCGGCCATCGATCAGTTGCTTGACGCAAAACGTCGGGACGTGAACGTCGCGGCGAATCCATCTGCCGATCGTGTGGTTTTGGCCCGTCGGTTGTTTTTCGATATCACGGGGCTCCCGCCGACCATCGCAGAAGTCGAGGAGTTCACCAACAATGATTCGCCTGAGGCGATCGAGAGCTTAGTCGACGATCTGCTCGGCCGCCTTGAGTTCGGCGAACGCTGGGGACGACACTGGCTCGACGTCGCTCGATATGCCGACTCCAACGGTTGCAGCATCGAAGCGAACAACACTTACGACAACGCCTGGCGGTATCGAGACTATGTGATTGCCTCGCTCAATACCGACAAGCCCTTCGACAAATTTGTCATTCAGCAGCTTGCCGGCGACCTGCTGCCTTGGGTAACCACGACCGAGCGGTCGGAGAATCTCATCGCGACGGGATTTCTGCTCTTCGGACCCAAAGCGTTCGGCACCGGGAGTTTCGATCAACTGCGCCTCGACACGGTGGATGATCAGATCGACACGATCGGCAAAGCGTTCTTGGGTATGACGTTCGGCTGTGCACGCTGCCACGACCACAAAGAAGAACCATTTTTGACGGAAGACTATTATGCCCTGGCGGGTATTTTTGGCAGCACTCGGAGCCTCAAACGCGAAGCTGGCTGGCGATCCGGAAAAACTTGGAATCGCGTCCCGCTTCCTGTGCTTGATGCCGAGGCGACTACCACGCTGCAAACAGCGCACAAGCAACGTTTGGAAGATGCGCGTGCTGGCAAACTTACCGAGCGGGCCGATGCGGAGCTCAGTCAAGCTAAAGCGCTACTGGACGAGTTGAAAGCTCAAGAGCAGGTCGATTCGGCAAAACTCGCCGAGGTTGAGGATCGGTATGCAAAAGCAAAGTTCGCTCAAACCAACGCACGCCGCTTGGCGAAAGTACTGCCGGTAGTCAGCCCAATTCCCGTGGCGATGGCGGTCTCAGAACTCGACGAGCCGCGTGACGAGCCGATCCGAATTGGCGGCGATCCGACGGAGAAGGATACCGCGCCGGTCCGTCGCATTTGGGAACTGCCTGGGCGTACGCCCAGTGAGAAGTACTCGGTGCCGTCAGGTCAGTCTGGTCGCATGCAGCTGGCGCAGTGGCTGGTCGATTCACAGGATGGGGCAGGGGAGTTACTGGCACGCGTGACGGCGAATCGTGTATGGCAACACCTGATGGGGCAACCGCTCGTGAGGACGGTCGACAATTTTGGACTCAGCGGCGCCGAGCCATCCCACCCCGAACTGCTCGATTATCTGGCATCGCGATTCATCCGCGAGGACTGGTCGGTCAAGCGCTTGATCCGTGAAATCGTGTTGAGTAGCGCGTATCAAATGAGTTCGCAAAGCTCCGAGCAGGCGCAGCAGATCGACCCGGCCAACCAGTACTACTGGCGTCACACCCCACGGCGTCTCGATGCGGAAGCGCTGCGCGATGCGCAACTTGCAGTTTCGGACCGCTTGGAAGTCGTCCGTGGCGGAAAAACGCTACAGCATTTGGGGTTGATTACGATCAGCTCCGACATGATCGATCTGGATACGCCTTCACCATACGCCAGACGCACGGTTTACTTGCCTTCAATTCGTGATGCCGTCGGAATTAGTGGCGACATCGATCAGACGACGTCCATGGTCGCCGCGTTCGATCGCGCCAGCCCCAACCTTGTATGCGGCAGACGCGATCGATCGACCCGCCCCCAGCAGGCACTGTTTCTGATGAACAGCGAATTTGTCTTCGAAAACGCTGAGCATTTAGCGGATTCCCTGCAATCGATCGAAGTCCCGCAGCAGCGAGTTCAGTCGTTGTTTCGACGAGTGCTTTCCCGGCCTCCCAGCGAGCATGAGTTGCAGGAATGCCTTGCACTGGTGCAAGAATTAAATCATGCTACGGACAAGCCGTCCGAAGCGGGTTGGACGGGTTTATGCCAGGTATTGATTACCTGCAACGAGTTCTTGTTCCTGCGTTAGTGCCACGAGGCGAACCGCTGTGTTTATGAATAGGGACAACGGCAACGGCAGTTTCTCACGTCGACAGTGGTTGCGCGAAGTGGGCTTAGGCTTTGGCTCGCTCGCATTTTCTGGGATGCTCGCGGACCAGGTTCAGTCAAGTGTGCTTGAGCCAAAGCAGACGCACTATGCAGCGCGTGCCAAACGCGTGATCTTTTTGTTCATGCAAGGTGGACAGAGCCAGATGGATCTGTTCGACCCGAAGCCTGGGTTGCGCCAACGCGATGGCGAACCTGTCAACAAAAAGCAGCCAAATGGAGCGAAGTACAAGGGCTCGCCGTTTACGTTCGACCGGTGTGGCGAAAGTGGTTTAGAGCTGAGCCGCACGCTGCCACATATGGGCCTCCGCGCAGACGACCTGTGCTTGATTCGTTCGATGCATACTGATTCGGCGAACCACTCCAATGCGATGCTGGCGTTTCATACCGGCGTGCAGAATTTTGTGCGTCCGTCGATCGGTAGCTGGGTCGTCTATGGATTGGGCGTGGAGAGCAACTCGCTGCCAGGCTTCATTTCCATCCGCCCGACCAGCAGCCACGGGTCTCGAATGTACTCTAACGCATTCCTGCCCGCGCTGTGTCAGGGTGTGGCGCTGGGACACGATGGCATTCGCGCCAAAGATGTCAGCGTGTCGAATCTGACGAACAAGCACTGGAACGCATCGCAGCAGCGTCAGCTGATGCAACTCTCGCAGTCGCTCAACCAGCAGCATCGAGCGCAGGTCGGTCCGGTCGCGGAAATTGACGGGTTAATTCAGACTTACGAACGTGCCTTTCGGATGCAGACCGAGGCGAGCCAAATCTTCAATCTTGCTGACGAACCGCAGCATTTGCTCGACTTCTACGGCGTCAACGGCGACCAGACCGACGACATGGCACGCATGTGCATCCTGGCGCGACGATTTGCGGAAGCGGGTGTGCGTTACATTCAAGTGAACCACGCAGGCTGGGATCATCATAGCAATATCGATCGAGGAATTGCTGCCAGCTGCAAGCGCATCGATCAGCCGATCGCAGCACTGTTGGCGGATCTGGACGAGCGCGGCATGTTGGACGACACGCTGGTCGTCTCGTGCGGTGAATTCGGTCGCACTCCGGTGGCCGAGGGAAGTTGGCATAAAGCGGGCCGGCAGCACAACGCCCAAGCCTTTACTGTTTGGATGGCGGGTGGCGGCACCCGTGGTGGCTTTGCTCACGGCGCGACGGACGAATTAGGCGCCAAGGGGGTCGAAGATCGTGTGCACATCCACGACCTGCACGCCACGATGCTCCATCTGCTCGGACTCGATCACGAACGTCTCACCTATCACTATTCGGGTAGAGACTTTCGTCTGACAGACGTGCACGGAGAAATCGTGCACCCCGTGATCGCGTAACTCGGGCCAACAGGTCAGTCTGCGGCGATCTTCGGCACGGCGTTATTTGCTCGTTTTGCGCCTCACTTGCGACTTTTCTTGCATCGCATTCGTCTCGTCGAGTTGTCTTGTTGTGGCAACGCTCTGCGAGTCGTGTATCATAAGGGCTGCCGAGAGTAAGGATTCTTCTCGGTCATCGTTTTCTTCTTTCAGCCATAGCGAAGAATGTCATGCGGGCGCACAACCTACTGATATTCGCGATTGCTTTCACAACGCTATTTGGAGGCGTTGCAGTCGATACGTTCGCGGCTCAATCTGCGGCGGCGGAGAACGAAGCGCCAACAATTTTGCAGCTTACACGCGACGCTTCGCTGATTCTGGCGACCGCCTGCTTGGAATGCCACGGCAGCGACCCGAAGGGAGGCCTCGATCTGCGGACGCGCGCAAGTGCGATGAAGGGGGGCCACAGCGGTCGCGCGATCGTCCCCGGCAGCGGACAAGATAGTCTCTTGCTGCACCGCGTACGTGCTCATGAAATGCCCCCGAAGCACCCACTCACTAAAGCGCAGATCGCCAGCCTGAAGCAGTGGATCGAGGCGGGGGCCTCGTTTCCAAAGGAGCCGCTCAACCCATTTGCCGTCACGAGCGACCGGCGAGCAGGATACGATTGGTGGTCACTTCAGCCGCTCCAAGAAGTGTCTCCTCCAGATGCAGCTTCGATACCCCCGGATTGGCAGCAGAACACAATCGATCGCTTCATCCATGCCAAACTTCAGTCAGAGGGGCTGTCCCCCTCGCCGCCAGCGAGCCCACGCGTACTGATTCGTCGTGCAACTTATGACCTCACGGGACTCCCACCTGCACCCGCAGACGTCGAGAAGTTCGTACAGGATTGCGAGCAGGAAACGAGCGAGTTCAACACTGTTGGACCGCGAACCTATGAATCACTCATCAATCGACTGTTGGCTTCGCCGCATTACGGCGAGCATTGGGGACGCCACTGGCTCGACATCGTTCGGTTTGGAGAGAGCAATGGCTTCGAACGCAACGTGATCATCACGAATGCTTGGCCGTTTCGCGATTACGTAATCCGCTCCTTCAACGAGGACAAGCCCTTCGATCAGTTCATCAAGGAGCATCTGGCGGGCGATGTGATCGCACCAGGAGTTCCTGAGGTCTCCGTGGGGACGACATTCCTGGTGTGTGGACCTTATGACAACGTCGGCAATCAAGATCCCGTGCAGGCGGCGCAAATCCGCGCGGATACGATCGATGAGATGATCCGTGCCACGACTTCGGCATTTCTCGGTTTCACCGTCGGCTGCAGTCGCTGCCACGATCACAAATTCGATCCGATCTCCCAACGCGACTACTACCGACTCTACGCAACATTCGCCGGCGTTCAGCACGGGGACCGGGAGTTATCAATCGAACCCGATCCGGATGTCGCAGGGAGGATCAACTCGATCAAGTCGAAGCTGGTTGAGATCGATCGTCAGCTGTTTCGATTCGAACCCATCGCCTCAACGACGGATTCGTCCGGACGCAAGAACGTGGTGCAACGTGTGCGACCTGCGGTCAACTCGCGACGAAATTCGGAGCGGATCATCCCCACCGCGGCCCGCTTCCTGCGATTCGAAGTCGGCGCGACGAACTCTGGAGAACCATGCATCGACGAGTTGGAGGTCTTCACCGTTGAGACAGGAGAGGGACAATCGCGAAACATCGCAAGCACACCCGGAACGAAGCTGACGTCGTCAGGCAACTACCAAGGCAATCCCAAGCATCAGCTCAAGCACGTGAATGATGGCGAACACGGCAATAGCCAGAGCTGGATTTCCAATGAATCGGGAGGCGGCTGGGTGCAGCTGGAGTTTCCCCAGAAAGTCAGTGTCGAGCGGATTGTTTGGGGACGTGACCGCGAGGGAGAATACAGCGATCGCTTGCCGACAGAGTATTCGATCAAAGTCTCAGCCGACGGGCACGAGTGGCAAACGGTGGCTTCGTCGGTCGATCGAATTGCCTACGAAGGTGAGGCAAGCTCCAACGAGAATCCTCTCGCCGTAGGCCTTGAGGCCCAGCAGAATCCGATCGTTGTCCGCCAGCTTGAATCTCGCAGGCAGCTCACGCAGGACCTTGCCGAACTGCAAAAACAGTTAGCACCGCCGCGCTGGTGGGTCGGGCAGTTCAATCAAAACGACGGGCCCTATCACGTTTTCTTGGGCGGGAGCACTCAACGCAAGGGCGATGCGGTCCAGCCGGCCAGTTTGCAGCTGGTGGACGCTCCTACGGCGGAGTTTCGGCTGGGAAGCGAAGCTCCGGAGCCGCAACGCAGAATGGCGCTGGCGAGGTGGATGACATCCGCCGATCAACCAATCACGCCTCGCGTATTGGCAAATCGGTTGTGGCACTATCACTTCGGAACGGGAATCGTTAACACGCCGAGCGATTTTGGATTCATGGGCGGCCGGCCTTCTCATCCGCAGTTGTTGGACTGGCTCGCGCTGGAACTTCAGCGGCAGAACTGGCGGCTCAAACCGATGCACAAGTTACTCATGCTATCGCAAACGTACCGACAAGCGAGCACGTATCGAGCTGACGCCGCTCGCATCGACGGTGAGAGCCGATTGTTGTGGAGATTTCCGCCCCGCCGTTTGTCGGCCGAGGAGATCCGAGATTCGATGCTCTCCATTGCCGGCAAACTTGACATCCGACAGGGCGGACCGGGATTCCGTTTATTTCGTTACGTACAAGACAACGTCGCGACGTACTATCCGTTGGAAACCCACGGGCCGGAAACTTATCGACGGGCAGTCTACCATCACAATGCGCGGGCGATGCATGTGGACCTGATGACCGACTTCGACTCGCCCGATTGTGCGTTTTCGACGCCCCGCCGTGCGGCAACGACGACGCCGTTGCAGGCCTTGTCGTTGCTCAATCACCAGTTCACGATCGATATGGCCGACTTCCTTGCTCAACGAGTGCGACGCCGAGCTGAGGAGGACGGATCGAAGCCGATCGAATTGGCTTTCAGATTCGCATTTTCCCGCTTACCCGACGAGAATGAGAGTCGAGCAGCAAACCGGCTCGTCGAGCAACACGGCCTGCGAGCCTTGTGTAGAGCACTGCTGAATGCCAACGAATTGATTTATCTCAACTGACCAAGTCCCCAAGCGAGCGGTGAGCATGAACACACAATCGAACGATGTGTCTCAGAGCGATCAACTCACGCGCCGAGCGATGTTGGGAAGCGTCTACAGCGGCTTAGCGGCTATCGGATTGAGTCACCTACAAGCCGCAGAGGCGCGAGGAGGTACGCCGCGGGCATACGACGCCCATAGCCGTCATTACTTCCCAAAAGCGGAGCGAGTCCTGCAGATCTTCTGCCCGGGCGCCGCCTCGCACATAGATTTGTGGGAGTACAAGCCTGAGCTCACCAAGCGTCACGGCCAGCCCTTGCCCGGAGAAGGCAACTTTTCGAGCTTTCAAGGCAAGAACGGAAACCTGATGCGCAGTCCGTGGCCGTTCGTTTCGTGCGGTGAAAGTGGTAAGCAGATTTCTAGTATGTTGCCTCACATGGCGCGGCATGTCGACGACATCGCTTTCATCCACTCGATGACGTCGAAATCAAATACGCATGGGCCGGGTTGCATCTTCATGAACACCGGCCATGCGACCGAAGGGTTTCCTAGTGCGGGGGCCTGGCTCAGTTACGCGCTCGGCAGTGAGAACGAGAATCTACCCGCGTACGTGGCGATTCCAGACTTGCGTGGCGAACCGCCCAACGGTAAAGCGAACTGGAGCAACGGCTTCTTGCCAGCGCGTCATCAAGGTGTGATGCTCAGTGCTCAGCAATCGATCCGTAATTTGAAAACGCCTTCCAGTGTTCAAGACGCTGAAGATGAGGCGACGCGTGAATTCCTGCAAGAGCTTAACCAACGGCATGCCATAGCGAATCCGGGTAATACGGATTTGTATGCGCGCATCGCTGCGTACGAACTGGCCGCTCGCATGCAGCTTTCGGCTCCCGAGGTGTCTGACCTGAGCGCTGAATCGCAATCAACGCATCGAACCTACGGGACCGACAGCACGAACAAGTATCTCGCGGGCTATGCTAAGAATTGTTTGCTGGCTCGGCGGCTGCTCGAGCGAGGTGTTCGCTACGTCAACTTGTATTGCGCAGCGCGCGCTTCGGGAGTCGACGGCAAGCTCAATTGGGATGCGCATAAGACCTTGAAGGCCGACTACGAGCGGCATTGTCCGATTTTCGACCAGCCCACCGCGGCGCTGCTAACCGATTTGAATCAGCGGGGGTTGCTGGACGACACACTTGTGCTGTGGACGACGGAGTTTGGCCGCATGCCGACTCATCAGCAGGGCACTGCCGGGCGGGATCATAATCCCGACGGGTTCACATGCTGGATGATGGGCGCTGGCATTCAAGGTGGAGCCGTGCACGGAACGACCGACGACTTCGGACGTCGCGCGATCGGGACGCCCACGACGGTGTGGGACTTCTATGCCACCGTCCTGCACCTGGTCGGACTCGACCACGAACGCGTGACCTACTACCACAACGGACTAAACCGTCGAATCACCGACGTACACGGAGAGTTGATCCATGAAATCCTGGCGTGAAGCTTATCGCACAATAGTACCGGTCAGAGGAAAAAGCAAAGCCATGCACTCGATCGTGCGGCTCGTGCTGTTGGGGACAGTCGCGATTCTTGGGAGCAAGCCCGTCGTGGCAGAGTCAATAGAGTTGGAATTGCGAACGCGCCAGGAAACTCGGCCGGGCAGCGGTGTCTTTGCTCCCCAGTGGCGAACCGAACGATGGAACGCAGGCGAGACAGCGCTCATCATCTGCGATATGTGGGATGCCCATCACTGCTACAACGCCGTTCAGCGCGTCAAGGAAATCGCTCCACGGATGAACGAGGTCGTCAAGAAAGCCCGTGACGCGGGCGTCTTCATCATTCATTCGCCGAGCAGCTGCCTTGCGCCCTACGAGGGGCATCCCGCTCGGCTGCGCGCAAGTGAAGCGCCAACAGCCGTGAATCTGCCGGCCGAAATCGGCGAATGGTGCCACAGGATCCCAGCGGAGGAGCAAGGAACTTATCCCATCGACCAATCAGATGGCGGCGAGGACGATGACCCAGTTGTGCACGAACAATGGCATGCGAAGCTGCGAGGAATGGGGCGCAATCCCAACGCTCCGTGGACTCGTCAGATCGACGTCCTGGAGATCTCTGACAACGACGCGATTACCGACAGCGGCGTCGAGGCCTGGAACTTGCTCGAATCGCGTGGGATTAAGAACGTCTTGCTCGTTGGCGTTCACACCAATATGTGCGTCCTGGGGCGCCCGTTTGGGCTGCGGCAGCTGGCCAAAAATGGCAAGAATGTAGTCCTCGTGCGCGACATGACAGACACGATGTACAACCCTGCAATGTGGCCCTATGTAAACCATCACACCGGCACGGATCTCATCATCGAGCACATCGAGAAGTTCGTCTGCCCGACCGTGCTCAGCACCGACATCCTTGGCGGAGACGAATTCCGCTTCCAAAGCGATTCTCGGCCGAGGCTGGCGGTCGTGGTCAGCGAGTTCGAGTACGAAACGTACAAGACGCTTCCTAAGTTCGCAGCGGAGAACCTGGGCAAGGACTTCAAGGTTGACTATGTGATCAACGATGATCGCGACACCCACGATCTGCCTGGCTTGGAGAAGGTGCTGGCCAATGCCGATCTAGCGCTGATCTCCATGTGGCGTCGATCTCTCAAGCCGGAGCAACTCGGCACAATTCGCCAGTTCGTTGAGGCTGGGAAGCCTATCGTGGCTCTGCGGACAACGAGTCACGCGTTCGCACAGCGTGATGGCAAGGTTCCCGATGGCCGCGCTGCATGGCCTGATTTTGATCGTGTCGTCTTGGGCGGTAATTATCAGGGCCACCATGGCAATCATGCAGACAAGGGCGACGCTGCATCGGAAGTATGGATCCCTGAAGGGTCCACCTCCCATCCTATCGTCAGCCGCCTGCAACCTGGTGAGTTCACGGTGGCTTCGTGGCTGTACAAAATGTCGCCGCTGGCCACTGATGCGCAGCTATTGATGATGGGCCGAGTTGGGGACGCTGGTCCCGAGGAACCCGTCGCGTGGACGTTCACTTCACCCGGTGGAGGTCGCGCATTTTACACTTCACTGGGACATCCAGACGATTTCGAGTTGCCGCAGATGAAGCGCATGCTCACTAATGCAGTTTATTGGGCTGCGGGGCTGGATGTACCCGATCCGGCAGCGCAGGCGTCCAAGCAATCAAAGATTCAATCATTGCGTTAGCAGCACGAGACGTTTGGGAGTCACGACGCGAAACATGATCCACAACCGTACAATACTGGTTGTTTTGTTGTTGCTTGGCCCGGAAGGCGTTTGCGTTGCTGACGAGGCGTTCTTTGTCGACAAGGTCGTACCGATTCTGCAGCGCCGCTGCTACAGTTGTCACAATTCCGCGGAGCAGAGCGGCGGATTTTCTCTTCAGTCGGCGAAATCAACAATGGCTGGAGGTGACAGCGGTGCCGCAATCCAGCCCGGAGAACCTGAAGCGAGTTATCTGTTGGAGTTGATCACTCCGGTGAACGGCGCAGCGGAAATGCCAAAGCAGGCGGACCCGCTCAGTCAGGAGGAGATCGCGCTCGTGCGGCAGTGGATCGCCAGCGGCGCTAACTGGCCCCGTGATCTTCACCTGCAATCAGACGAAGTAACGGACACTGATTGGTGGTCACTCAATCCAATCGTACGTAGTAGCGTTCCGGACATTGATACGCACGCGAGTGCGCGCGTATCCACGCCAGTTGATGCATTCGTGATTGACAAGCTCCGCGAAAAGGGGCTGACGCTGTCCGCCGAGGCGGACGCTCGCACGCTCGTGCGACGAGTGTTCTACGACCTGATCGGATTGCCGCCGACACCGGAGGAGTCGGCAACTTGGGTAAGTCGACTGTCTTCCTCGGGTTCGGCGGTGGGAGTCGATGATCGCGCCTGGGCGGCCCTCGTCGATTACCTGCTGGCTTCACCGCGCTATGGAGAACGGTGGGCGCGGCACTGGCTCGACGTCGCACACTATGGCGATACTCACGGCTACGACAAAGACAAACTTCGCCCCAATGCCTGGCCCTATCGTGATTATGTGATTCGTGCCTTCAACGACGATCGGCCCTTCGCCCGTTTCATCAAGGAACAAATCGCAGGCGACGTGTTGTATCCCAAGCAGCCCGAACTCATTGCCGCCACTGGATTCCTGGTGGCGGGCCCTTGGGATTTCATCGGTCATGTCGAGGTCTCGGCTGCCAAGATGGACGGCCGCATCGCGCGCAATCTCGATCGCGACGACATGGTGACCAATACCATCCAGACCTTTACGAGTATGACGGTTCAGTGTGCACGCTGTCACAACCACAAATTCGACCCGATCTCGCAAGAGGACTACTACAGCTTGCAAGCCGTGTTTGCAGCAATTGGCCGGAGTGACCGTCCGATCGTGACGGACCTGGAAGTCGTTGCTCGACTGAGTTCTTTCGCGGACGAGCGGGGCGAACTGGCGGAGCGAAAACGTCAGTTGGAGGAAACACTGCGTGACAGCCCTGCCGATTCGGCGGAGAACGAGGAACTGACCGCCGCAATCAAGCAGGTCAGTGAGGAGCTCGGGAAACTGGCCGAAAAGCGGAGAAAGCTCCTCGAATCCCAGCAGCACGTTTACGCTGCCGCGACCCATTTTGCCCCAGAAGGAAATCATGTTCCTACCAACGGCAAGCCCGCCGATATTTTTGTGCTGAACCGTGGCATGATCGATCAGCACGTCAAACAGGTTAGTCCCGGCACGTTGCAGCTGCCTGGCGATTTGCCTGTCCGGTTCGACTTGCCTCAACAACACTCCGAAGGCGAGCGTCGTGTTGCGCTGGCCGAGTGGATTGCCGATTCGAAGAATCCTCTCACGTGGCGTTCAATCGTCAATCGCGTGTGGTTGTATCACTTCGGACGCGGAATTGTGAACTCTCCCAACGACTTCGGCCGCATGGGGCAACTACCAACGCATCCAGAGTTGCTAGACTGGCTGGCCGCGGAGTTTCGTGATGGCGGTGAGTGGATCAAAGTTCCCCAATCGCTCAAACAGTTGCACAAGCTGGTAGTAACCAGCCATGTTTATCGCCAATCTTCGGCCCACAACGAAGCGTACGCAAAGATTGATGGGAGCAACCAGTTTTATTGGCGTGCTAATCGGCGCCGGCTGGAGGCAGAATCAATCCGCGACGCGACGTTGCTTGCAGCAGGCAAGCTCGACTTTGCGATGTATGGTCCTGGCTTCCAGGAC